>JAIEPK010000518.1 GCA_019749875.1 Candidatus Binatia bacterium | reverse complement strand
ACCGCCGTCGCTCAGCCTCAGCGATGACCATCATCCAGTCGGTCCGCGAACCCCTCAGCCAGCGTGAGCGGCAACAGACGTGAAGCAGCGGCCTATCCTTCCGTGGCAACCCGGCGCGCGGGCGTCCGAACGTCCGAACGCTTTCGGGGGGAGACACCTCCCCCCTCCCCCCTCTATTGGTCAGCGCCGTCGCAGCGACGCGCGACGTTCGAACGTACGAACGCTTTCCGCGGGAGACACCCTCCCTCCCCCTCTACCTGTGAAGTCGTGCCGTCTGACCGACGAAACCTGCCGTCGTTGACCTCGGCCGTGAGACCGGCCTCGACGCGGGCACGTCTACGCACTCGAACAGTTCGGGCGTCCGGGCGTTCGGACACTCAGCCACTCGCGACCCCCAACGTCACGCTGCTCTTCTCGCGCCACGTCTGTTCACCGCTTCGCCTTCTTGCGACGGCTCGTGCGGGACGGCTTCGTCGGTTCTCGTTCAGCGTGCCTGAACCGCGAGACGGAAGCAGTGTTCCGGTGCGTGTCACAGCAGAACTTCTGCCGAGGTTGCCTGCGCGCGAACACGCGACCGCACTTGTCCCAAGCACAAACTCCCATCGGACAGCTCGCGACGTTGTCCAAGATTACCATCGTGGCCAACGTGCCCAGAAGCGATGGACTCGCCCACCGCCAACGGTGAACCCCGGCCTCCTCGGTCACCTCGTCCGGGTTCACACCAGCCACCAGCGCCCTGCGGTTCGTCTTGCGCTCTTCGACGTCACGAGACTCGTCAACGAGTCGGGCGAGCTGCCGTGCTGCCGTGCAGAAGGCAGCAACGGGTTCGGAGTAGAAGCGAACAAAGCGCTGTTCGAAGGGCAAAGGGTACTGCCCTTTGTCGCGGTCCGCTTGGTCAAGGCCGGGAAAGAAGGGACGGAGCGCCGCGTGCAGGTCGACCGCCTTCGCGAAGCCCTCAAAGAGGTCCTGCCAAACCACGTGAGGCTTGGGGAGCGTTCCTGCGTTTACAACCAGGGTCCCCCGTCGCGGAAGGTTGCGTCCAACGCGGCTGCGGTACTCCGGGTAACGAACGACGTCGTTCAGCCACGTGCCGCCAACTCGCCACCCGACTCGCACGCCGACGACGTTCTCGCGAGCGCGTGACTGCGACGCGACCACTAGCGGCGGCTCGATAATGGTGAGGGCTCGGTGCGGTAAGAGTCCGAGCAAACCGAAGCGCTCACACCAACCGAGCACGAGCGCTTCCCCCTCGGGTGTGAGCGCTCCCCGTTCGAGATTTTCGTCGGAGTGCGTTCCTTCCAGCTTCCTGACAAGTTCGACGAGTTCGCTCGCGATCGACCACCGCTCAGCTTTGGCCCACAGGTCTTGGTAGGTCGCCCACGGCTCGTACCAAGTGGTCGCGCCTTTCGGCCGAATCGCGCCGTCCTGCACCACGTAACGGCCCGCTCGCCACCACCTCGTCTGAACGGCTGCCTGCGAAACTCGACTGGGATTCATGTACACGGTCTGTACATGATTGACGTGTACAGTCTACTCGACGACCTTCCGTCACGGGCAACAACGCCCGCTGACACAGGAGGAGCGAATGAACTCGTGGATGGAATGGCTTGGCGACGCAGCCCGCGCGTGGGGCTCGCGGTCAAGCGTGAATGCGACCTGCGCGGTCGGCGAGGTGCTCTCGTGAACCCGCTGCAGCGTGTCCTTGCCAAGCTGACGAACGTCACGCAGCAGTCGAACGGCGGCTATCAGGCCTCGTGCCCCGCCCACGACGACGAGCATCCGTCGCTCAGCGTCGGAGTCGGCACTGACGGCCGGGTGCTGCTGAAGTGTTTCGCCGGATGCGCAGCAGAAGAAGTGGTCGCTGCCGTCGACCTGAAGATGGCCGACCTCTTCGCCGCGGAGCCCGATACAAGCCAAACCGAGTCGGCCGAACCGGCCGCGAGCGCCAAGCCCGCGGGCCTCTGCCTTGCCGACTACGCCGCAGCGAAAGGTCTCGACTTAAACTTCCTCGCGCGCCTTGGCGTGACGGAGATCGCCGGTAAAGGCTCGCGATCTGTCCGCCTGCCCTACAACGACGAACGTGGGCAACAGGTCTCGACGCGGCGACGTATCGCGCTCGTTGGCCGTGACCGCTTCTTGTGGACCAAAGGTAGCAAGGTCATTCCATACGGCCTGTGGAAGCTCGACCACGCTCGTGAGTGCGGCCGCATCACCATCGTTGAGGGCGAGAGCGACTGCCACACCCTCTGGCAGCACGACGAGCCGGCGATCGGTAGCCCGGGTGCCGATGCGTGGCAGGACTCGTGGGGCGCGCACCTGCACGACATCCTGACCGTGTACGTTGTGCAGGAACCCGACAAGGGCGGGTTGACGCTTGTCACGAAACTCGCACAGTCCGCAGAGATGCGCTCCCGGCTTCGCATCGTCTCGCTGGCGCCACACAAGGACCCGAACGAGCTGTACCTCGCGGACCGAGAAAACTTCCCGGCCGCGTGGGCGGCTGCGCTTGCGGGTGCGCATCCGCTCGAAGACCGGACGATCGGCACCAACCTCGACGAAGCCACACTTCTCAAGCTCGCGGGGCACCTCCTCGACAACCCGGCGATCTTCGACGAGGTGGGACGCGTCCTGAGCAAGTACTTCTGGGCCGGCGATACCCGCGTGCCTCGACTGGCCTACCTCGGCTTCTCGTCTCGATTTCGGCCTCGCCCACTTAACATTGCGCTTGTCGGTCCGTCCGCTTCGGGGAAGAGCGAGGCCGTCCGCGTGGTGCTGCCGTTCTTCCCGGACGAGGCGTACTACTTTCTCGCGGCGATGTCGGAGAAGGCCTTGGTCTACACGAGCGCCGACTTCAAGCAGAAAATTATTTTCCTTGCCGAAGCGGACTCCCTCACCGAGGACGGAGCGGGTGCGAGTGCCGTCCGCTCGATCCTAACCGACAACCGGATGGTCTACGAGGTCACCGTCCGGAACGAGCAAACCGGAGACTTCACGACGCAGCGGATCGAAAAGGAAGGGCCAACAGGCATGATCACCACGAGCACGGAGTCGCTCCGTACTCAGCTCGCGACACGGCATCTTGAAGACTCAGTGGTTGACACCCCGAAACAGACTCAAGCCATCATGGACAAGCAAGCGGAGCGCGCCGCCGGGCTCACCGGGCCACCGCCCGACCTGACACCGTTCCGTGCGCAGCAGCAGTGGCTGACCGTGTTCGGTGCGAAGGGCGTCGTGGTCCCGTTCGCCCCGGCACTGTCGAGCCTCGTCCCAGCGACCGACGTCCGCATGCGGCGCGACTTCCCGCAGCTGCTGACGGCGGTCGAGACCGTCGCCTTCCTCCGCCAGCGGTTGCGCGACCGCACGCCCGCCGGTGAGGTGATCGCGACGGTCGACGACTACGCGGTGGCTCGCGGGCTGCTGCTGCCCATCTTCACTGCCGTAGCGACGGAGGGCGTGACGGAGGTGATCCGCGAGACCGTCAACGCCGTTCCGTCCGGGGGCGCAACGCTGTCGGAACTCGCGCGCGCTCTGAAGCTCGCCAAGAGCACGGTCGACTACCGTGTCACTCAAGCCGTAGCGCGCGGGTTCTTGACGAAGGATGAGGCAACGAAGCGCCTCGGTCGGGGCGAGCCGCTGCCCGACAGAGTGGAAGCTCTTCCCGACCCCGAGGACGTTCGCCGCGTGTACGAACGTTCGAACGTTTCCGGGGAAGAGCCCCCTCCCCCCTCCCCCTCGTCCGGCGTCGAGCTGCTCGCCGCGTTGACGGACAGCACGGTCGCAGCGACCCGCGTCTACGACTTCCTCCGCAGCCAGTCGGTGTGCGCCTACTGCGGTCACGTCAGCACCGAGGAGGAGGACTCTGTGCCGTGCAGGGTCGACGGGCACCCGACCCGCAACCTGCACGGTCTCCTCGCCCACTTCGAGGCCTCGTTCGCGCTCAGGAGCGCCCTCGGCGACCTCGTCGAAGAGACGAACCCGGAAGATCCGACCTTCCCCGACCGTCTCGTCGAGATCCTCGCTGCGGGTGCGTCCGGCCGCCCAGGGCTCGGCGCAGCACTGCTCAGGTACTTCAAGCTGTTGGACCAAAGGGTCAGCTTCTTCAGGACGTGGAAGGCCAGCGCCGAGCCGGCCCCTTCCGCAGCGCTCCACTGACCGGGGGAGGGGGAGAGGGTGTGTCTCCCCGTCGGCGTTCGTACGTTCGTACGCCGACGGGGAGGCGGCCGGCGTTCGAGTCGTCGCGACGTGCCCGTACTATCCCGCTCGACACCTGCGCCGGTGCGTCACTAACGCTTCCTTCTCCTAACCGCGGAGAACTGCCTCCTGCAGTCCGCGTCGACCTCGGACTCCCACTGCTCGACGTGACCGGACCCAGGCGACGGCACGGCGGTCGCGAGACGGTGTTCGGGGAGTTCCAGCCGGACACCGGGCTTCGCGAACACACGCTGCGCCTTCGGGCACTCAGCGCGCCCTCTTGGAACGCAGGCCCGACAGAGAGACGTAACGTCGGAGGCCCGAGACGGGGAGCCCGTCACGACGATCCGCCGAGTGCAGGCACGTACCTGCACGACCTTGAGCCTCACCAACTCGCGTCGTTGCCTTCACGTCCCACCGGGCCGACCAACCCCCGCACGTCGTGCTGCTACCGCCTTGGCCCGACGTGAGGGACTCGAAGCCGTCCGGGGGAAGTTCGTCCGCCGTCCGCGCCACGCCGGACTCCACCCGCTCAGCGTGACCCCGCCTCGACGACAGAGCGGTCGAGAACAGTTCGGTGGCGCGTTCGCGCGACAGCGCGCGCTTCTACGGGGTGCACCACAGGTCCTTCCCCGAGTCACGCGTCGAGCCCACCCCTTCCCCTCCTCAAGTCTCGTCCACGAGGTGGCGTCCAAGATTATTCTTGAACGGTCCTTCGGGAATAGTCGCGAGGGCGAGGAGGTCGGTACGAGAGAACGGGCGTTCTCGGCCGCTCGCCGCGCGACCTTTGAGAATATCCGCTCGACTCACGCCAGCGAGCGCCGCTTCCCGTTCGTCGTCGACGTCAGCGTCCTCGCCCACGCGTTGACCGTCCCGACGCCTACGCCGAGTTCCCTGGCGATCCGAAGCTGCCCCCAACCTTGCGCGCGCAGCTCGGTCGCCTTCCGCTCGTTGAAGAAGCGACGCGGGTTGCCGACTTGCTTGCCGCGCGCCTTCGCCGCCCGCATCCCCGCCCGCGTCCGCTCGGAAATCAGCGACCGCTCGAACTCGGCGAGCGTCGCGAAGATCGAGGCCATCATCCGGCCGGACGCCGTGCTGAGGTCGACGTTCTCGCGAAAGCTGACGAGCGTGAGGTCGTGCTCCGCGAAGTACGTGATGATCTTGACGAGGTGGCTGAGCGACCGGCCGAGGCGGTCGAGCGCGTGGACGACGAGCACCTCGACCTGACGCTTCTGGACGGCGTCCCAGCACGCGTTCCAGCCGGGCCGAGAGTCCTTCGCGCCAGAGACGCCGTGGTCGACGTACTCGACCGCCTCCCACCCGCGGCGCTCGCAGTACTCGCGGAGGTCGCGGAGCTGAGAGTCGAGCGTCTGGTCGGTGGTCGAGACGCGGGCGTAGATGGCGACACGTGGTTGAGTGGGCATTCCTGAAGGGAAGCAGCCCTTTCCTTACGCGACAATCCGTGGTCGCCCCGATCGAAGTGCAGCAACCACCTCGCTGATAAACTTGTCTTCTGGCTTTCCTTGAGGGTGCTTAGCCACGACGACAAAGGACGAGGTCAGCTCACCTACTCCTTCGACGAGGCCGCTCCTCGCTTCCATCGACGCTCCCAGTCCGGTGAGCGTCGAGCCCAACCAGTCACTACCGGTTAGCAGCAGTAGGACCGCGGGTTGGAACATCTCCAACTCTGCGCTCAGCAAGGAAGGAATCCACGATTCCTGGACACGAAGTAGCGTACCCGATGGGTTCCCACCGCCTGACGGTGCGACCTTGTAGAGGTTGGACCAAGCGAGGTGGCTGGACCATGAAGCGTCGTCGGGAACCCCAAGCGCGAGAGCGATACGCCGCACAACTCGCCAGAACGCGGATCGCCGAGAGTTGTAGTCGTGCACGTTCGGAAACGTCATGCAGTCGTTCACCCACCGCATAGGGCACTGATCGCTCGCCACCCTATTCGACGATGCCATGATGGAGCGCCGCCCCTCTTCGGTACTAGCGAGGCTGGGCTCCCAACCCTGAGGCTCCCATCCGTTCACGGCACGACCGACCACAAACAGTCGGCGGTCGTACAGGATTCCTTTTCGAGCGAAGAATGCAGTCAGATGATGCCCCGGAGTCGACGGGATGGTTGCGACGGCTTCGAGGAGTCGATCGCAATGCCGGATGTACGTTTCGGTGTGTTGGTCCAAGAGAACCTCAAAAGAGAAAGCGAGCCGCCGCCCGCCGCTTCGCGTCGCCGTCCTTGGTGAGCCTGGCCTCCGCGTTCAGGCGACACTGCGCGAACTTGGCCGTTCCGTTTCCATGGCCGCCTCGCACTTCTGCGTGGCTGTCGGTGCGGCTAGGGAGAGCGACCGGACGAGGGTGGCCACCACGAGACTGAGCAGGAACGGGAGCACGTGCACCTCCAAGTGTTGTTCGGTTCGAGAGTCATTGCACGACAGCCCTCGTTCGCTCAACCGAACGCCGAAGACCCCTGAGCGCGGACGGCAACCGCTGACCCTACTTACAGAGCGCGCTCGTCGCGTGGTCCCCTCGGTCTAGGCCCGGGTCCGGGTCGAGGAGGACAGACTTGAAGAAGCTCACGGAACTGCGGCAGGCGCGGGGGTGGTCCAAGGCCGAACTCGCTCGCCGCGCCCACCTCGCCGAGGGCGACGTCGGCAAGATCGAATCCGGTCGGCTTGTGCCTTACGAGGCACAGCTGCGCCGTCTCGCTCGCGTGCTTGACGTGCCCGCGGCCAAAGCGACCACGCTTCTCGACGGCGACGAGTCCGCCGCCGCCCGCAAAGCGCCACACAACCCGGCTCGTCAGACACGCCGAGCCGAACCCACCAAGAGGAAGAGGTGAATGATGGACTACTCACACGAACTGGCAGAGCTTCAAGAGGAGCTGAACCGCGCACGCCGTCAAGCAGCAGAGAGCGGCACGCTCGGCGGCACGCAGGAGAACGGAACGCGAATCACGTCACTGTCGCGTACCTTCCGCGACGACGTGCAGGAGCTGCGGATCTACCTGCAGGAGTTCGAAGGCAACCCGGTGATCCAGATCGGTCCGTGGAAGTGTGACGAGGCGGGCCGGTGGTTCATCGTCCCGAACCGACAGTGTCGCATTCGTCGCTCCGAGATTGTGCACGTCATCGAGGCGCTGCTACGGATCGCTCGTATCCTCAGCGGTGAGGAGCCCGGTTGGTCGGTGTACCCGCGAACGCCCGCGCCTCCGCTTGCTTGACGCGGAAGGGTTGGCGAGCCGACGGTTGAAGCCAGCGACCAGCCGTCGACTCGCCACGCGGGCGTAGACCTTCGTCAAGCTAACGCACTTCGCGGCGAGCGGACGCGCTACGGTCAGGGGCATCAGTAGGCTGTCAGGAGACTTCGTCAAGTCTCTTGAGTGACCGCGGCCGGCGCCGTAGCGGGTCGAGCGTGCTCACACAGGCCCGCCGAGAGAACGCCTACTGGCGCGACCTGCTGCGCCGGATCGCTCGCGATATGGAGAGCGCGGCCAGGACGGAGTCCGATCCACGCCGACAGAAGTGGTTCGCTTCTCGTGCGGCACAAGTTCGAGAGCGGCTTCTGCGCGGCGTGCCGGAAGGTTGGACGGAGGCCGACACGGAGACGGAGCGCGGGCTCGCCTCTACCGGCCACCTCCCGCAACGAGCCGAAGGGCGGTCTCGCCACAGGTGACCGCGTGCCCGTCCGGCCGCGGCTCGACCTTGTACGGCGTCACCGCAACCAACTCGTGCCTCTCGGTTCGCGCGAGGACGCAGAAGGCGTCGCGACGCTCGGCCGGCAGCGGGTCGTCCGGGCCGTAATCAACGAGTTCGGGACAGTCGCCGGCCCCTTGCAGTTCAACAGCGGCGACAACGGGCTTGTCGTCGCCGACCCAGCCTCGCGTGACGTAGAAGACGGCCCGCGGGTTCAGACGCGCGACCAGCGCGTCGATCGCCACGGTGGCGATCTCCTTCTCCAGCGACGTGCGGTAGAACGCCGGCACGAGGACGAAGTCGTCGTCCACGAGGAGGTACGTCACCGTGAGCAGCTCGCCGTGCTCTCGGAGTTCGGCGACGACCTTGGCGACGAAGTCTCTCGCGTACTCCTCCAGCTCGGAGGACGAGAGCGAACGCTTGCGGGGTGTGACCCGCGAACGAGTTCGGCTACGCACCGCGCGACGCGAAGGCACGCAGGGGTAAAGCAACCGGGGAGATCCGGAACTCCTCTCGGAGCCGTCGCTCGTACTCTCCCGTGGCCTTGACCACCGCCGCCAGTTCCGGGCCGGAGAGCGTCGTCAGCCGCGTCAGCGCGTCGGTCGAGGGGTGGTTCGGTTCGTCCGGGACCGCCGCGAACACCTGCCTGCCCTGCAGCACCGCGAACCGCACCGTCTGCATCGAGCCGCCCGTGAGCGCCGACTCAACGAGAACGGTCGCGGCCGAGAGCCCGGAGGTGACTCGGTTGCGCTGCACCAGCGTCGCCTTCGACGCGCTGACGCCGAACGGCTGCTCACTGACGAGCGCACCTCCCGACTCAAGGATCGACTCGGCAAGCGCACGGTTCTGAGCGGGCGAGACTCGGTCGAGCCCACCACCGAGGACGGCGACAGTCGGCGCGCCGGTCGCCACTGCCACCTCGTGCGCCTCCTGGTCGACGCCGAGGGCGAGTCCGCTGACGACTGTCCAACCCTTCGAGGCGACCTCTCGCACGAAGGAGCGCGTCTGCTCGCATCCCCACTCGCTCGGCTTGCGAGTGCCGACCACGGCAACGCACTTCGTCGCGTCGTCCCGTAGCGAGCCCTTCACGAAGAGCACCGGTGGAGGGTCTGCGATTGACGCGAGAAGCTGCGGGTAGCTCTCGTCGTAGACGCCGACGAGCCGTGTCCCGGTCTCCTCCGCCTTGGCCACAATGGCTACCGCGCGAGCGTGGGCTGCGATGACAGCGTCGACGTCTCGCAGGTTCCGCGCTGCCGCGGAAGACACGCCGGCCGGTAGCGAGCCGCTTTCGTGGACTGCCCCGAGCACGTCCAGTCGGTCGGCTAGCAACTTGACGGTGCGCCCACCCACACCTGGCAGCCCCAGCAGCGTCAGCAGGCCCAACGGCTCCTTCAGCGAGACGTTCCTCCACGCGTCGGTCACGACAGACAAGGCGTACTCCGTTCGGCTTGCACCCAATCGTAATTTATGCTTAACCAACCAAGCTTGTCAATGTAGCGACCCGGAGGTGGCCGTGGCCGAACCCGACTCCAGCTTTGCTCTACTGCTCGCGACCGTCAGCACGAGCCTCGCGGCTGCCTTCCGACCCTTCCTCGATCCTCTTGAGCGACAAGCGCGCCAGGACCGCGAGCTGCGCGAGTTCCTCGGATCGGAACAGTTGGTCGTGCGCGAGCACGTGTTCGAGCAGCTGGAGGTCCTGAACGCTCTCTGGGCGGTTCGCTGCTGGACGTCACGGGGAACGGGGGCGAAGCCGGTCGTCCTCCCGCTGCGCGACACCGACTTCGTGAAGTACCCAACCCACACCGAGGTCGAGGTCGCGCCCGGTCGCCGCGAGGCGTGTCTGTCGGCCGGCCGAGTCCTCTTCGAGTGCGACGGCCGACGTTGTGCAGTCGAGGTCCGGGAGCGAACCCGCACGCTCTACCAAGAGCTGATCGTCGACCTCATCGCGGGTTCCGACGAGGTGCTTGACGAGGTCGCGGCCTCGTTCAGGAAGGTACTGCACGAGCACGACCCGACGCGCGGACAGCACCTCACGTTCGACAAGGCAGGACTACGCTTCATGGAGTCGCACGGCGTCACGTGGAACGACGTCGTGCTCCCCGAGGCGACTCGCGCCGAAGTCCAAAGGAACGTGACCGCGTTCCTGCGAGCGCACCAAGACGGCTACGCGGTCCCGCTACCGGCGAGTCGCTCGCTGCTCCTCTCCGGACCTCCGGGCACCGGCAAGACGCTCGTGGGCAAGGCGCTCACGAGTGAGCTGGACGGGATCACCTTCCTCTGGGTCACCCCCGGGGGCTTCGAGCACTACGGTGACCCCGGCTACTTCTTCCGCTGGGCGAGGGAGCGAGCGCCGGCTGTCGTGTTCCTCGAAGACCTCGACCTGGTGGCCGAGATCCGAGGGACGAGCAGCACGCTCGGACTCGGCGAGCTGCTCGCGCAGATGGACGGCTTCAAGGCGAACGACGGTCTCGTCATCATCGCCACCACCAACCAACCGGAAGCGATCGACGAGGCGCTGAAGCGTCCGGGGAGGTTTGACCGGCACCTCGCCTTCAAGTTGCCTGATGAGGACGGACGTCGCCGGATTCTCTCTCGGTTGCTTGTCAGCCTCCCCGGGGAAGTCGGACCGTTCCTCGACCACCTGGTGGATCAGACCAGCGGGTTCTCCGGAGCGCACCTTCGCGAACTCGCCGACACGCTAGCTCTCCGACAACTGGACGAGGCCCGAACGGACGAACCGTTGTCCGAGGTGCACGTCGAGCAGGCGCTCGCGGCCGTCCACCGGACCCGAGGCGACCTTGGTTTCCAACCGTGACGGCGGTGGACAGCGCTGACTGCTCCCGCGCTCTGCAGAGAGCGCTCTTGGGAGTGGCCACTGGGAGTGCCCGCCTCTCTCCGCCGGAGGTGGACGCCTCCTTGCTGTGGTTGCGCCTCAGACCGTCACGGTGTCCTTCAGGGAGGACACGCCTCGCTACTTGTCCTGGAAGAGCGTCGCGATCGAGAGGTGGAACGCCTTGACGATCCGCTCGATGTTCACGAGCGACACGTTCCGCTCACCGCGTTCGATCCCACCGACGTACGTCCGGTGCAGGCGACACTCGTCGGCGAACCGCTCCTGGGACCACCCACGCTCCTCGCGCAACTGGCGCACGCGCATCCCGAACCGACGTCGCACCTCCACGCGAACGAGGGTTGAGTTCGGATGACTATGGGTCTACAGCCGATGAGTATCAATCCTTGGTAGGACGCTTCGGAGGGAGTCACGCCGCGCGCCACCTACCCGAGCACGCTGCATCGATCGCCGTTCATCCACGCACGCCCTCGTTGCTGCTCATCGTCATCATCGCCCTTGGCCCACCCCGGAGACCTACATATGGAACCTGAACCGACGACCAAGGAGGTGTGGGGCGAGAAAGGCGACCCGGCGAACGTCCTGACGAGAATCCTCGGCTGGATCGTCGGACTCCCGCTCATCTTGCTCGGCCTCGTCGGCGGGCTCGGAGGAGAAGCCTTCGGGTGGTTCGTCGTTCTCTTCGGCGGGCTCGTCTTCCCGCCCGTTCACTCGTTCACGCAGCGACGCTTCGACTTCCGGCTGACGACCGGGCAGCGCGCGCTCGGCTGCGTCCTCGCGTTCGTGGGCATGATGGCGACCGTCCCGAAGCAACCGCAGACGGAGGGTGCTGCGCCGACCGTGCCGAGTGCTCCTGTCGCTGCGGCGAAGCAGGAGCAGCCAGCGGCAGCGGCTCCGGCCGCTGCGGTGAACACACTCGTGATCGGCGACACGTTTCGCCTCGGCGACTTCACCTACCGCGTCACACGCGTAGGCACGGCGGACACTCTCGGAGCCCAGTACGCGCACGAGAACGCCGGACCGAACGCCACGTTCGTCGTCGTGCAGTACGAGATCACGAACGAGGGCAAGGAGACCCACACCGGTCTCGCCGACGACTTCGAGCTGCTCGACTCGGCGGGTCGCAAGTTCCGACCGTCAAGCCGCGGTTCGACAGCCTTCATGATGGCCGGCGGCAACGACGACTTCCTCCTCACCGAGCTTCAGCCCGGCATCACGAAGCCGTCCGTGCAGGTGTTCGAGATTCCGCTCGCCGCCCTGAAAGGACTGCGCCTGCGCGTTCCGGAGAAGGGCTTCTTCGGCTCTGACGAGGTCGTCGTCGACCTCACCCGCACTCGCACGTCTCGGTAGCCGTCGCCGTCCCTCGACGTCGCCTACCGCTCGCCACTCAACCGGAGACCGATGATGCTCCCCTTCGACCTGACCATCTGCTCGCGCAACGCGCGTCGTCGTACCGCCCTGCTCGTCGCAACGTTCCTGGTCCTCGCAGTAGACGCGCACGCGCAAGGTGCGCTGGAGAACCCCGGACCAAGCTCGCGTCAGAGTGGCATCGGGACAATCTCCGGCTGGAAGTGCGACGCGGGCGACCTCGCGCTCTCGATCGACGGTGGCCCGTCGGCGATCGTTGCCTACGGCACCGGCCGCGAGGACACGCGTTCCATCTGCGGGGACGCGGACAACGGCTTCTCCTATTTGATCAACTGGAACCTACTTGGACCCGGGACTCACACCGTCTCCCTGTACGACAACGGGTCCAAGTTCGCCGAGGCGACGTTCGACGTGGTCACGCTCGGGACGTCGTTCATCCGCGGTGTTACCGCGACGAAGCACGTCGTCGACTTCCCGTACTCGGGAGAAGGCACCACGCTCGAATGGCAGGAGGGGCTGCAGAGTTTCGTGCTCTCTGACTGGCTCCCCCGTGGAACGACCCTCGTCCGGTATCGCGGCAACCTGCTCTGCAAGGGCCAGAGCTTCACGTCGTCGTTGCGAGCAAACGGCCGGTACACGTTCACGTCGGTCGACGGTGAGCCGAGCGAGTACATCCGCGTCGACACGGACAATCAGCTCCGCCCTGAGCCGGTCTCGTACTCCGACGATGCCGACTGCTCAGATCTTATCCCGCAGCCATTCGTCTTGGATCTGCTCTCGGGCCGTCGGTACACGATGCAGTGGAAGCCTTCTGGCGGACTCGGCGGCTTCGAGTTGGAGTTGGTGAACGACGACGAGATCGGGGAGCCAACGAACGTTCCCTGCTTCGCCGCGGGAACCGTGGTCCTCACTGCCAGCGGCGAGGTACCGATCGAGTCGATCGAGCCGGGCGACGTCGTGATCGATGGCGACGGCTCGCTCCGCGTCGTGTCGGAACTCGTGAAGACGCCGGTCGGTACGTCGATCCCACTGGTCGAGCTGTCACCGGATAGCCTGGCGGCCGGTATTCCGAACCGTCGCACCGTCGTGACACCATCGCACCCGGTTGGGCCGACCGTGGCTTCGCTGGTGTACGCCGGAGAGTTCTGCGGTAGCGAGGGTGTGACCTGCGGGGCTCGCGAGGTCGACTACGTCTACAACCTCCAACTGGGAGGTCAGTACTCGACCTTCGTCGCCAACGGACTGGTCGCAGAGGGACTCGGGGCGACGGAGTGAGCCGGCGCGACCTCGACTGCCGACGTCGTCGAGGTCGGGGTTTCACACTCTTTCGACTACAACGGCTCGCCGGGCTCAGAAGCCGCCGCGAACCGCCCGCGCGTGGAAGGAGTTGAAGTTCTTGCCCGCCCAACCGTTGAAACCGAGATCGAAGGACACGCTCCAAACAGATCGTGGGTCGACCAGATAGGTAGATGTCGACCAGTAGAAGCCTGGACGGGTGCAGCTGCACGTCGTCACAGTGCAGCCCGGGTTACCGCTAGAGCCCGCACCGCAGCCGACGTTGAACGCGGTCGACACCGCCGGAACACTAACGCTTTGGAGATTTCGCAGGCTCTCTAGCTCGTTCAAGTTCGGCAACCGCCAGTCTGTGTGCCCAGCAAACCCACTGCCCGAGTTCAGCGCGGCAAGGAATGCCGTAACGAGAGTCCCGTCCATCGCGTTCGTACCACTGTCACAGTTGAAATCGCTGTCCGCGTCGGCACACCAAGCATAAGTGTTGTCCTTGTCGTGGACGGAGCTGTCGTCGGACTTCTTCTCCCACATCAGGCCGGTTCTCGTGTCGGTGATTGTGCCATCGCCGTTGTCGACGTAGCTCTGCGCAACGCCGAGTCGCAGGTCGCCGTCGCTACCCGGACCGTAGCTCGTCGTCTGGCCCGTCTTGAGTAGCCGGGTGGGTGGCAGCGCCTCGCACGCGTTCAGGTCGCCCTCGCACGTCGTCAGGTCCGACGTCCTCGTCGTCAAGTCGCTCGTGCAGCTCGCGAGGTTGCCGTTGCAAGTGCTCAGGTCCGCGTTGCAGCCCGCCAGCTCGCCGACGTAGTCGGGCAGACTGGCACCTCCAGCTGCCGCAACTGTGTCGTCCGAGCACTGCTTCAGGTATGCGTCGAACGCCGACGACGGCTCGGTGGCCGTGCAGGCAGCCCCGTAGCGCAACGTCGCCCTCGCGAACGCGGCAGAGAGCTTCTGCGAGCACTTGCCGAGCGCCTCGGTAAGCTTCGCCGGGTTGGGTGCCTTCGCGTCCTTGGACTGGGCGGTGAGACGGCACTGCGCACACTTCGCTGACGCCAGCTCCATCGCCGACTCGCATAGCTGTTGATCGGACGGAGCGGCGTGCGCCGAGGAGGTCAGAACGAACAAGGCGGCGAGAACGAGAAGCGAGGGACGTGGCATCTAGACCTCCGGTGACGGCCGGGACCTTGCCGCCGCGAGCCCACGCAACGTACGGAAGCCAGGTGGCAGCGGTCAACCGGAATCTGGTCTGACGACCGTTGGCGGCTCCGGCAACCCGATCGTGCGAGCTTGCCCGTTGACGGCGCTGTCGCTCTGGCGGTGAGGAGGCGTGAAAGCTCGCGCGAAGACTCTCTACTACCCCGCCGGCTTGGCGTCGCGAGCGCACGGAAGTACCCGAGAGCACGAAAGCGGTGCCCGTCCGCAGAAGGCGCGTCGTCGAACCACGGGGGCGCACCCCTCGCCGACCAACGCCGTGGGCACGTCTCGCCGAGCCTCGCCGGTTGGAGGAGTGGCCAGCGTACGACTTCCCCCGTCCGCAGTCGCCGCAAGCTGGCCCCCGAACCTGGCCCCCCGGGGGCCAGCCTTTGCAACGCGACGCCACACCACGCAACGTCGGCGCGGCGTTCCGACGCGTGTTTACGTGGTTTCCGAGGGGTTCAAGTCCCGCCTCCGGCATTCACGAAACCCGCGTCGGACGCGGGTTTCGAGCGTTCAAGCAGTTGCTGGGGGGCAGCTGGGGGCCAGAAAGAGCACTCGAACCGCGCACGGACACTTGCACTGACGGGATCAACACGAATGTCGCTCATGCCACCTCGACACCTACGTCCGCCAAGCGGCCGGAAGAAAGGACCCGCCTTCGAGGTCTTTGTCAAGCAAGAGTTAGGGCTGCGTCGCCTACTCACCGCGGCCGATCTTTACACCATGCACGTCATGGCTGACCTCCGGAAGAGTGCCGTCGACGAGAAGCAGGTTCGTGCGATCCTCACGAACAACCACATGAGTGGATATGCCGTTTTCGGTGACGCGTACGATGTAACGGAGCGCGCGCTGCTAGCCGAACAAGGCCAGCTCCGATCGATCGGACAACAGGTTCTCGTCGCGACGTACACGATGGTTGAGAGCTACCTCACCAACAAGTTCCCTGAGTACCTGCAGTTCCGGTTGGGTGACGAGCACAAGCGATTGGACGGACCAATCCAGACGTCGTTTGCGCGGGCGCGCAGCCTGAAGGACATCAGCACTGCCTACGACGCGTATCTTGATATCAGCCTCCCCCACTTTGACGTCGAGCAGATCGTCACAACCAACGACTGCTCCTTCTCCGCAGCGTGCGCTTGGGAAGGACTTTGCAAGCTGTCGGAGGCTCGCAACGAAATCGTCCACACCGGCGAGGCGACAACACTGCCGGTCAGCACGCTTACCGACGCGCGCTACCCCTTCGAGTTCGCACGGGGCTGGATCGAGTACGTCGACTGCAACTTCGACTACCTACTCTACGAGGGGTTCAGGACGGACCTCATCATCGAGTACCAGGAACGGCGACGCGCGGCGCAGGAGACCGCAGCCAAACGAGCCGCCCGCCGTGAGCGTCCCCGACGAGCTAAAGCGGCGCGCTTGGTTGAGGGACCACGCGCGTAACGCCGGTCCCGACCGGCGACACGGGCACCTCTCCCCGACCGCCGCATTCCGGCACTGGGCAAACCTGGCCAACCGGTGCTCGGCCTGTTCCGAACCTGGCCCCCCGAGGGCCAGCCTTTGCGACGCGACGCCACACCACGCGACGCTGGCGCGGCTTTCCGACGCGTAGTTGCGTGGTGTCCGAGGGGTTCAAGTCCCGCCTCCGGCACTCGTACGTGCTGCCGGACGCCCTCCCAGCCTGCGACCGCGCCAGCGCTCGATCGTTCGCCTGCACCTCAGCGCGACGGCGGTGTGCCGGTGCTCGCGGGCACGTCGTAGGCGAGGTCGACGTCGTAGATGTCCGACCCGAATACGTAGGGGCTCTTGAAGAGGAAGACGAGCCCGACTGTGAACAGGCCGGCAACGATCCGCCCGCCGCCGACCTGGGGCTTCAGCAGCACCGTCTGCGGCACGAAGCCCTCCTTCGAGACCTCGCACGAGTAGGTGCGCGGCCATTCGCTGCGGGGCACCGTGAACGTCATTGGCGTGACACCGAGCGGCCGACCGTCGATCTGGATGCGCGCGCCGCTCGGGCGACTCACGATCTGCGTCGACTCGGCACATCCCATGGCGACGAGTGCGCAGAGCGCGAGAGCACCCGCGCCGCGCCAGGGCTTGCGAGCTGCCGGCGGCGCCATGGCGCGCTCAGTGAGAAGCGGCGCTCGCCGCCGCGGATGCGGCGTGATCGGTGCCCGCGAGACAGTCGAGCAGCTGTCGGTCGCGCAGCACCTCGTTGATGGCGCTCGACAGCGCCGAGTTGATGTACTCGTTGTTGTTGTCCGCTCCCTGCACGACCTGCAGCGAGTCCTCGTAGTGGCCGCGGTGGAGCTGCTCGTAGCTGCGGTCCTTGCCGCGGATGCAGATCGCCTTCAAGGCGGCATCGACGTCGAGAGCGCCCGCCCAGAATCCCATCGTCAGCTTGTACTGGAGCGCCCGGACCTCGACCTTCAGCTCGCTCGCGTCGGCGGCAGCGGCAGGGACGGGGGTGAAGCCGAGGCTTCGCAGACCCGTCGTCAGCGACTGGTCGACGGCGCCGACGACGTCGGCCGAGCTGGCCGAGATCTCGGCCCCCACGGCACCCGCACCGCGGTTGCCGAGCACGTCGCTGGTCCGCTCGTCGACCGTATGAACATAGACGCTCGAGCCACCGCCAAGGTTGGCGGATGGGACGCTCACCTGCGGTCGCAGCTGTGCCTTCTGCGCGGTCCAGGCGCACGAGCTCGATGTGATCGCGACCAGCATCCAGGCCACCCACCGAATCATCGAATCCCTCCAATTTTTGTCGGGGCTCGTTCATCGGACATTTGCCGAACGCCGTCAACGCCGATCGATGCATTCAGGGTGAGGGCCGTTCATCGTCCGGCGGCAACAGATCGTCTCGATGCACCGTTGACGTCGGCCACGAGGGCAGCCGTTGGCGCGCGCCGAGCCGTGCGCCATGCCTCGGCAGCAAGAGCTCCGTCGTCGTTCTGGTCGCCGATGGGGTGTCGCGGACACCTGCTCGGCTGCTCACGTCCCGTTGCTCGCCCTACAGCAACGGCGCCGCCGGCTGCCCACCCATCAGCAGCAGCCCCACGCCCTCCCACGCCTTCACCTGCCCGACGATGTGCTGACACGCAGTCTGGATGTCGCGCATGTGCCGGTCGAACGGCCCACGATCCGAGTAGATCGCGCCGGCGCCGATCGTGTCGTACAGCAGCGTCACGATCTTGCGCGCCGCCTGGAACGCGTTGGTGCGCGACAGCCACGCGTCGGCGCGCTCGCGCTCGGTGAGCGGCTCGTATCGCTCGATCTTGCGCCACTGCGCCTCGAGCGACGCGAACACGTAGCTGCGTGCCGCGCCGAGCAGCGCCTGCGCTTCCGCGACCGCGAGCTGCACGCGCGGCATGTCGCGGTACGACTGGAAGGTCACGCGGTCGACCTTGTCGCGCAGCATCGCGATCGCGGTGTCGATCGCGTCCGCGGCGATGCCGAGCGGGACGCCGGACATCTTGCGCAGCAGCGTGTCGGGCAGCGCCCACAGCGCGCCCGCGCGCCGCGCGGGCTCGAGCAGGCTGAAGCTGTGCTCCTCGGGCACGAACAGGTCCTGCACGCGGTAGTCGTTGCTTCCCGTGCCGCGCAGCCCGGTCGTGTACCAGGTGTCGAGGATCTCGTACTGGTCACGACGCGCGAGCAGGATACGCCAGCTCGGACGACCCTGCGCGTCGAGCACCGGTGCGCCGTTCTGCACCACGACCACGCCGGCGGCGAGCCAGTCGCAGTGGTTGCAGCCGCTGCCGAACATCCACTGGCCGCTCACGCGATAGCCCCCGGACACGCGCTCCGACGCCGCCGCGGGGTAGATCCAGCCCGAGGTCGCCATGTCGAGGCGCGGATACATCTCGCGTGCGACGGCGTCGTCGAGGTAGCCGGAGTAGAGGCCGGAATCGCACCAGATGAACGAGCACCACGCGACCGACGCGTCGGCGCGCGCCAGGGTCTCGATCACCTCGACCTGCTCCATCGAGGTCATCTCGGGGCCGCCCCAGATGCGCGGCATGTTCATGCGCATGATGCCGGCCGCGCGAATCTTCTCGACGACCTCGGCAGGCAGGCGCCGGATGCGGTCGTACTCGGCCGCGAGGTCCTGGCTGCGGATCGACGCGGCGAGAGCGCGCGCGTTGTCGAGCACGTCGCTCGCCGACAGGTCGCGCGACGGCGCCGGGCTCGGGGCGGTGGCACCGGTGGGTGCGGTCATCTTCGGACTCCTTTTCTGGCCTTGGCGGCTGCGGGCCGGCCACGTACCACCCGGGGCGTCTGCGCGAGCAGCTGCCGGCCGGTCGCCTCGACGGCGATGGCGATCATCTCGAACGCGCGACGCAGATCCGTCGTGTCGGCCTCGATCTGGCTCGCGACGAACACGCCGTCGAGCAGCATGAGCGTGAAGCGCGCGAGCCGGTCGCACACCGCGCGACGCCGGAAGCGATCGTCGATCGCGAACGCGGCCGCGTAGGCCGACGACAGGCCGTCGGCTGCGGCCGAGCGTACGCGGCGCGCCGCCTCGAGCACGACGGGGTCGCCGTCGCGACGCTCGAGCGACAGCACCAGCAGCAGGCGCAGGAACTCGGGACCGCCGGCGAACGAGCCGGCGAGGGTCGCGAGCCATGCGAAGGCGTCGGCTTCGCGCGGCGGCTCGAGGTGCGCGAAGAACGCCGCGGCGGAGCGCTCCATGACCGCCGCCAGCAAGCCCTCCTTGCTGCCGAATGCCCAGTAGATCGACGCCGGATTCGCGCCCGAGCGCTCGCTGATCTGCGTGATCGACGTCGCGGCGTAGCCCTGGCGCGCGATCAGCTCGGCGGCGGCCGTCAGGACGCGCTCGCGCGTCTTCGCTCCCTCGACGTGTCTTCCCGGACGCGGCATCGTTGAACTTTCTTGAAGGGTTACTTTAGATTCGTCAAGAGGACACAGGGCGGGCGAAAGCCGGGCGACGGAGCCGCTCGGCATGGGCGGATCAGGCGAGGATGTCGTGCACGATCTCGCCGTGCACGTCGGTGAGGCGGAAGTCCCGTCCCTGGAACCGGTACGTCAGGCGCTTGTGGTCGAGCCCGAGCAGGTGAAGCAGCGTCGCGTTCAGATCGTGCACGTGAACGGGATTCTCGACCACCTTGTTGCCCAGCTCGTCGGTCCGGCCGTACACGAATCCCTTCTTGACGCCGCCACCGGCGAGCCAGACGGTGAACGCCTCGGCCTGGTGATCCCGCCCGGCCGGCGCCGGCAGCCCGGCCTCGCTGGTGCTCTGCGCGATCGGCGTCCGACCGAACTCCGAGGCCCAGACGACGAGGGTGTCGTCGAGCAGCCCGCGCTGCTTCAGGTCGCGCAGCAGCCCCGCGACCGCACGATCGGCGGCGCGTGCCTTGAACGGCAGGAACGTGAAGATGCTGGTGTGGTGGTCCCAGCCGACGTCGAAGATCTGCACGAAGCGCACGCCGCGCTCGATCAGCCGGCGCGCCAGCAGGCACTGGTTCGCGAGGGACGGCTTGTCGCGCGAGGTGCCGTACATGTCGTGGATCGACTGCGGCTCGCTCCAGATGTCGGTCGCATCGGGCACCGACATCTGCATGCGATAGGCCATCTCGTACTGGGCGATCCGCGTCTCGATCTCCGGGTCCTGCACGCGATCGAGCCGCAGACGGTTGATCGCGTTCACCGTGTCGATGGTCTCGCGCTCCTGCTCGCGCGTCACGCCGCGCGGGCTCGGCAGGAAGAGCACGGGATCGCCCACGCCGCGGAACTGCACACCCTGGTGTCGACTGGGCAGAAACCCGGGTCCCCAGCTCGACGAGCCGCTCGCAGGCTGCGCTTCGGTGCCGAGCAGGGCGACGAACGCCGGCAGGTCCGCATTCTCGCTGCCGAGCCCGTAGCTCACCCAGGCCCCGACGCTGGGGCGTCCGAAGCGACCGCTTCCGGTGAGGAGCTCGAGCTCCGCCGGCGTGTGGTTGAACTCGTCGGTGTGCATCGAGCGGATGAAGGTCACGTCGTCGACGACCTCGCGGAAGCTCGGCATCAGCTCCGAGATCTCGACGCCGACCTGACCGCTCTTGGCGAAGGCGTACGGTGACGCGAGCAGCGTCGGCCGCTCGCGGATGAACGCGAGCTTCTTGCCGATGAAGAGCTCGTCCGGACACGGCTCGCCGTCGTGTGCCTTGAGCGCCGGCTTCGGGTCGAAGAGATCGGTCTGCGAGGCACCGCCGATCATCCCCAGATAGATGACGCGCTTCGCGCGCGGGGCGAAGTGCGGCGGACGCACCGACGAAGCCCCGTCGGCCGCGCTCGCCGCTGCGCTCTCGCGCGCGAGCAGCGTGCCGAGCGCGAGGGAGCCGATGCCGCCCGCGAGCCCGCGCAGGACGCGGCGCCGCGACCAGTCGCAAGCGAAGAGAGCGCTGTCGTCCATGACCTCTCGCCTCAGCTCCGGTTGATGGTCTCGTCGAGATTCAGGATCACGCGGGTCACGTGGAACCAGGCCACGAGCTCGGAGCGATCGACGCCCGAGGACGGCTCGAACCCCGGAAGACCCTCGAGGACCGCTGCCGCCGCGGCCGGATCGCCCTTCGCCCATGCGAGACGCTTGTCCAGCAAGCCCGTCAAGAGCTTCTTCTCCGCGGCACTCGGATCGCGCGTGAGCGCGATCCGCATCGCGTGCGTCAAGCGCTCGTCGGACGTGCCGTTCGGCACCTCGCGCAACACGCGGTCCGCGAAGGCGAGAGCCGACTCGACGTACACCGTGTCGTCGAGCAGCGTGAGCGCTTGCAGCGGCGTGTTGGAGGGCGAGCGCCGCGCCACGCACGCCGTGCGGTCGGGCGCATCGAAGTTGACGAAGCTCGGATACGGAGTCGTGCGCCGCCAGACCGTGTAGACGCCTCGCCGGTATGCGTCCTCGCCCTCCGACGGTGTGTAGCGTGACTCCGTGTGGCCGTTCGAGCGCCACACGCCGGGCGGCTGCGGCGGGGCGACCGCGGGACCGCCGCGCTTGCTCGACAGGAGTCCGGCAATCCGCAGCGCGTTGTCGCGGATCGTCTCCGCGGGCAGGCGATGCGGGGGGTTGTGCGACAGCAGGCGATTGTCCGGATCGAGCTGCAGCGTCGCACCATCCGCCGGAACCTCGGCTTGACGGTAGGTCGCGGAGGTGACGATCTCGCGCAGCACGGCCTTGCGGCTCCAGCCCGAGTCCATGAACGCGGTCGCGAGGTAGTCGAGCAGCTCCGGGTGGGTCGGACGGTCGCCACGGACGCCGAAGTCCTCCGGCGTGGCGACGATGCCGCGACCGAAGAGGTGCGCCCACCAGCGGTTCACGACCACGCGTGCCGTGAGCGGGTTCTGCCGCGAGACCAGCCAGCGCGCGAGACCCAGACGGTCGCGCGGCAGCTCGGGGGACATCGTCGGCAAGAACAGCGGCGTTCCCGGCGACACCTCGGCGCCGGGGTGGCGATGATCACCGCGCTCGAAGACGTGCGTCACGCGCGGCTCGGTGTCCTCGCGGATGACGTGCGCGCGTGGCCTTCGCTCGAGCGTGCGCGCCGCCCGATCGGCGCGCGCGAACGCGGGATTCAGCCCGGGCAGGATCGCCTGTCGCGCGAGCGTGACCAGGATGGTCCGATCGTACGGCTGCAGCTGGTCGATGCTCTGGTCGCGCACGCGCTCGCGGAACTTGGGCGGCATCTGGACGATCTCGCGCGGCGCCGCCGTTGCAGAGATGCGCAGACGGCCCATGAGCTGGCCGTCGCCGGCCAGCTGCTGGATCTCCACGCGCAGCGCGCGCGTCTTCCGCGTGTCCACCTCCTGCGCGGGAACGAGCACCATCCACTGGTCGGCGCGCAGCTCGTCCCCGGTGTAGGTCCATCCCGTCGTCGCATCGACGTCGATGAGACTCGCGGGCGGCGTCGGGCCGAGGCGCGTGCTCGCGAATGCGGACACTAGCTCGACGAGTTGCTCGCCGTCGGGAGCCACGGACGTCACGCCGACCTCCGACACCACGAACGGTCGCGCACCGGCGCCGCTGCCGCGTCCCGGACCGCCACCCGGCAGGCTCGGGTCGCGCAGCATCTCGATGCGAAGCCCCGTGAGCCGCTCGGGCACGCCGCGCAGCTCGACGACGTACGTCGCCTGGTCCGGCGGCGGCCCCTCGAGGAGCAGCGAGCCGTCGTCGAGGATGCGGTACGGCTGCGCCGTGACGGTCTGGTGGACGCGGCTCTCGAACGACGCGATCTCGAGCGGCTGCCAAGTGGGATCGCCCGCGCGGATCCGCGCCTGCGTGGCTTCCAGCCAAGGCTGCCACCAGTGCTCGCCGCGTTCCTTCTGCAAGCGTGCGATCACGACGCCGCTCGAACGCGCGACCGCCTCGCGTGCGCCCTTCTCGCGCGCGTTGTCGAGCACGATGCCGCGCTCGTCGGGCGCGAGCGGCGGTGCGCCGGGCGAAGCTTCGGTGAGGCCGCGCTCGATGTCGCCGAGCAACTCCGCGGCGATCGCGACCGACTGCTCGCGCGCCCGCTCGGACTGCGGCAGCTCGATGGTGGGGCCGCGCGGCACGAGATAGACGCCGCCGGCGCCGTCGAACGACACGGCTTCCCTCGTGGTGCCGTTGAAGAAGGCGAGCAGCCGGTAGTACTCGACCTGGCTCACCGGGTCGTACTTGTGATCGTGACACTGCGCGCACGCGATCGTGCTGCCGAGCCACGTCGTGCCGACGGTGTTGACGCGGTCGATCACCTGCGCGACCCGCGCGTCCTCCTCGCGTACGCCGGCCTCGAGATTGAGCGGCACCGCGCGCAGAAAGCCCGTCGCCACCTGCTGCTCGAGCGACGACTGCGGCAGCAGATCGCCGGCCAGCTGCTCGACGGTGAAGCGATCGAACGGCATGTCGTCGTTGATCGCGTCGATGACCCAGTCGCGGTACGGCCAGTTGCTGAGCTCGACCTCGGACATGAACCCGGTCGAGTCCGCATAGTGCGCGAGGTCGAGCCACTCGCTGGCCCAGCGCTCGCCGAAGTCGGGCGACGCGAGCAGCCGATCGACCAGCCGATCGTACGCCTCCGGCGAAGGATCGCGCACGAACTCCGCGCGCTCCGCGAGCGACGGAGGTAGCCCGGTCAGGTCGAGCGACACGCGACGCAGCAGGGTCTCGGGATCCGCGACCGGCGCCGGCTCGAGCCCTTCGCTCTCGAGGCGCGCGAGGACGAACGCGTCGAGCCCCCGTCGTTGCCACTCTTTGTGCTTCACGACCGGCACCGGCGGGCGCGTCGGTGCCACGTATGCCCAGTGCGGCGCGTTGGCGTCGTCCGGCCAAGAGGCACCTTGGTCGATCCAGCGGCGCAGCAGATCGATCTCGTGCGGCGTCAACGGCTCGCGATCCTTCGGCATGCGCTGCTTGGGATCGCTTTCGGTGACGAGGTCGATCAGCGGGCTCAGGCGCGCGCTGCCGCGCTCGATGACGGGAACGCCGAGCTCGCCGGGGGTGAACGCGTCGGCCTCGTTCGAGAGCCGCAGGTCGCCCTTGCGCTCGTGCGGCCCGTGACACTCGTAGCAGCGCTGCTCGAAGATCGGCCGGATCTGCGTCGCGAAGTCGACCGTCGCGGCGCCGGACGATGCGGTCGCGCCGGCGATCCTCGCGAGGACCGCGCTGCACACGATCGCGCCGGCCAGCCCGGACGCGAGACGCGGCCACGCGGCCTCGGCCGCGGGCGCCCACTTCGACCCGCCGAGCATGGCATTCGGTATCGCGATGCTCCGCCCGGAGCAATTTCGTTTCGTCGCCGCGAGGCCGGAGAGCCCGGCCCTTCAGGACGCCGCGCGAGCGTCGCCGCGATCGATCAGCTCGACGACGACCTTCGTGATCGAGCCGCCGTCGATCGAGGTCTCGCTCTCGGTCCGGACCGAGCCGACGTCGGCCGCGTACCAGACGACGGTGTGGACGGTACCGCGCGTGTCCCCCGACTGGATGGTCGCGTTCGAGACGATGCGGATCGTGTCGAAGGTCCCCGCCGGCGTGGTCACGGCCTCGCGTGCCTCGACCACGTCGGTGCCGTCGTAGCGCGTCGCGGCGGCATCGCTGCCGATGACGTACGCGCTCTTCCACGTCGCACCGACGGGCAGCGCCGCGGGCAGGATCAGCGTCCGCTCACGGACCTCGCCCTGCGACGATGCCACCAGGTGAATGCCGTCGGCCTCGAGCGACACCTCGAGGGAGCCCAGGGCCGCGAGGCCGCCGCCGCGGACGATCCGGAAGCGCGCGTCGTTCGGCGCCGCGGCCAGCAGATCGGCGCGCTGCGTGCCGATGGACGCTTCCTCGCCGCCGGACGTCATGCGGTAGCGCCGCGTCGCCGGGTTCGCGAGCCCGTACGCACGGTACGCTTCGCTGCGCAGCGGCGCGGCGATCTGCTGCCGATCGACGCCGCTCGCGCCGCTGCTCGTCGCCGCGACCGGCGCCGGCAGCACCGGCGTGCCGCCGATCTCGACACCCGTCAAGCACCAGGCCGCGGCGATCTTCGACAGGTAGAAGGTCGCCGCGGTGACGCCGCTCGTCGACTCGAGCCAACCGCGCTGCACCACCGCGAGGCCGCCGCCCGACTCGTACTTGTGGATGCTCACGTCGGTTGCGGCGAGGAGGAACGGGTTGCGCTCGACGGCGTCGCGGAACACCTCGAAGGGAATGCCGAAGCGCGTCGCCGGACAGAGCAGATCGTAGGCACGGCGGGGTTCGCCGCCCGACACGGCGAGCACGAAGCTCTTCGCCTCGTCGCCGCCGAAGTCGAAGCTCGCGACCAGCGGTGCGCAGCCGGTGACGGCGAGGGTCACGAGCGAGAGCAGAGCCGCGCGGGCGCGACGGAGCCGCATCACGCGGACGCCTACCACGGGCCACCCGTGCATGCGCAAGCGCACCGGTCACCGACGACGGCCTCTTCACCGATCCGGTCATGGCGACGTTGCACGCGGACAGCGGGTACCAGCGCCCTGCCCACAGTGGCCGCGCGCCGCACACGACCAGAGCGCGCACGCCGGATCCTCGGGCCCTCGGCCCGCGGGCAATCCAGGCGCACGGTCGGGCCCGTACGGAACGGCATGTTGTGAGTCAGCGATTCTGACCGCCTAGCGCGTCAGGGAAAGTGTCCTCCCTGTGTCAGGTCCGTGGCGGTACC
>JAIEPK010000264.1 GCA_019749875.1 Candidatus Binatia bacterium | reverse complement strand
CACGTGCCGCTGCGCGAGACGCTCCGCCTGCCCGCGGCCTGGCTCGGCGGCGCGTGCTTCTTCCTCTACACCGGCCTCGAGGCGACCACCGGCGTGTGGACGTACAGCATGCTGACGCGGTCGCGCGGCGTGCCGATCGCCGAGGCCGGGACGTGGGTCACCGCGTTCTGGGCGGGGCTCATGGTCGGCCGCTTCCTGTTCGGCTTCGTCGCGGAGCGGGCACCGCTCGCGATGCTGCTGCGGCTGAGCCTCGCCGCGATCGCGCTCGGCGCGCTGCTGCTGGCGCTCGACGCGGGCGCGTTCGCCAGTGCGATCGGCCTCGTCGTGTGCGGGCTCGCGATGGCGCCCATCTTCCCGTCGCTGATCGCGACCACGCCGGCTCGCGTCGGGCTCCGGCAGACCGCGAACACGGTCGGGATGCAGATCGCGGGCGCGACGCTCGGGGCGTCGCTCGTCCCCGCCGCGACCGGCGTGATCGTCGGTCGGCTCGGGCTCGAGGTGGTGGCGCCGGTGGTCTTCTGCGGAACGCTCGTGTTGGCGCTGCTGCACGAGCTGCTCGCACGGCTGCGCGAGGCGCCGGCGGCTCAGCCCATCGGGTAGAGGATCTCGCGCGACACCGCGTCGCACGCGCGCAGCACGTCGCCCGGCAGCTCGACGTCGGTTGCGGCGAGCGCGTCGGGCAGCTGCTCCGGCGCGGTCGCGCCGATGATGGTCGAGCCGACGAAGTCGTGCGCGAGGCTCCACGCGACCGCGAGCGTCACCGGTGCCATGCCGGCCTCGCGCGCGATCGCCGCGAAGCGGCGCGTCGATTCGAGCGTCTTCTCGTTCACGAAGCGCTTGGTCATCGCCTGCGTGCGGGGGCTGTGCTCGGCGTAGAACGTGAAGCGCGCCTTCGCGGGCCTCGCGTCGTCGAGATACTTGCCCGACAGTACGCCGCCGCCGATCGGGCTGTACGGCAGCAGGCTCACGTGCTCGCGCCGGCAGACCTCGGCGAGCGCGTCCTCGAAGCGCCGGTTCAGGAGGCTGAAGTTGTTCTGGATGGTCTCGTAGCGCGGCAGTGCGCGCCGATCCGCCCCCCACAGGCTCTTCATGAGCCCGTGGGCGGTCTCGTTGCTGCAGCCGACGGCGCGAACCTTCCCGGCCTCGATCACCCGCGCGAGGCCTTCGAGCGTCTCCTCGATCGGCAGCTCCGGATCGGGCCAGTGCGTCTGGTAGAGGTCGATGTAGTCGGTGCCGAGACGCTTCAGGCTCGCGTCGACGGCGCGCGCGATCGAATGCCGGTCGAGCGCCGTGCGGCCGTGTCGCACCGGCGTCTGGAACCAGCCGCCCCCGGGACCGGCGATCTTGGTGGCGAGGAACAGCGCCTCGCGCGGTCGCCCCTGCAGCCAGCGGCCGACGATCTCCTCGCTGGTCCCCGCCCACTTCGGATCCGGCGGCACGGGGTAGACCTCGGCGACGTCGAGGAAGTCCACGCCCGCGTCGACCGCCTGGTCGAGGATGCGGCGGCTGGTCGCCTCGTCGGCCATCGAGCCGAAGGTCATGGTGCCGAGGCAGATCTCCGAGACCAGCAGGCCGGTGCGGCCGAGGCGACGTCGCTTCATGCCACGACCGTCTACAACGGCTCCGCCGGCGCGCGAAATCGTCCGTTGTGGCGCATCCACCGCCATGGTAGCTGCGCAACAGTCCCGCCATGAGCAGCAACGCACTCTTGCTCGCGCGCGGTCCCACCGATCCGCCTTCCGACTTCGCCGACGTGCTCGCGACCCGCATCCAGGCGGAGACGGACACGCTCGCCGCGTGCTGGCTCGAGGAGCTGACGCGCATCCTGCCGGTCGCCGCGGGCAACGTCTTTCCGGGGCGCGATCTGCTCGACCACATCCCGTCCTTGCTGCACGAGGTCGGGGGCTACCTGCGACGTCCCGAGGCGGAGGAGTTCGGTGCCAACACCTCGGTGATCGAGAAGGCGCGCGAGCTCGGCCTGATGCGCCACCGGCAGCGCGCCTCGGTCCATCAGCTGCTGCGCGAGTACGAGATCCTGGGCATGGTTCTCGAGGATTTCCTGGTCCGCGAAACCCAGCGCCTGCAGCTCGCGCCCCCGGCGGTCGAGTGCATGGCGGTGGTCGGACGCCTGAACCGCGCGATGCGCATCCTGCAGCAGGTGACGGTCGATACCTTCGTCGCCGAGTACACCGAGACCATCGACCAGCAGACGCAGCGGCTCGCGAGCTTCAATCGCACCATCGGCCACGAGCTGCGCAACCCGCTCGGCACCATGCAGCTGGCGCTCGCCCTGCTCGAGAAGAACGCTGCATCGCCCGGCGTGGTCGACGCCGGACGCTGGCACGCGGTCCTGCAGCGCAACATCGACCACATGGTCTCGATCCTGCGCTCGCTCGAGTCGCTGACCCGTGCCGCCGGGACGCCCGACACGCCGACCCGCCAGCGGATCGCGCTCGATGCGGTCGCGGGCGAGGTCGCGCGGCAGCTCGCCGACATGGCCGAGGCGCGTGGCGTGGAGATCGTGGTCGCTTCGTCGGGCATGCCGATGCTGCACGTCGATCCGGCGCGGCTCGAGCTCGTGCTCATGAACGTCGTGTCGAACGCCGTCAAGTACGCGGATCCCGCCAAGCCGCGCCGCGTGGTCGAGGTCCTGCCGGCAGCGGAGAGTGACGGCGCGCCGGACGGCCACTGTGCGGTGGTCGTGCGCGACAACGGCCTCGGCATGTCCGCCGACGTGCTGGCGCGCATCTTTCAGCCGTTCTTCCGCGGTCATGCCGACAGCGATGGTCAGCTCGGCAATTCCGGCAGCGGTCTCGGCCTCGCGATCGTCGAGGAGTGCATGCGGGCGCTCGACGGTACGGTGTCGGTCGAGTCGGAGCCCGGCGTGGGCACCACGTTCCGGCTCACGTTTCGCGACTGCGACGGCGCGCCGGCGGACGACGTCGCCGACGCCTGACCGACGTCCGCGGCGCCCTCTTGCCGCCGTGGTCACCCGTGTGCGCGGCGCGTCCGTGGCGTCCTGCGCGCGGCATCGTGGGCGCGGCGCGCGAACGTTCCCAGCACGCGGTCGAAATCCAGGCTCGCCTCGAGATTCGGCAGGTGGCCGGAGTGCAGCACGGCGACCTGTGCGTCCGGGATCGCCGCGGCGAGCGCGCGCGCCGCGGCGACCGGCACGAGCGTGTCTTCGTCGCCGGCGATCACCAGGGTCGGGCACGCGATCGACGCGAGCATCGGCGTCGCATCGGGGCGCGCCGCCATGGCGCGCAGCGCGCCGATCACGCCGGGCTCCTTGTTCTCCAGCACGAGCGCGTGCACGTGGTCGACGAGCTCGGGCAGATCGCGCGCGGTGGACGCGCCGAGCAGCTTCGGCAGCAGCTCGTCGGCGGCGACGTCGACGCCGTCGGCCTCGACCTCCGCCGCGAGCCGGTGACGCTCGTCGACGGTACGCTCGTCGTCCGCGGTGGCGCGGGTGTTCGCGAGCACGAGCCCGCGTACGCGTGACCCGAGCCGCTTCAGCAGCGGCAGCGCGACGGAGCCGCCCATCGACGCACCGACGAGGACCAGCTCGTCGATGCCGAGGTCGTCGAGCGTCAGCTCGACGGCGTGGGCCTGCTCGTCGAGCGAGAGCGCGGTGGCCCTGGACCACGACAGCCCGAAGCCCGCGAGGTCCGGTGCGACGACGCGGAAGCGAGCCGAGAGCGAGCGCAGCTGCGGCTCCCACATCCGGCTGCTGAGCGGGAACGCGTGCAGCAGGACGATCGCCGGGCCGCTGCCGGCATCGCGCACGTAGAGTGGTGCTTGACGGGCGCGGAAGTTGCGGTCGCAGCGCGGGGGGTCGTCGGGACCGTCGCTGCGCGCGCCGGCGATCGTCGCGGTGTGCACGCCCTCGTGCGGCGTCGCTGCGTCGAACGATGCGACCACCGTTCCGACGAGGTCCGCGGCGACGTCGAGCGGTACGCGCAGGGCACGTGGCACGAGCGAGATCGGCCATGGCGTGAGGTGCTCGCCGAGCGACAGCGCGCTGCGCGAGATCTCGATCCCGAAACGCGTCAGACGAATCGGTGCAGACGTCAATCCGAAAAGCGTGCTCCAGATCTGCATGGGCGCCGTCCCGGAGCGACATCCGTGCCACGGCGAATCCGCGGCGCAGCGTGGCTCTCGCGCGGCATCCGCGCCGGAGGTGCCGGCAACCGACTGTAGAACCTGCCGTCTCCGGGGCGCCACACTGCCGCCGCGCAGCTCGGATGCAGAAGCTCCGAGTGTCGCGCCTGCAGCGCGGACCGTAGCGAACCGGGATCGTCAGTCGGCGAGAACGGAATCGATCGCGAGCCGTGTGCGGCGATCCTCGACCCAGCTCGAGAAGCGGGCGAGGCGCTCGCCGAGGCGTACGGCGGACGGGGTGAGCAGCTCCGCACCGTGCAGGCACCCGAGCGCGATCTGACCGAGGAGCCTCATGCTGACGTCCCTCCGGCGAGCAAGGTGAGGGGCCGCGACGTCGAGCTGGTCGTCGAATCGCGACGACCGTCGGCGCCGCCGGTCGACCGCGCGCGACGCGCGGCCGACCGGCAGGCGTGGGGAAGCGGGGCGGGGCGCGATACGCCCCGCGCCCTCAGTAGCGGTAGTGCTCGGGCTTGTACGGACCTTCCACCGGCACGCCGATGTAGTCCGCCTGCTTCTGGGTCAGCTTCGTGAGCTTGACGCCGAGCTTCTCGAGGTGCAGGCGCGCGACCTCCTCGTCGAGCTTCTTCGGCAGCATGTAGACGTTCTTCTGGTACTTCTTGTTGTTCGTCCACAGCTCGAGCTGCGCCAGCACCTGGTTGGTGAACGACGCGCTCATGACGAACGACGGGTGTCCCGTCGCGCAGCCGAGGTTCAGCAGCCGGCCCTCGGCGAGGATCAGCACCGAGTGCCCGTCGGGGAACACCCACTCGTCGTACTGCGGCTTGATGTTGACCTTCTTGACGCCCTTGACCTTGGCGAGGCCGGCCATGTCGATCTCGTTGTCGAAGTGGCCGATGTTGCCGACGATCGCCTTGTCCTTCATGCGCGACATGTGCTCGGCGGTGATGATGTTGAAGTTGCCGGTGGTCGTCACGAAGATGTCCGCCGTCTCGACGAAGTCCTCGACGGTCGCGACCTGATATCCCTGCATCGCCGCCTGCAGCGCGCAGATCGGGTCGATCTCGGTGACGATGACGCGCGCGCCCTGGCCGCGCAGCGACTCGGCGCAGCCCTTGCCGACCTCGCCGAAGCCGCACACCACGGCGATCTTGCCGCCGAGCATGACGTCGGTCGCGCGGTTGAGCCCGTCGACGAGCGAGTGGCGGCAGCCGTAGATGTTGTCGAACTTCGACTTGGTGACCGAGTCGTTGACGTTGATCGCGGGGAACAGCAGCGAGCCGTCCTTCGCCATCACGTACAGGCGATGCACGCCGGTCGTGGTCTCCTCGCTGACGCCCTTGATCGCCGGGCTGATGCGCTTCCACTGGCCGGGGTCCTCGGCCTGAATGCGACGGATCAGGTCGAGGATGATGCCCCACTCCTCGGGGTCGTTCTTCGGGTCGAACTTCGGAACCTTCTTGGCCTTCTCGAACTCGAGACCCTTGTGCACCAGCAGCGTCGCGTCGCCGCCGTCGTCGACGATGAGGTCCGGGCCCGAGCCGTCCGGCCACACCAGCGCCTCGTTGGTGCACCACCAGTACTCTTCCAGCGTCTCGCCCTTCCACGCGAAGACGGCGATGCCCTTCGGGTTCGCGGGCGTGCCGGTGCGGCCCACCGCGACCGCGGCGGCGGCCGAGTCCTGCGTCGAGAAGATGTTGCACGACACCCAGCGCACGTCGGCGCCGAGGTCGACCAGCGTCTCGATGAGCACCGCGGTCTGCACCGTCATGTGCAGCGAGCCCATGATCTTCGCATTTTTCAGGGGCTTCTTCTTCGCGTAGCGGGCGCGGATCGCCATCAGGCCCGGCATCTCCTGCTCGGCGAGGCGGATCTCTTTCCTGCCCAGCTCGGCGAGCGAGAGATCGGCGACCTTGAACGGAAGGCGTGCCGGCGCGGCGACCTCTTTCGGCTTGCGGATCGAGCTCATCGAATTTCCTCCTTGGCTTGACGAACGTGTCGTCGGGTCGGTGGACGGGAAAGAGACGCTATCGGGCGCTCGCATGGCCGTTGCTGCGGCCGGCGCGACGCGCGCTCGCGACGAAGAGGGCGGGCCCCTTCACCTGGGGATCCGCCGGCAGCGCGCGGATGCGGATGCCGCCGAAGCCCGCCGCGTCGAGCCACTGCTCGATCTGCGTGCGGGAGAAGCCGAGCCACACGTGGCCCATCTGCTGGCGGTACTCGGCGCGGTCGTGCTCGAACATGTCGACGATCAGCAGCCGGCCGTCGCTCCGCAGCACGCGGTGCGCCTCGGCGAGTGCCGCGGCCGGATCGGCGAGGTGGTGCAGGACGAGGCACAGGGTCGCTGCGTCGAGCGAGCCGTCTTCGAGCGGCAGCTGCTCGAGCTCGCCGTGCTCGAGGCGCACGTTGTCGAGCGCACCGAGCCGCTGGCGCGCGGCCTTGAGCATCGCGCGCGAGCTCTCCACCGCGACGACGCTCGCGACGAACGGTGCCAGCGCCTCCGCCATCTGGCCGGTGCCGCAGCCGAGATCGCCGACCGTCCAGCGCTCGTCGAGCAGTCCGGCGATCGCCAGCGCGTCGAAGCGGGCGCCGAACATCTCGCGCCGCAGACGGTCCCACTGTCCCGCCGACGTCGAGAAGAACGCCTGCGAGCGTGTGCGGCGCTCGGCCACCACGCCGGCGAGACGATGGTCGTCCTGCTCGGCGACCGGCATGCGCGCGGTCTGGTCGCGCAGCAGGCTCCACAGGCGGCGCGCGGCGGGCTCGAGCCCCTCGCTCGCGAAGCGGTAGAGGCGGCTCGTGCCGTCGGGACGCGCCGTCACCCAGCCCTCGTCGGCGAGGACCTTCAGGTGCCGGCTGACGGTCGACTGCGGCGCCTGCAGGATGGTGCACAGCTCGGCCACGGTGAGCTCGTGCCGCTCGACCAGGCGGAGCGTGCGCGCGCGGGTGGCGTCGGCGAGCGACGTCATCCACGACAGCATGGCAGGTGCTGCGGCTTCCATCCGTTTATCCGGATGGATGGGTACCTGGGGGGTCGCCACGAGTCAACCTCGGGTGCCCGGCCGCAGGCCGCGCGACAACGACCGGCTGTTCTCGTTCAGCGCGGGGCCGCCCTGGAAGGAGGATGGGACGATCTTCACCTCGCCGGTGCGCGCGGTGCGCGGCGGCTGGTGAGCGTCGTCCCGGAGCCTCAAGGCTCGGGGACGTGGATGTCGCCCATCTTGGGCTCGCTCGGCTTGCGCGCCGGCGGCGCCGACGCTGCGGCCGAGCCCGGACGGCTCGGGAACTCGACGAGCATGCGATCGACCGCGCCCTCGATCTTGGCCACGTCCTGCCCGTCGTCGAGCACGGTCCGCGCGGCGCCGCGCCAGAGCCGCGTGCCCGAGCGCGCGTCGTCGATCTCGACCACGATCGAGCTCTCCTGGTAGCCGAAGACGTAGGCCGGTCCGAGCTCCTGCTTGCCGCCCGCATCGCGGTACTTGATGTACTCGCCGAACGTATCGGTCGCCTTCTCCTCGAGCCGGACGCCGAAGTCGACCTTGAAGTCGGGGCTCCCGGCCTCGATTCGCTGGTAGCCTTTCGCCGCGAGCTGCTGGTCGACGGCGTGGCGGATGGTCCACTCGAGCACTGCGGCGTCGCGCTCGCGCTCCTCGTCGGCGATCACCACCGGCGCCGGCGTCGCCCACTCGTAGGTGCGGTAGGCCGAGGCGTCGAACGAGGTCGCCGATTTGGTCTTGACGGCGGCCGTCGCGCAGCCCGCGACGGCGACGAGGAGCGCGCTGACCACGAGGGAGCGGCCGCGGAATCGCACGGTGCGCATGATCCCGTGCCGTTAGCGGCGCCGGGCGCGATGCTCAAGCAGGTGCCCGCGGGCGGTTCGAGCCGGCCGCAGCGCCGGCTCAGGGCACCGCGAAGCGGAAGACCGTTCCGTCGTACGCGGTCGCGTCCGGATCGTTGACGCCGCCCGCCTGTGTGAGCCCGTACAGGAAGCGTCCGTCGGCGCTGGCGACCAGGTCGTCCTCGGGAAAGGCTCCGCTGGTCTTGCGGTCGAAGGACGCGAGCACCTCGTACGCCGCGTCGGCGATGCGGAAGCGGAACAGCGTACCGTCGCCCTTCTGTCCGCCCTTGGTGGTGGTCCCGTAGAGCCAGCCGTCGAGCAGCAGCAGCGAGCCGAAGGGCTTCGCGCCGTCGCCGTCGGTCGCGCCGAACGAGTGCAGGATCGTGAAGTCCGAGCCGTCCTCGCGGATCGAGAACAGCGTGCCCTGCAGGGCGGCGCCGCCGAGCTCGGTGGTCGCGTAGGCCACGCCGTCGACCAGCCGCAGGAACCCGTGATCGTTGGTGTCGCCGTCGCTGCGGTCGCCCTGCGTGAACGTGTGCAGCACGTCGTACGCACCCGACGTGGGATCGAAGCGAAAGATCACGCCGCCGCCCGTGCCGCCGTTCGGCGGCGTCCCGTCCTTGCGCGTCATGCCGAGCAGGCGTCCGCCGGAATCGAAGGCGAGCACGCCGTGCGGCTGGTCGCCGTCCTTCGCCGCGAACGAGTGCAGCAGGCGGTAGCCGCTGCCGTCGACGCCGATCGTGTACAGCGTCCCGGAGCCGTGCGCGCCGCCCGACGAGGTCATGCCGTAGAGCGTGCGCCCGTCGGGCGCGAGCGCAGGTGGACTGTGCGGCAGCGCCGAAGCGCTGGTGCCGCCGTCGAGCTCGAGCAGCACCGTGTAGTCCGAGCCGTCGGGGCGGATCGTGAACAGGGTGCCGTTGCCGGCCTGCACCGTCGGCGGACCCGACGCGACGTCGCCGGTCACGCGATCGGGGACGTCGTTGCGCTGGTTGCCGCCGTAGAGCGCCGCGCCGAGCAGGCGGTCGCCGAGCCACAGCATGGCGTTGTGGTGCGGCTGGTTGCCGCTGCCGTTGTCACCACTCGCGCTGAACGAGTAGAGCCGCGCGAAGCCGCTGCCGTCTTCGGCGATGCGGAACACCGTCCCGCTGTTCGCGTCCCCGCCGATCGCGGTACGCCCGTACAGCGTCGTGCCGACGCGGGTGAGCGAGCCGCGCGACCAGGCGCCGTCGCTGCCGTCGAACGCGTGCAGCACCGTCAAGCTCGACGCCTGCGGGGCGGCGTCGCCGCACGCGGACACGGCGACCGCCACGAGGCTCGCGGCCAGGCGTGCGCGAAGTCGCGACGTCGGCGTCGAGCACGGGGTTCGCCACGAGGATCGGCTCATGCCGGTCGTGGCGGCCGGCGCCGCGGGATTCTTTAGCTGTGCAGCGGCGTTGCGCGAGGCTCCGGTTCGCGCCGCGGCCTTCAGCGCGGCAGGCCGAGCACGCGCTGCGCCATGATGTTGCGCTGTACCTCGCTGGTACCGCCGGCGATCGTCAAGCACCGGTTGTAGAGAAATCTGTAGCCCGGTGACGCGCTGCCGAAGTCGGGGCTCGCGTCCGGCTGCTCGTAGAGCAGCGCGTCCATTCCCATCACGTCGAGCACGGCCTCGCTGAGCGCCTGCAGCAGATTGCTCGTGAAGTACTTGTTCGACGAGGCGATGCCCGGATTGAGACGCCCGTGCAGCAGGTCGCTCAGCATGCGCGCGCTGCTCCAGCGCAGCACGTGGCAGCCGATCGCGAGCTCGGCGATCTTCTGCCGTGTCACCGGATCGGCGCTCTTGCCGTTGCGGCGCGCGAGAGCGATCAGGCCGTCGAGGTCCTTGTCGACGCGGATCGACGCCGCCATGCCGGTGCGCTCGTCGACCAGCGCCGAGCGCACGATCGTCCAGCCCTGGCCCTCGTCGCCGAGCCGCGCGTCGACCGGCACGCGCACGTCGGAGAAGAACACCTCGTTGAACTCGCAGTCGCCGGTGATCTGGCGCAGCGGCCGCACCTCGATGCCGGGTAGCGTCATGTCCACCAGCAGGACCGTCAAGCCGGCCTGCTTCGCCGGACCGTCGGACGTACGCGCGAGCAGGAAGCAATAGTTCGACAGGTGCGCGACCGTGGTCCAGATCTTCTGGCCGTTGACGACGTAGACGTCGCCGTCGCGCACGGCGCTGGTGCGCAGCGACGCGAGGTCGGAGCCGGCGTTGGGCTCCGAGTAGCCGGTGCACCAGGTGTGCTCCCCGCGCAGGATCGCGGGGACGTAGCGCGCCTTCTGCTCGGGCGTGCCGTAGCGGATGATCGCCGGCCCGACCCAGAGGAGGCCCATGCCGCCCGGGATCGGCGGCGCGTCGGCGCGCGCGAGCTCCTCGTTGAGGATTGCCTGCTGCTCGCTGGTCAGGCTGCCGCCGCCGTACTCCTTGGGCCACGACGCACCGACGAAGCCGGCTTCGCGCAGGTCCTGCGCCCAGCGTCGCAGGCGCGCCGGGTCGCGCCGCTCGGCGGGGCGCGGCGCGTGCGCCGCGATCCAGTCGCGCACCTGGACGCGGAAGGCGTGCTCGTGGGGGGCGTCGCTCAAGTCCATGCGGGCGTTCTATGCCGACGCGTGGCGCGTCGTCGAGACGTGGCGCGGCGGTGCGCGGCCGATTCTTGAGATCGGACGACGAGCGGCCTAAGGTCGCCCGGCGATCGCGCCGTTGTCCGCGGGTGGCGAGCGTGCGCGCTCGCCGGGGAGGTCAGCATGAGGGGTTCGGGGACGAGGGTGGCTGCGGCGGCGGCCGTGTTGCTTCTGGCCGGAAGTGCCGGTTGCTCGCACACGTCGAGCTCGGACTGCGCGACCGGCGTGGTCGACACGACCGTCGGCGAGGTGTGCGGCGTCGTGCTGCCGGTCGAGGACGTGCCGGGAGCCGACGTCGATGCGTTCCTCGGCATCCCGTTCGCCGAGAGCACCGGCGGTGCGAATCGCTTCCTGCCGCCCGTGCCCAAGGCGCGCATGTCGGGCGTCTTCGCAGCCGACACGGTGAGCCCCGCGTGCCCACAGACGCTCAACCCGCCGTACGGCGCCACGTCGATCAGCGAGGATTGCTTGACGGTCAACGTCTGGCGTCCGAGCGGTGTCTCGCGCGGCGACCGCCGGCCGGTGATGGTGTGGATCTACGGTGGCTCGTTCACCAGCGGCGCGAACCAGTATCCGATCTACCAGGGCGGATACGTCGCGACGACCGAGGACGTCGTGCTGGTCATGCTCAACTACCGGATCGGCGCGCTCGGCTTCCTCGCCGGCATCGAGGGCCTGACCGGCAATCAGGGCCTGAAGGATCAGCAGCTCGCGCTCGAGTGGGTGCGTGACAACATCGATCGCTTCGGCGGCGATCCGGAGCGCGTGACCATCTTCGGCGAGAGCGCGGGCGCGATGTCGGTCGGCCTGCACGAGCTCTCGATCCCGTCGAGCGACGGCCTGTTCCGCGCGGCGATCCAGCAGAGCAACCCGATGGGCGTGCCGTACAAGAGCCTCGCGCAGGCGGCACCCGCCGGTGCGCTGTTCGCGCAGAAGGTCGGCTGCGCCGGGCAGGGGCTCTCGTGCCTGCAGCAGGTTCCGGTCGAGGACGTGCTGACCGAGCAGAGCGCGGTCGCGCTGCAGCTGCTGAGCCTGCTCGGCTCACGGCTCGCGGGCTTCCTGGTGTTCGCCCCGGTCGTCGACGGCGAGTTCGTCGTCGCCGATCCGACCGTGGCGGCGACGACGAGCGGCGTGCCGCTGCCGTCGATCATCGGCAGCAACGCCGCCGACGGCACGGTGTTCGTGGCGGCGATCATGGCCGAGCTCAAGCTCACGACGCTCAAGGAAGCCGAGTACTTGACGATCCTCACGCTGCTGTTCGGCGCCGACAACGTGCCCGCGATCGTGGCACGCTACGGCAGCGATCCGACCGGCGACAACGCGGCCTACCTGTCGAGCATCACGACCGATTATCTCTTCGGCTGCCCGAACCGCTACGTGGCGCGGACCGCACGCTCCGGCATGTACGTCTACCGCTTCGACGAGACCTCGCTGAACGTGTGGACCGACGTGCCGGCCTGCGATGGGATGGCCTGCCACGCCGACGACGTGCCCTTCACCTTCCACTCCGATCGCGTGCTCGGCTACACGTTCACGCCGGAGCAGGCGCTGCTGTCGGACGAGATGATCTCGTACTGGACGTCGTTTGCGCGGTCGCTCGATCCGAACGGCGGCAAGTATCTCGACTGGCCGCCGTTCACGCGCGACGGGCTCGAGTACATGCTGCTCGACACGCCGCTCTCGACCGCGGTCAATCCGGTCGCGAACTGCGACTTCTGGGATCGGATCGGCTACGAGATCGACAGCCCGGTGCGCTTCATGACGGCGCAGGCGGCCGCGGCGCTGTCGGAGTGACCGGACGCTCGGGTGCTGGCCGTCCGCAGGCGGCCAGCACCGCGTCCGAGACCCGTGTCATGCGCATGTAGTTGACCAGCGAGCTCTGCACGCCGCTCGTGAAGAAGGCGAGCGTCAGCCCCAGCTCGGGATCGGCCCAGGCGGTCGTGCAGCCGTGCCCCGAGTGTCCGAACGTGCGCGGGCTCGAGCGACGGCCGAACGGTGACGTCGCACCGCCGATCATGAAGCCGAGCGCCCAGCGCGCCGGGACCTGCAGCGTGCGGTCCATCTTGCCGTCGACCACGAGCCGCGTCGCACGCGCGATGGTCTCCGGGCGGACGATGCGCACGCCGTCGAGCTCACCGCCGTGCAGCAGCATGGTGTAGAAGCGCGTCAAGTCGTCGGTGGTCGAGATGCCGGTCGCGGCACCACACTGCACGGCGTGCACCTCGGGCCGATTGAAGTCGAGGACGAACGCCGACTCGCCGGACAGATCGACCAGGTGCGCGACCTCCGGATCGCGCTCCGCCGGCAGCCCGATGAACGTGTCGCGGAGCCTGAGCGGGCCCGCGATCTCGTCGGCGACGAAGCGGCCGAGGGTGCGGCCGTCGACGCGGCGGATCAGCTCGCCGAGGATCCAGCCGAAGTTGAGCGGGTGGTACCCGACGTCCTCGCCCGGCACCCAGCGCGCGTCGCGCTCGGCCATCGCACGCGCCACCGCGTCGAGATCCTGCCAGCGATCCCAGGTGAGCCATCTCGGCCCGACCGGCACGCCGGCCTGGTGGCTCAGGACGTGCGCGACCGTCGCGACCTCTTTCCCCCCACCGGCGAACTCCGGCCAGTAGCGCGCGACCGGCGCGTCGAGCTCGAGCCGGCCGCGCTCGGCGAGCAGGTGGATCGCGAGCGCGGTGAGGGGCTTGGTCGCGGAGAAGATCAGGAACAGCGTGCGCTGCGTGACCGGCGGACCGTCCGCCCCGGGTCGCATCGTGCCGCCGGCGGCTTCCAGAAGGATGCGACCGTCGCGGCGCACCGTGAGCTGCGCGCCGGGATGGGTGCCGTTGTCGAGAAATCCTTCGAGCAGCGCGACCACGGCTTCGAGCCCGGACGCGTCGGTCCCGGTGTCGCGCGCCGCGTCGCGGTCGATGCGTGCATGCATCCCGACATCGTACCGGTTGCGGCCAAGAACACGAGGTCGGAGGGCCGCCCGGCGACGCGAGTGCGCCGCCGGGTCGGACCGCTCGGGCAGGTCCACCGACCGGTCGTCGCGCATCGCCGCGAAGCCGGTACGGACGTCAGTACTTCGCGAGGACGCGGTCGAGCTTGTCGGCCGAGGCCGGCGGCTTGACGGCGCCGCTCAGGATCGCGTCGGGCGTCACCGCGCGACCGTAGTACTCGGTGTTCGCGTCGTCGCGCGTCGCGATCACCGAGCCCTGCAGCGACACGCCGGCGAACAGGCCCTGGCTGCGGCTGTAGGTGTAGACAGCCGCAACCGGCATCACGTCCGCGCCCAGATTGCGGCCCACCGGACCGATCGCCGCGGTGATGTCGCCGCCGATGGTGACGTTGCCGCCGTGGGAGAACGCCTTCACGGCGTCGTCGGTGTTCAGGATGATCACGAACTCCGACACCGCGGCACCGACCTGGAAGCCGAAGCCGGCACCGCCCGTCCCGATGGCGGACGGGCCGCTCCAGCGGCCTTTGCCGAGCTTGGCGATCACCAGCCCTTCGCCGCCCTCGCCGCTGATGACGAAGCCGGCCTTCAGCACGGTCAGGATCGCGATGCCCTTCGCATCGCGCAGGACGGCGTCGGGAATGCCCTTCTCGGGCATCTCCTTGAAGCGCTCCAGGATGGTCACCGCCTGGTCGACGTTCTCGGAGAGCTTTGCGGCGCGCGCGGCAGCCGGCGCCAGCAGGGTGAGTGCCGCGAGCAGTGCCGCGGCCACGATCTGGGGTCTCTTCATGCGGTTTCCTCCCGGGTCGCAGGCGGGATCGGTGGCCCTGGTCTCTTCAGCGTACCGAGGTCGTCCCGCACCCCAAGAGGCCTGCGCGAGATTTCCGGCGCACCGCCGGCACGCACGCTGCGACGGAACCGCATCGCTGTGCGAGCAGGCGCGCCCGGTGAACCGCAGGAGCCGCGACGTCGAGGCGCCTGCGTCTTGAAATGCCCCCCGAGGTCCACGACACTCACGCCCCGTGTCGGAAAAGGCAGAAGTGATCCGCGGCCCCTGGCCGGCTCTGCGTGCAGGCGGCGATCCGCGCGTGCCGAACGCGGCCGTCGAGGAGCCCGCCAAGGACGCGCCCGATCCGATCGCGGCCGGCAAGATGATGCTGGGGTTCGTGGTGCGCGAGTGCACCGTCGCGCTCGGGCACGCGCCGAGCCCGGCCGAGCTCGCCGACTGGGCCAATCACCAGCAGGACGACCGCGGCGAGTTCTGCCTGTTCGGCCGTGCGATCACCGCCGCGGAAGCGCGGGTGATCCTGGCCCATCCCGGACGTCCGGTGTCGGTGCGTCCGGAACGGATGCGTAGGTAGTCGTCAAAGGTCCGCGCGCGGTGCGCGGCGGCAGCAGGTTCGACAACGAGCGCCGCGCGCGCAGCGCGCGGTCGAGGGGAGCGAGTCGCGAGGGGCGTGTCCCCCGCGAGCGTAACAGGAGGCGGTAGGATGCAGGTTCTCGAGGCTCTTTTCCGGTGGATCCACATCGTGGCCGGCATCATGTGGATCGGCCACCTGTACTTCTTCAACTTCGTCAACGGCCCGTTCCAGGCCACGATGGACGGCGAGACCAAGAAGAAGGTCAACCCGGAGCTGCTGCCGCGCGCGCTGTTCTGGTTCCGCTGGGGCGCCGCGTGGACGTGGGGCAGCGGCATCCTGCTGCTGGCGCTGGTGTTCTACCACGGCTGGGCGGGGGGCAACCTCTTCGACGCCGGCGTCGAGGTCTCGACGCCGAAGGCGCTGGCGATGATCGCCGTCAATCTGCTCGGCTTCCTGATCTACGACGTCCTCGTCAAGCAGGAGTTCGCGAAGAACCTGCAGACGCTGTTCGTCGTCGGCCTGGTGCTGGTCGCGGCGGTGGTGCTCGGCGACGTCTACGTCGGCGGCTTCGGCTACCGCGGCACGATGATCCACACCGGCGCGATGTTCGGCACGATCATGGCGTTCAACGTCTGGTTCCGCATCTGGCCGTCGCAGCAGAAGATCATCGCGGCGGTACAGGGCGGCACGCCGCCGGACGCGGCACTGGTCGCGCTCGCCGGCACGCGCTCGAAGCACAACACGTACTTGTCGGTGCCGCTGGTGTGGATGATGATCGACAGCCACACGACGTCGTTCGCGCTGCTCGCCGGCATCCCCGGCTGGGTGTGGGCGGTGGTGATGACGGCGGTCGGCTGGTGGTTCGTCACCATGTTCTACCGCCAGTCGACGAAGGACGGCACCAAGGCGTTCTGATCCGTACCGCGACGACACGACGCCGCGGAAAGGGCGGCCTGGCACCATGCCCGGCCGCCCTTTTTTCTCGAGATCGTCGTTCGGCGGCTCAGCCGATCGGACGAGCGGCGGTCACCCGCAAGACCTCCGCGAACGCGAGGAACAGGTGGTACAGCGTGGACGCCGGGATCGTCTTCGCGAGCGGACGCCCGGCACCGTCGAACGCGTCCATCCACGTCCCTTCCGGTGTGTGCGCGAGGTAGCGCTCGAGCAGCAGCGCACAGGTCTCGTCGAACACCGTCGTCGGGTCCGTGCCGTCGAGCTCGAGCATCGCGACCGCCGCCTTCAGGCGCTCGGTGTTCGGCCAGGTGCGTGAGCCGCGATCGAGCGGCACGCCGTCGTCGCGCACCACGTCGAAGGTCGCACGCGAGACCGGATCGATGCCGTAGCGCTCGGCGAAGCCGACCGCGGCGCGGATCTGCTCCGACAGATCGATGCCGAGGTCGCGCCGGCAGCAGGCGAGGATCCACGCCCACTCGAGGTGGTGTCCGGGCTCGATGCGGCGGCCCTCGTCGCCCGGGATGCGCTGCCAGTCCTCGGTGAAGAGCTCTCCGAGCGTCGCCGAGGTCGGGTCGAAGAACCAGCGTGCGAACATCGCGGCGAGCTCGCGGGCGAGGTCCGCGAAGCGCTGCTCGCCGGTCGCGGCGTGGCTCGCGAGCGCCGCCTCGGCGAGGTGCATGTGCGGGTTCTGCTGGCGCCGACCCGGCGGCGGCAGCTCGTCGTGGAATCCTTCGCCCGACGGATGGCGGAGCCCGCGCTCGATGAAGTCGAGGGTGCGGTGCATCCAGTCCCGTGCCGCCGCATCGCCGGTCGCGCGGTAGAGCCAGGCGAAGGCGTGCAGGCAGAACGCGTGGTCGTAGAGGTCCGGCGTCGGGTCGAGCTCACCGCCACTGCGCGTGAGCAGGCGCGCGAAGCCGCGCTGGGGACCGTTCCAGGTGCGCGTCGTGAGGAAGTCGGCACCGTGCCGCGCGAGCTCGGCGCCGTCGCCGAACCCCAGCACGTGAGCGTGCGAGAACACGTAGATCTGGCGCGCCGTGACGCGCGTTCGCTTGAACGGCGCGGCACCGTCGCGCCCGTCGAGCGTCATGTGCTCGACGTAGCCGCCGTGCTGCCGGTCGAGACCGTGCGCCGCCCACCAGGGCAGGGCAGCGCGGAACATCCAGCGCTCGACCGCGTCACGGTGGCGAAAGGGCAAGGGCATCTCCTCGAGGTCAGCCGAGCTGCGCCGTCAGCCAAGAATCCAGGTCGAGCACGCTCTGCGCGCTCACCTCGTGCCCCATGTCGTACTCGCGATACGTCGTCTGCACGCCGAGCGCGCGCAGCTTGTTCGCCGAGTCGCGTCCGCGCGACACCGTGATCGTCTCGTCGCGCGTGCCGTGCTGCACGAGTGCGGCGAGCATGGAGCGGTTCGCCTTCGGCAACGCCGCGATCATCTCGTCGCGCAGCCAGCTGCTGAGCGCCGCGACGCCGCGAAAGCGCTCGGGCTGCGCGAGCGCGAGCCCGTAGGCGATCACGCCGCCCTGGCTGAAGCCGAGCGCGATCGTGCGCGTGCGATCGACCGGGTAGCGCCGCTCGGCCGCGTCGACGAACTCGCGCGCGAGCTCGATCGCGCGCACCAGTGCCTGCTTGTCGCGTGCGCGCGGGTCGCCGGGCAGGAGCGGAAACCAGCCGAAGCCCGCGACCGGCGAGCCCGCGATCGCGTCGAGGCGAACGTCGTCCGGCCCCTGCGGCGCGATCATCAGCACGCGTCCGCCGAGCAGGTCCGGTGCGAGGCCGAGCAGGTCGAAGGCGTTCGAGCCGAAGCCGTGGAACGCGAAGACCGTCGGGTGCGGCCCCTCGCCGGCGGGAACGAATGCGGTGTGCGCGAGCTGCATCGCCCTACCAGCCCGAGAGCTGTGCCACCCGTTCGCGGTGGAACGCTGGATCGCCGAACGCGGCCTCGTTGCAGCGTGCGCGCTTGAACCAGAAGTGGATGTCGTGCTCCCAGGTGAAGCCGATGCCGCCGTGGATCTGCACGGAGCGATCGGTGGTGCGCGAGTAGACGTCGGACAGGCGCGCCTTCGCCATGGACGCCGCGCGCGACGCGTCGCGCGGGCTGCCGTGCTGGGCCCAGGCCGCGTACCACACCAGCGAGCGTGACGGCTCGATCTCGCTGAAGCACTCGGCGGCGATGTGCTTGACCGCCTGGAAGCTGCCGATCACGCGCCCGAACTGCTCGCGAACCTTGGCGTACTCGACCGCCATGTGCAGCGCGCGCTCGGCACCGCCCTGGCTCTCCGCCGCGATCGCGACGCAGGCCACGTCGAGCAGCCGCGCGAGGTGCTTCCACCCTTTGCCCTCGCCGCCGAGGAGCGCGGTCGGCGGCACGGTCACGTCGTCGAACTTGACCTCGTACACACGGCGCGTGACGTCGATCGACGGCAGCGCGGTCACCGTGATGCCGGGCGTGTCGCGCGGCACGAGCAGGAGCGACACGCCCGCCTCGCCGGCGCCCGTACCGGTGCGCACCGCGACGACGAACAGGTGCGCGATCTCCGCGTCCATCACGAACAGCTTCGAGCCCGACAGCCGGAGCCCGCCGCGCGCGCGGCGAGGCTTGAGCAGGATCCCGCCCGGGTCGAGCCGGTCGCCCTCCTCGAGCCATGCGACGGTCGCGATCACCTCGCCCGACGCGAGCTTCGGCAGCCACTGCTTGCGCTGCGCCGCCGACCCGGCGGAGCACAGCAGGCTCGTCGCGAGCACCGCCGACGAGAGGATCGGGGCCGGCGTCAAGCTCCGGCCGAGCTCGGTGAGGAGAACCGCGGCGTCGAGCATCTCGAGCCCGAGCCCACCGTACTGCTCGGGCACGAGCAGCCCCGTCCAGCCTTGCTCGACGATCTTGCGGAAGAGCTCGGGCGAGAACGCGTGCTCGTCCTCGGAGATGCGTCGCACGGTGGTCGGGGACGATTCCGCGGCGAGAAACTCGCGCGCGCTGTCCGCCAGCAGCTGCTGGTCGGCCGTCAATCCGAAATCCATCGCTCAGGCCCCCTTCGGCAGGCCGAGGCCGCGCTCGGAGATGATGTTCTTCTGGATCTGCGACGTGCCGCCGCCGATGATCAGGCCCAGCGTGAACATGTGGTCCTTCGGCCACGCGCCCTTGTCCTCGACGTGCGGCGCGTTGCGGCGCAGCTGGCCGTAGTTTCCGAGGACCTCCAGCGCCACCGCGCAGATGTCGTGGTTGAGCTCGGTGGTGACCAGCTTGTTGATCGAGGCGCCGATACCCGGCGGGCGGCCGTGGATCTCGTCGGAGAGCTGCTTCAGCGCGTGGTACTTCATCGCCTCGGTGCGGATCAGCACGTCGGCCATGCGCTGGCGGATCACCGGGTCGCGCGTCGCCTTGGCGCCGTTCCTCGTGCGCCGCTGTGCGAGCGCGACGAGATCGTTCATCAGCTGCTGCGTGCGGGTCGTGCTCGCGAGCATGTTGCGCTCGAAGTGCAGGGTCGAGTTCGCGACCTGCCAGCCCTCGTTCAGCTTCCCGACCAGATTCGTCCGCGGCACGCGGACGTCGTTGAAGAACACCTCGTTGAAGCCGGACTCGCCGGTCATCTGCTTCAGCGGGCGGACCTCGATGCCCGGTGTCTTCATGTCGATCAGGACGTAGGAGATGCCCTTGTGCTTCGGCGCGTCGACGTCCGTGCGCACGAGGCAGAACATCCAGTCGGCGAGGTGCGCGGCGCTGGTCCAGACCTTCTGGCCGTTGACCACGAAGACGTCGCCGTCGATCACCGCGCGCGTCTTGAGCGACGCGAGGTCCGAGCCCGAGCCCGGCTCCGAGTAGCCCTGGCACCAGATCTCGTCCGCGGTGAGGATCTTCGGCAGATGCTCCTTCTGCTGCTCCGGCGTGCCGTGGCGGATCAGCGTCGGCCCGACCATCTGCAGGCCCATCGCGCCGATCAGGCTCGGCGCGCGGTTCAGGATCAGCTCCTCGTTGAGGATCGTCTGGCGCACGATGCTCGCGCCTTGACCGCCGAACTCCTTCGGCCAGCCGATCGCGACGTATCCGGCCTTGTACAGCGTGCGCTGCCACGCCCGCGCGGCGGCGACGCGGCGCGGATCGTCGTAGCTGAAGTCGTCGCCGCCATCGACGTAGGTGCTCCGCTTGGGCATGTGCTTGCGCAGCCACGCCTTCAGAGCGCGCCGGAACGCCTCGTCTTCCTCGCTGTGCGTGAGATCCATCCCGCTCGTATCGCCGCCCTCGCCCATGGTGGTCAAGGGCCCTGGCGATCTCCTCAAGTCCCCGCGCCGGACGGTCGTACCTGCAGGCAGAAGCGGTGGAAGGGGAAGCGGCGATGCAGTTCCGTGGTGGTGCTTGGAGAGCTCTCGCAGGCATGGCGATCGCCGTCGTGCTCGGTGGCGGGGCAATCGCGGAGGCGAAGGAGTGCGGCGGCGACGTCGCGTGTGCGTGCGGTGACAGCGTGCGCGGTGCGGCGACGCTCGACGTCGACCTGACCGGATGCACCGCGGGGCTGCGCGTCAAGAGCGGTGCGACGCTCGACTGTGCCGGTCACGCGCTGCTCGCGGCACCGCTCGACGCGGCCGAGGGCATCGTGGTCGAGGGCACCGCAGCGACGGTCCGGAACTGCACCGTGGCCGGCTTCAAGACCGGCATCCGCGTGCGCGCCGGCGGCGGCAGCACGATCGAGGACAACGACGTCGTCGACAGCGGCCGGTACGGCATCGAGCTCGCGTCCGCGACCACGCGGAACGTCCTCCGCCGCAACCTCGTCACCGGCAGCGGCGACGAGGGCATCCACGTCGGCTCGGGGGCGGACGACAATCTCGTCGCCGACAACGAGATCACGCGCAGCAAGCGCGAGAACCTCTACATGCTCGACGTCAGCGGCTGCCGGATCGAGGGCAACGTTCTCCGCGGCGCGTCGGCCGCCGCGATGTACGTCAAGCATTCCAGCAACAACGTCTTCGTCGACAACGACGTCGCCGATCGGCCGATCCAGCTGCGCGGCGAGTCGAACGACAACGTGTTCACCGGCAACGAGCTGGATGGCGTCGGCTTCGTGCTGCAGGCGTACAAGGACGCCAAGCGCGGCTGGAAGGCGCCGCGCGGCAATCAGGTGCACGGCGGCACGGTGCGCGGGGTGCCGACCTGCTTCCGCTTCGACGGCGCGTCGTACAACGTCGCGGACGGCGTCGCGACCAGCGGCTGCAAGGCGATGACGCAGAAGAAGTCGGGCGGTCTGAGCCCGGTCGGCAACCACGTCGAGACCATCCGCGTTCCCTGAGCCGCGCCGCGCGGGCCGATCGCGCGGCCGTGGTCGCGCGATCCGCTGGACGCCGCGGCGCTCGCGCGGGCGCCTTCCGCCGCGCGCCTACTTGACGCGGTGGATCGCGCGCCGCCGCTTGCGGACCTCGAGCTCCTTCTCGTAGCGCGGGTCGGTCGTGGTGTCGCCGGCGAGCGCCGCCTGCCCGTGCAGCACCTGGCCGGCGGAGTTCTCGCTCGCGTCCCGTGCGCAGGTCGCGCAGAGCTGGAAGGCGAACGTCCGGCCGTCGGCACCCGGCACGCGGACCTGTGCCGCGGGCAGCTCTTCCGCGCACCAGTCGCACTTGCCGGCGCGGCGCAGCGCGAGCCGTGCGAGCGCCAGCAGCTCGTCCGGGTAGAGCTCGTGCTCGGAGAAGCGGTCGTGGCAGCCGACGCACAGCCAGATGCGGCGGTCGGCGCGCTCGCCGAGGAACGCGGCGCGGGCGATGACGGCACTCGAGCACAGATCACAGGAACGCACGCCCCGACGATATCACGCGCGCGACCCGATCGCGTGCCTGCACGGCACGATCGACGCGCGCGAGCGAGGGGCCGCGCGCGGACGTCGCGGAGGCACTCGACTCGCGCTCGGTCGAGCAGTACGTCTGCCGCGTGATGCGAGGACGACGGGTCGGGTGGACGAGGGTGGCCGTGGTGCTCGCCGTGCTCGCCGGTGCGGCAGCGCGCGGCGACGCCGCGGAGAAGACGTCGAACGGTACGGCGGAGCCGGCGGTGAAGCCGGTGACCGGCAAGGTCGCGGAGCGTCCCACCGCGGGCGCGGCGGCACCGCGGCAGCGCTTCTTCCGGCACGGCGACGGCATGCTCCACCTCGAGAACGCGCACACCCACGAGAAGGTCGTGGTGCGCTTCCGCAACCCGGACGGCACGTACGTCGCACCGGCGCTCGACAAGATCGATGCGCTGTTCCGCTCGCGCGGCGACGACGCCCAGACGCGCGTCTCGCTGCGCCTGCTCGAGATGATCGACTATCTCGAGGACGAGGAGCGCCCGCAGCAGCTCCTGCTGGTGTCCGGCTATCGCAGCGAGGGCTACAACGACGCGCTGATCGCGAAGGGCGGCCAGGCCGCGCGCACCTCGATGCACAGCGAGGGGCTCGCGGCGGACCTGCGCTTCGTCGGCGTCGACCAGCGCGCGCTGTGGGATCGCCTGCGTGCGCTCGAGTGCTGCGGCGCCGGCTACTACCAGAAGAACGGCTTCGTCCACGTCGACACCGGCAAGCCGCGCTTCTGGGAGGAGAGCACCTCGAAGGTGAAAGAGAACCTGTCGAAGGGCAATGCGCGCGTGATCGCGCGCACCGACTACGATCGCTACGGCGACCTGGTCGGCATGGAGGCGACGCTGCACGCGATCACCTTGCACCCGCTGAAGATCGCGAACCGCGCGAAGCTGGTCGCGCAGGACGACGGCCGCGAGATCGCGGCGCTGGAGCTCGTCGCCGGCCACGCGGAGGCGAGCGACGGCGACTGCATCGTCGTCGACGGCAGCAGCGCGGGGGCCCGCGAGCGGCTGCGCGTGACGTCGGTGGTGCCGCTCGCACCGGGGACGCCCGACGCGCCCCCACGCATCGACGAGGACGTCGCGATCCGCGCCCGCGTGGCCTTGACGACCTGCGAGCCGCGTCTCGAGGCGACGCCCGAGCGCATCGAGACCAACCCGATCGAGACCTCGGCGGCGGCCCTCGATGCGCGTCGCGGCACCGGCGGCTGATCGTCGTGGATCGGGCGACCGCTTGACGAGTGGCCCTCGGCCGCGAAAGGGTGCGCTTTCCGACCACGAAAGGGCACCACGTCCATGACGACCACGAATGCCGAAGCCAAGGAGCTCGTCGTCCAGATCACCAACGAGATGTTCTCGCTGGGGCTCCTCACCGCGACCGGCGGCAACGTCTCCGCGAAGGGTGAGGACGACACCGTCTGGATCACCCCGAGCCGCCTCTACAAGGGCAACCTGCACGAGGACGACCTCGTGCGGATCAAGCCCGACGGGTCGACGGTCGAGGGCACGCGCAACCCGTCGGTCGAATGGCAGATGCACTTCTCGAGCTATCGCGCGCGCCCCGACATGACCGGCGCGCTGCACACGCACGCGCCGATCGCGACCGCGATCGGCATCGTCGGCCTGCCGTTCCCGCCGATCAACACCGACGCGATCTTCCTCGCCGACACGCAGCTCGTGCCGTGGATCATGCCGGGCTCGAAGGAGCTCGCCGACGCGGTCGAGGAAGCCATGAAGAAGAGCCGCGGCTGCTTCCTGCAGAACCACGGCCTGATGACCGTCGGCAAGACGCTGCGCGAGGCCGCGACGCGCGCCATGAACCTCGAGGAGACCGCCAAGATCGTCCTCTACTGCAAGCAGTTCGGCGGCGAATTGACGCTCATTCCCGACGAGTGGGTCACCAAGCTCGCGGCGATCGCCGAGTTCATCTGACGGCGGCGTCCGCGTGCCGGTCGCGAGCGCTGCGTCGCGGCGGCGTTTGATCTGACCGACGCGTCGGGCAGACTGGGCTCTCTCGCTCGCGAAGGGAGGTGGCTCCATGTCCGAGTTGAACGGCAAGGTCGCACTGATCACCGGCGGCGGCAGCGGCATCGGGCTCGCTGCGGCGCGTGCGCTCGCGGAGGCCGGGGCGACCGTCGCGCTCATGGGGCGCGACGGCACGCGGCTCGCACGCGCGGTGCACGAGATCGGCTCGGACCATGCGTGGGCCGTCGCCGGCGACGTCGGCAACGAAGACGACGTGCGCCGCGTCGTGCACGCGGTCACCGACCGGTTTCGTCGCCTCGACATCGCGGTGAACTCGGCGGGCACGGGCTTCATCGCCGGCATCACCGAGCAGAACGCCGACGACTGGGCGATGACGCTGCGCACGAACCTCGACGGCGCCATGTACTGCGTCAAGCATGAAGCCGCGGCCATGATGCAGAGCGGGCAGGGCGGCTCGATCGTCAACGTGTCGTCGATCGCGGGCAAGCTCACGCACCGCCTGATGAGCGCCTACTGCGTCTCGAAGGCCGGGCTCGAGATGCTCACGCGCTGCGCCGCCGACGAGCTCGGGCCGCAGCGCATCCGCGTGAATGCCCTGCGTCCGGGGCTCGTGCCGACCGACCTGTCGCGCATCTTCGCCGAGCACCCGAAGGTCCGCGCCAACTACGAGGCGCACATGCCGCTCGGTCGCGTCGGGCGCGTCGAGGAGATCGCCGACGCGATCCTGTTCCTCGCGAGCGAGCGCTCGTCGTGGATCACCGGACAGGTGCTGTCGATCGACGGCGGGCACACCCTGCGCGGCGGTCCCGACGTCGGGCTGCTGCTGACCTGAGCGCGCACGGAGCGGGGATACGAACGACATGGAGAGCGGAGTCCGCTACGAGATCGGCGACGACGGCGTCGCCACGCTGACCCTCGATCGTCCCGACAAGCGCAACGCGGTCATGCCGCCCGACTGGCGCGCGCTGGAAGACCATCTCGACGCGGGCTCCGCCGACCCGCGCGTGCGCGTGTTCGTGCTCACCGGCGCGGGCGCCATGTTCTGCTCGGGCGGCGACCTGAAGTCGATGGGCGAGCGCCTCGCGCAGTCGCCGGTGCGGCGCTCGCGCGAGATGCTGCGCATGACGCGCGCCATCCAGCGCTTCCGCGAGACGCCGAAGCCGATCATCGGCGCGGTCAACGGTCCCGCGATCGGCGCGGGCTGCGTGATCGCGCTCGCCTGCGACGTGCGCCTCGCGACCGCGTCGGCGTCGTTCTCGGTGCCGTTCCTGCGCGTCGGCATGCAGCCCGACTTCGGCGGCGCGTACTTCCTGCCGCGCCTGCTCGGCACGGCGCGAGCGCTCGAGCTGCTCTGGACCGGCGATGCGTTGACCGCCGACGAGGCCGCGCGGCTCGGCCTCGTCAATCGTGTGCTGCCCGATGCGGAGTTCGCGCCGGGCGTGCGCGACTTCGCGCGCAAGGTCGCGCGCAACCCCGCCGGCCCGCTCGCGCTGTCGAAGCTCACGGTCTATCACGGCGCGGAGCAGACGCTTTCGGAGCTGCTCGACATCGAGGCGCTCGCGCAGACCGTGCTCTCGAAGTCGGCCGACGCACAGGAGGGCGTGCGCGCCTTCGTCGAGAAGCGCCGGCCCGCGTTCAAGGACGAGTGACGATGAGTCGTACCGACGAGCGCGTGCTTCGCCGCGCGAGCACCGCACGGGGGCGAAACGCGACGAGCGAGGGCTTCGCCCGAGGGAGGAGGCCCATCGGAGGAGCGGAGCGCGGCGCAAGCCGCGCGAGCACCGCACGGGGGCGAACCGCGACGAGCGAGGGCTTCGCCCGAGGGAGGAGGCCCATCGGAGGAGCGGAGCGCGGCGCAAGCCGCGCGAGCACCG
>JAIEPK010000516.1 GCA_019749875.1 Candidatus Binatia bacterium | reverse complement strand
GCCGGTCGCGGCCGGTGTCGGTGTGGGCGTCGGCGTCGCGCACGAGCCGGGAGCGCCGCTGCACGTCGGAATCGGCGTCGCGGTCGGAGTGGGCGTGGCGGTCGGCTTCGCCGTGGGCGTCGCCGTCGGCTTCGCCGTCGCGGTCGTGGCCGGCGTCGGCGTCGGCGTCGGCAGGACGATGTCGCCGAGCACCGGATACTTGGCACTCGACCCGGCCGCGTACATCGCGACCGACTGGCCGTGGAACCCGTACACCCACGTGTCGTTGCCGTCATTGCCGTCGGCGTCGCCGACCGGCGTCGTGCCGGCATAGATGTTGGTCAGCTGGAGGAAGCCGGACGACGTCAAGCTGACGGTTCCCGGGACCAGCGAGCCGCTGTCGGCCGGCACCGCGGACGAGAACAGCGTGCAGGGGATGGACGTGTCGGGCAGCGACGTCCGCGTCTCGATGTTGTCGAAGAAGCTCACGTTCGCCGTGACCGGCACGCCCACCGGTCCGATCTCGCCGGGCAGCGTTCCGCTCTTCTCCTTCAAGCTCACCAGGATCACGATCGAGTCGTCGATCGACTCCGGATTGAAGGTCTGGATCGACAGGAAGCCGTCGTTGCCGCTCGGCGACAGCAGCAGGTCGGGCAGCTCGACGAAGCTGCCGCTCGGATCGACGCCGAGGCCGACCGCGTCGAGCGCGAACGACTTGCCGATCGCCGAGTCCGCGAGCGTCATCGCACCGACCAGCGCGCCGTCCACCAGCTGGTTGCCGAGCACGCTCGCGTCGGCGCAGTTGGCGTCGGTCGCGTACGCCGTGACGGTCACGTAGCCGCGGTTGCCGGCCAGGTTCGTGCTCGTGCCGACGGACTGATTGCGCGCATCGGTGGGCGTGATCTCCGTCGGATCGACGACGATGGTGTCGTTCAGCGTCAAGCAGATCGGCACGTCGACCAGGTGCGTGCAGCTCTCGCTCCAGAACGACCAGTGCGTCGTCACCGCCGCCACGTCGCCCGACTTGCCGGCGAGGTTGCTCACCAGCAGGAAGGTCGTGCGCCCTTCGGTCACGTCGAACGGCATCACCAGCGTGTTCGCCGGCTGCGTCTTGGTCGTGAACGGATCATCCGCGATGATCGCGAAGCTCGGGCTCGCATGGATCCATGCCACGAGCAGGCCGAAGCACACGGACAGGAGACGCGATGGCAGTCCTCTCATCATTCTGGTCCTCTCTTGTTCGCGCGATGCGTCCGCGCAGGCGGCTCGTCGCGGGCGTGCGGCGCACGTCGGGCGCTGCTTCCACCCGTCGCCGCGTGCGAATCTACGGGAGGGGAGTTTCGCGGCCGTGATCCCAATGTGACGATCTGGTTGTGCCGCGCGCGGCGACACATGCGGCGCTCGGAGGAGCGCTCGCGGGTCGGGTGGCACGCGCCGCGCGCGACGAGCACCCGAACGCGAGAGGGCGGACCATCACGTGGACGGTCCGCCCTCTCCTCATCGGCGCTGCTCCGCAGGGCGTCTACGGAAGGTAGCTCACCGACGAGACGGCACAGGTGCCCGGGATCGTCGCGCCGTCGTTGTCCGACGCGTCGAGCGTGCAGGCGAAGTCGGCCGGCGTCACCGCGGCCTGCCCTGCCTTGCAGTCGAAGGTCGCGGTGATGAACGGACCCGACGGGATCGCCGTCCCGATGCTCAGCAGACCGACGCTGAGCTGATCGTCGAGCAGGTCGGCGTTGGTGTCGTTGTCACCGTAGCTGAACGTCCCGCTGTTGATGCCGGTCAGGTTCGCGACGCGCTCCACGACCGACGGCTGGCTGCCGAAGCCGGGGATGTCCGCCTGGTCGCCGGGGTAGCCGAGGATCGTCGACACGCCGGTGGCCGCACCGCTGAACGTCGTCGACACCTTGGCGACGGCCTTGCTGCAGCCGCAGTACTGGGTGTTCGACGCCTTGACGATGCCTTCGACCTGCGTGCGCAGGGTCGCGAAGTCGGCGCAGGGCGGCAGCGTGATGCCGCCGATCTTGGCCTGGAACTTCGGCAGCACGCCCTTCGCCGGGTCGTTCAGGCACGTATCGACACCGGTCGCCTTCGCCTTCGAGAAGTTGCCGACGCCCTTCGAGTAGCACTTCTCGATCGACGCCCAGAGCTTCGCGAGCTCCTTGCTCGCCTTCTGGACGTTCTTCAGCGTGTCGCCATCGGGCGGCACGAAGCCGCCGCCGAACTCGGGGTCGAGCGCGGTCGTCCCGGCGCAGTACACGATCGCGTTCTGCGCCTTGACGGTGTTCGCGACCTGGATGCCCGCGGCCGCGAAATCGTAGCAGGACGACAAGCCCGGAGCCTTCTCGTCGATCTTGGCGATCGCCGCCTGGAACTTCGGCAGCGCGCCCTTGTCGGCGAGGTTGAGGCACGTGTCGAGGCCGGACGGAGCGCCCTTGCTCACGTTGGCGACGCCCTTGGCGAAGCACTTCTCGACCGTCGCGGCGAGCTTCGCGACCGTCGCGCTCGCCTTCTGGTCGTTCTTCAGGACCTTCGGGTCGGCCGGGACGACGCCGCCGCCGAACTCGGGCGGCAGCGGTGCCGCCACGTAGGTGGCCGCCCACGCCGTGCCCGACGACAGCGCGAGCAGGGCCGCGGCCGCGATCGGACCGGCTCCCTTGCGCGGGAGCCGGCGGAGAAACGTTCGATTCATTCTTGACCTCCGTGACGCGGCCGGCCGGGTGCAAAGAGCGCCGCCGGACGCCCGCGTCGATGGGTTGCCTTGCGTGCAGGTCCGACTAGTCGCGGATGAACGAGATGAACTTGAAGCGGCCGTCGACGTCGGCGACCGAGCCGCTCTCGAGCACGTGCTCGGCGCCGTCCTCGTCGACCATGGTCAGCTGGAGCCGGTCGTAGCAGCGGAACCAGGCCCACTCGCCGACGCCCTTCTTCCAGGTCACGTCGGTGACGCGGTACTTGCGGCCGCCGTAGCCGGCGATCAGGGCACGACCGCCGTACTTGCTCTTGGTGTCGAGGCTCTCCCAGAAGTACTGGTCCGCCGCGGCGCTGAGCTTCTGCGGCGGCTGGCCGGGCTTGACGCTGCCCGGCATGATGATCTTCCGGTACTCGGTCTCGTCGACGCGCAGCGCCTCGAGCGCGGCCACGTCCTTGGCCTCGATTGCCGCGACGAACCTGCCGAGCAGCTCGTCGACCGATGCCGCCCCGCCCGACAGCGGCGGATGCGGCGCCATCGCGTGCGGAGCCGTCAGCGATCCGCTCACGCTGCCGCGACCCAGCACGGCCACGACCGCGACGCACACCACGATGGCGAGAAACGAGATTCGAGCGAGCTTCATGAGTTCCTCACGGTGAGCGCCCGTGCGGCGGGCGGCCGGAGGATCGTCCTCCGGCCGCCGTTCGCCTCACGGACGTCGGACGTCAGTTGACCGACGCGTCGTACCAGGGCGTGCTGAGCCAGCTCGCCGCACCCGGCTGGAACGCACCGACGTAGCCGGTGGTGTCGAAGAACGCGTCGACCGTCTTGCAGTCGATCGCGGTCGAGTTCGCCGCCGTCGTCGGAACCGGGCTCACCGGAGGCCACACCTCGCCGGTGTTCGCCGCGAGGCCCGGATCGATCGTGCGCGTCGGCGCCGTCGCCTGCGCGGTCCACAGGTTGAACAGCTGCGCGGTCGAGCAGTTGCCGCCGGTCGCGTTGGTCTCCGCGTACAGCGTGCCGCTCGGGCCCGACTTCCAGAACACGCAGTCCTGGCAGTTCAGCTCGCCGGTCAGCGCACCGGCACCCGCGGTGCAGGCGTTGTTCGACGTGGCCGCGTCGTTCATGCGCATGCCGGCCGTGTTCGAGTTGATGATGATCGACTTCATGATCAGGCCGGCGGTGCCGCGGCGCAGCAGCATGCCGTAGTTCTGGACGTTGCCGCCCGACTGGTTGCGCGTGCCGACCGAGGTCACGTTGCAGAACTTCGGCTTGGAGCGCGGCACGAAGTCGAAGCCGTTCTCGTTGTTGTCGCCCTCGAAGCCCTGGCTGCCGGCGGTGTCGATGTTGGTGCCCGAGTGCGCGCCGAAGCCGTACTGCAGCGAGCCCGTGGTGCCGAGCTGCCAGTCGAAGCCGTCGTCGGCCATCGCCAGCGCGACCATGTACTTGCTGTTGACGTTGCCGCCGAACCACTCGAAGCCGTCGTCGAGGCCCTGGTTGACGACGATGTGGTCCTCGGTCGTGCCGCGGCCGACCGCGTTGTGCGTCAGCAGGTTGAGCTCGTTGTTCGGGCTCAGGATGCGACCCGCGAACTCGACGCGCACGTAGCGCAGCAGACCGCTCGAGTCGTTGGCGTCGGTGCCGCCGAAGGGCACGTTGTCGAGACCTTCCGCGAGGCCCTCGCCGCCCGGCACGTTCACCGGCGCGCGGCCGTTCAGGACCAGACCGCCCCAGCAGCCGGCGAAGCGCGAGCCGGCGCCGAGATCACAGGTCATGACGATCGGATTCGCGGCCGTGCCCGGCGCATTGATCTTCGAGTCGCGGCGGAAGACGAGCGCCGAGGTCGGATCGTTGGTCGGCGTCGACTTGCCCTTGATGGTCGCGCCCGCCGCGATCGACAGCACGACGTTCGGCTCGACGAACACGATCCCGTCGAGCGTGTAGTCGCACGCCAGCAGCCGCTTGTTCGACGAGATCGAGCCCGAGATCGTCGACCCGCACGCAATGTCAGGGCCGACGCCCGTGCACAGCGGGAACAGCGTCTCGTTGCCGAGCACGCTCGAGAACAGGATCACGACGTCGGCCGTGCTGATGCCGCCGTCGGCGTTGATGTCACCGCAGTCGCTCGCGCCTGCGCCGCCGCACAGCGGCGACGGGTCCGGGTTCTCGAGCACCGCGCGGAACAGGAGCACGACGTCCGCCGTGCTGCGGCTGCCGTTGCCGTTCAGATCGCCGCAGACCGCCGCATGCGCGCGTCCCGCGAAGGCGAGCGCGAGCAGCAGCGCCACGCTCCCTGCGAATCCCTTCAGAGTCCTTCTCATGTCGTCCATCTCCTCGAAGTGCGGAGCCACGCTCCGCGGTTGAAGGAAGCGTCGCCGCGCGCCGGCCGAGGCGAGCGCGCAGCGACGTCGTCGGAACGGATCAGGGCTGCTCGGTGACGGTGACCGAGCAGGTCACGCCCGCGACCGGCTGGCCGAGCTCGTCGACCGGGTCGCTGACGGCGCAGCCCGTGGCTTCGGCCTGCGTGTAGCAGGCGTTGTCACCCGGGCAGCAGCCGGCCTGCGGGCCGGGGCCGTACGGCAGGTTCGTGCCCGGGCTGCAGACCAGCGGATCGCCGTTGTCGCAGATCTCGCCGCCCGCGCAGTCGGCCACGCTCAGGCAGACGTTGTTGCCGCCGCCCGTACCGTTCGGCAGGTGGCAGCGACCGCCGCAGGCGAACACCTGCTGGTTGCGGTTGCAGATGTTCTGCGAGAGCGCGACGCAGTTGTCGAGCGTGACCTGGAACAGGTCGCCCGTGTCGAAGGTGTCGGCGAGGTTGATCATGCCGACCACCGCCGTCGCGTTGTTGTCGTCGTTCAACGCCGCCAGCGTCGCGGGCTGCAGCGCCTGGAAGCGGCTCTGCACGATGCTCGACGAGCCGACGCCCGGAATGCCCGCCTGGAACTGCGGGTAGTCGAGCGTGACCTGGAGGCCGCCCAGCGGCTGCGGGGTGGTGATGGCGACCTTGACGACGCGCGTGCCGGTGCCGGCGCCGGGGCCGCTCCACGGCGTGCACGAGTTGCCCTCGAGCTCGCAGGTCGCGCTGCAGCCGTCACCCGAGTCGTTGTTGTGATCGTCGCACTGCTCGCTGCCCTCGGTCGTGCCGTTGCCGCAGCCGGTCGCGGGCTGGCCGTAGAGCGCCTTCGCGAGGTCCTGGCCGGTCGCGATCGCGCTGTCGACGACGCAGTTCTGCAGACCGGTGAGGTCCGTCGCGCAGCTGCCGACCTTCGTCAGGTCGATCCCGGTGCACTTCGCGGCGATCTTGGCCTTCGCCTTCGCGCCCGACTTGTCGGCGGCGTCGAGGCAGGTCGGGTCGATCGGGCCGAACGAGCTCGCGGTCTTGTCGAGCTTCGCCTGGCACTTGATCGAGTCGAGCAGGACCTCCTTCAGGACCTTGGTGCGCTCGGTGGCGATCGTCTTGTGGCAGCCGACGACGGCCTTGTCGCACAGCAGATCGTCGTCGCCGAGGCTCACGCTGGTGTTGCCGTTCAGCTCCGCGACCAGCTTGTCGAGCACGGCCGACTCGACGCCGCCGGGATACGCGGAATCGAAGCCGGTACACGCGGGCCCGATCTTCGCGAGGACCTTGGCCTGCTTCGCGGCGTACTTGCCCTTGGCATCGACGACCGGGCCGTCGAGCAGGTTGCAGGCGGCGCGATCGCTGTTCGCGGTGCAGACCTTGTCCTTGCCCTTGTGGCAGCCGTCGAGCGCGCTCGCGCCGAGTGCGAACAGGCCCTTGACCTGCTTTCCGATGGTGTCGCGGCAATCCTTGACCGTCGCGTGCGCGCCGGACGCGACGCCGAGCAGCGCCAGTCCCGCGACGAGGGCCGCGGCACTTCGCCTGCGGCCGGGTGGTTGAACGCGGTCGAGCATGGACATTCCTCCTTGAGTGGGTGGGCGCGCACGGGTGGGGGTCGCACGCGGCGTTCGGAGGACAGCGTTACCCGGCGCACGTGTTGCCGCCGTTGTGCTTGTGTGTCGCTTCGGTAAATTCGGGCGCGCACGACGCAGCGTGCGCATTGCTTGACGTTGCGCGCCGATCGCGTGGCGCGTGCGCTTGCATGACAGCCGCGTGAAGCGTGGCGCGCCGAATCACTGCGACGCTTGACGCGCGTGTGACAGGCAGCGCGCGCAGCGCGCGCCGCTGCAGCGCGTGTTGCTCGTGCGTCATCAAGACGTCACGTCCGCATCACCGCCGAGCAACCACGCGCCGCTAGAAGCGGGCCCTCGACGGATCGCCGCGGGCGTCGGAGCGCCTGCCCCCTTCACCCCGCAACACCCGGGAGCTCACGGATGAGGATCATCTGCGACCGCGTCCGCGCGACGCCTCTGCTCGCCCTTCTGCTGCTCGCGCTGGCGACGTCCGTCCGCGCGCAGGACGCAGCACCACCCACGGCGCCTGCGCCCGCGCAGAATGCCGCGCCAGCCGCGACGACCGCCGGCGCGCAGGGCGTCATCTCCGGCGCCGTGCTCGACGTCGTGTCGGGTGATCCGGTGATCGATGCCGGTGTCGAGCTGGTCGGCAAGAGCAAGACCACGCGCACCGACATCGACGGCAAGTTCAGCTTCAAGGTCCCGCCCGGCGAGTACCAGGTGCGCGTGTTCGCGCCCGGTTACCAGAGCGCGCGCATCACCAAGATCAACGTGAAGCCGAGCCAGACGACGCTCGCCGACACGACGCTCTCGCCCGAGGGCCAGGCCGGTGTCGAGGTCGTCGAGGTGGTCGCGCGCGCCGACAAGGCGGCGGAGGCGACGCAGATCCTGACGCGGCAGAAGGCCGACAGCGTGCAGGAGACGATCAGCGCCGAGCAGATCAAGAAGTCACCGGATTCCGACGCGGCCGAGGTCGTGAGCCGCGTGCCGGCGGTGACCGTCAAGGACAACTACGTCTACGTGCGCGGCCTAGGCGAGCGCTACTCGAGCGCGCTGCTCAACGGCAGCCGGCTGTCGAGCACCGACCCGAACAAGCGCGTCGTGCCGCTGAACCTGTTCCCGGCGGACTTCCTGGCGTCGCTGGCGATCATCAAGTCGTACACGCCCGACCTGCCCGGTGACTTCTCGGGCGGCCTGGTCGACATCAACCTGGTGACCTTTCCGACCGAGTTCCAGGCCAACATCGGCATGAGCCTCGGCGCCAACAGCAGCGCGACCTTCCAGGACTTCAACACGTATCAGGGCCAGGGCGGCGCGGGGCAGCCGTTCGGCATCAACACCGCGAAGGGCCTGCCGAGCATCTTCGGCGACAAGCCGTTCTTCGGAAACATCCCGCAGGAGAAGCAGTACCAGCTCGCCAAGTCGCTGCCGAACGTGTGGAGCAAGGACACGCAGACCGCACCACCGAACGGGGCGATCAACTTCTCGATCGGCAACTCGTGGGGACCGTTCGGGGTGAACTTCGCGACCATCTGGAAGAACGAGTTCGAGGTGCAGGATCCGCTCGTCACCAAGATCATCACCTGCACGTCCGGCTGCAATCCGGGCGCTCCCGACCCGACCACCGAGGCGTCGGAGAGCTTCAAGTACAACCTCGCGAACCACTACACGACGCTCGGCGGCGTCCTGACCTCGGGCTACGAGATCGACGCGACCAACCGCATCACCTTCCGCTCGCTCTACAACCTGCGCTCGCTGAACCAGGTTTACGCGGGCAGCGGCGACACGGTGAACGACAATCAGGTCGACACGACGCGCCTGCAGTTCACGAAGCAGCAGCTCGCCTTCGGCCAGCTCGCCGGCCAGCACGTGCTGCCCGGCATCGAGGTCGGCTGGCGCAGCGCCTTCACGTACACGACGCAGGACATCCCCGACGCGCGCACGGTCTCGTACATCACCTCGCAGAACCCGCCGGTCTTCGACCGTCAGCCGCCGAGCGGAACCCGCGTCTTCTTCGACATCAACGAAACCTTGACCGACTCGGCGGTCGACTTCACGGTACCGTTCCCGATGGCGCTACCCGCGACCGACGCGTGGGACGGGCTCACCGGCAAGTTCAAGTTCGGCCCCGCGTTCACGTTCCGCGACCGCAACTCGGACCTGCGCAACTTCTCGGAGCGACCGCTGCAGCCGGCCGACCAGCTGTCACAACCGCCCGAGGTTCTGCTGGACCCCGACAACATCCTGACCGACCCGACGCAGCTCCGCTTCCAGGAGAACACCAACAAGCGCGACGCGTTCCACGCGACCGAGGAGATCGCGGCGATCTACGGCATGTTCGACGTACCGCTGTGGCGCGATCTGCTGCGCCTCGTCGCCGGGGTGCGCACCGAGTACTCGTACATCGATCTGCAGACCTACAGTCAGAACAAAGAGCCGGCGGACGCCACCTTCAACACGACGACGATCATCAACAACACCGACCCGATCCCCGGCGTCAACCTGATCTACACGCCGCGCAGCGACATGAACGTGCGCGCCGGCTTCAGCAAGACGGTGTCGCGCCCCGAGTTCCGCGAGCTGTCGCCGATCCAGTTCCCCGAGCCGCAGGGCCTGCTCACCACCGTCGGCAATCCCCTGCTGGTCGAGTCGCACGTGACCAACTACGACCTGCGCTGGGAGTGGTTCTTCACGCCGCTCGAGCTGGTCTCGGCGAGCTTCTTCTACAAGACGCTCGACCAGCCGATCGAAACCATCCTGATCCCCGTCGGCTCGAGCAACGCGAACTCCTTCGCCAACGCGGAGGACGGCTCCGTCTGGGGACTCGAGCTCGAGGGACGGAAGAACTTTGGCTTCCTCGCCGACGCGCTGGCACCCGTGACGTTCAATCTGAATGCGGCCTACATCCAGTCGACGGTCACGCTGCCCGAGCACCCCAAGCTGCCGCCCGACACTCCCGAAGTGGAGCTCACCACGCGAACGCACGAGCTGCAGGGCCAGTCGCCGTACGTGATCAACGCGTCTCTGGAATACGCGAGCCCCGACTTCGGAACCGCACGCTTCCTGTACGTCACGTCCGGCGAGCGCATCACCGCGCTCGGCTACTACCCGATCGCCAACATCATCGAGCAGCCGCGCAACCAGCTCGACTTCGTCTGGTTCAAGCGCATCAACCTCTTCGACCAGCCGGTGACCGCCAAGCTGTCGCTCGAGAACCTGTGGAACGACCACTACCTGTTCAAGCAGGGCGACATCGTCCAGGAGCGCTACCGCACCGGCGTCAAGGTCGGTCTCAGCGTCAGCTACGACTTCTCGTGACGCGCGCGACTCGACCACGCGCCGGTGCCGCGTCCGCTGCGCCCGAGCTCGGACAGCGGCGCGACCACGCCACACGACGCGCGCTGCAACCGAAGCTTCACGCGTCGCTTCCGTGACGTTCACCGTGCCGTAGCTTTCGCGTGCGAAGCTCCGGCGTCCATTCCCCCGGGCCCGGTGGAAGTCCGCGCTGCCACGCGGCCACCGGGCGACCAGCGAAAACCATGCACCGCGCGCGTCGCCACCGGCGGCGCGACGCGGCGCTTCAGACGCTCGCGCCGCGCGCGCATCCGTGCGCCGAGCGGGAGGAGGATCCGTGGCAAGAGACGAACGCTCCGGAACGAGGTCGACGTCGCGCGTGCTCGCGGCGGCCGCGGCGCTGCTCGCGTCGCTGACCATGACGTCGCAGGCGATGGCGCAGGCGACGATCACGGTGCCGGGCACGAGCGGCGACCAGCTCATCTACTTCTACGACGCGCGTACCAACCGCGTGCCGTTCCTCACGATCTCGAACCCCGCAGGGACGCCGGTGGTGGTCGAGGTTTCCTTCTATCCCGCGAACCTCGCGAGCCGGCTCGGCGAGCAGGTCTACACCCTGCCCGGCGGGGGCAACATCGTGATCGATCCGACCTCGTCGTCGGTCGCAGGCGGTGCGGCGAACGGCAACGCGGGACTCGCCGTGGTGACGCCGATCGCGAGCGCCACCGACACGCAGGCGGTCGTGCCGCCGCAGCCGCTGACCGGCGGCTACACCCTCGCCAACACCGCGCTCGGCGCGGCGTTCGGCGAGAACCCGTACGGCCGTCTCGCGGTCGGCAGCAACGGCGCCCGCGCCACGGCCGGCGCCGAGGTCGACGGAAGCGCCGTCAAGTACCAGCGCTTCACCCCGACGGCGCTGATGGTGCCGACGTACTTCAACCCGCAGGACCTCGCGCCCGCGGACCAGGACGGCAATCGCGTCGTCGTCGCCGCGTTCAACGACGTCTACGGCGCCGCGTTCGGCATCACGGCGCTCAGCGACGACGCGGCAGCACTGTTCTGCGACGCGGACGGCTTCGAGGCGGCGGTCGGCTCGGCGGCCGTGAACGGCGTCCTGCTGAGCAACCTGCAGGAGATCGCGGGCAGCACCGTGCTGAGCTCGAGCGGCAAGCTGTTCCTCGACGTCGATGCCGGCAACGGCAACGTGCTCGGCATCTTCGCCCAGTCGCTCGGGACGTTCGCGGCAGGACAGCGCATGCCGGCGGTGGCGAGCATTCCCGACTGCCCGCAGCGCACGTCGCCGACGCCCACGCCGACCCCGACGCGCACCCCGCCGCCGACCGGTGACGGCACCTGCCCGGCCGGTGGCAAGGTCGACGCGACCATCAACCTGGCGTTCGACAACGGCGGCGGTGCGATCAACGCAGCCGGCGTGACCACGACGCTCTCGTACCCGGCAGCCGTCTCCATTCCCGGCGTCGGCGCGGACGCGACCGTGATCGAGCGCGTCACGAACCTCACGGGCGTCGGCAACGGCATCTTCTCGGCCGGCGACAACGACACCAACGCCGACAACGTCGACGATCAGCTCAAGGTCGGCCTGATCACGTCGAGCAACGCGATCGCACCGGGCGCCTTCGCGCGCGTGCGCTTCGACTGCACCGCGGGAACGGCTCTCGGCGCAGTGTCGTGCAGCGCCGACGTGTCCGATGCGGTGGGCACCGATCTCGCGGGGTCCTGCTCGGTCTCGTTCGGCGGCTGACGTCCGCATCGCCTCGCGCAGCGCGAGGCGATGCAGACGGTCCGAGCGTCTCGACCGGATCACTCGCCACTCGGCCGTACCCACGGGCCCCCGTCTCGCGAGAGACGGGGGCCCGTGCACGTCCGCCGGTCGGTCATGCCGGCCCGACTGCTCGAGCGAAGCGCGCGCCGCGCGCGCGCCGGCACGAACCGTCGCAGCGCGCGGGGCTTCACCGCAGGTTCACCCGCGACCCGGACGGCGTTCACGGCGCGCCGCTAAGCGTCGCAGTACACTCGTCCGGCACGCCCGAGCCGGACCGACCCGCGACGTGGAGGCGGACATGACGCACGCACGCTCCGGCCGGATCACGCGACTGCTCCTTGCAGCGGCGGTGGTCTTCGGCATCGCTCCCAGCGCCCCGGCCGGCACCTACGTCGATGGTGCGTTGCCGCCCGAGTTCGGCGGCGGCTTCGTGCCACCCGATCCGGCGGTTTTGAAGAACGTGCAGAAGGCGAGCCAGGCGTCCGCGAAGCTCGCGGCCGCGCTCGAGAAGTGCTGGGCGAAGGGCGCCGTCAATCACTCGCGGGGCAAGCCGAGCGGCGTGGACGCCTGCCTGTACGACGCGAAGAAGGGCGTCGTCCCCAAGTACGACGCGAAGATCGCGAGCATCGCCGGCAAGGCGCCCGGCCTCCCGCCGTGCCACGACTTCGTCGCCGCCGGCACGCAGATCGCGGCGCTCGTGAAGGGCTTCAACGCCACCACGTACTGCGACGGCACGGCGCCGACCCCGACGCCCTCCGTAGTGCCCACGAGCACGGCCGCATCGACCTCGAGTCCATCGCCGAGCCCGACGCCGACCCCGAGCCCGTCACCGACCCCGAGCCCGACGCCGAGCCCCAGCCAGTCACCGAGCCCGAGCCTCTCCCCATCACCGACGCCGACGCCGACTCCCACCCCGGTGCCGACCGCTTCGCCGACGCCGAGCCCGATCGTGCAGTGCGCGACGACCACGCTGACGGTGAGCGTCGCGTACGACTCGGTCGACCCGGTCACCGGCGTGTCCGTCTTCCTGGGATACCCCGGCAGCCGGATCAACATCATCAACGAAGCGCTCTCCGAGCAGGTGACCAACGCCTCCGGCGTCAGCGGAACGTTCTTGGTCGCGGACAACGACACCAATTCCGACACGTTCGACGACCAGCTCGCGATCGGTCTGATCACCTCCGGCCAAGGCATCCCGCAGGGCGCGTTCGCGAGCGTGCTGTACGACTGCGTGAGCGGCCGCTCGCGGCCGATCGCGCAGGACTTCACGTGTACGGCCGAGTTCGCGACGCTGTTCGGCACGGCGCCCGGCAGCTGCACCGTCACCGCCGTCCAGTACCCGCCGTACATGTGCAACGGACAGGTCGCGACCATCGTCGGCACGGACGCCGGCGAGACGATCAACGGCACGTCGGGCGCCGACGTGATCGTCGCGCGCGGCGGCAACGACACCATCACCGCCCTCGGCCAGAACGACGTCGTCTGCGGCGGTGCCGGCAACGACGACATCGATGGGGGCGCCGGCGCCGACACGCTGTTCGGCAACAGCGGCGACGACACGATCAACGGCGCCGGCGGCACCGACGTCTGCAACGGCGGCCTCGGCAACGACACCTTCACCGGCTGCGAGACCACGATCCCGTAGGGCGGAGGGCGACGGTCCGGTGTGCCGCCGGGGCGCACACCGGGCCGTCCCGGTCGGCCGGCACGCGCGACGTCATCAAGTTGTCACGTTCGTGGTCCCGGTTGTGGAATCCGCCGTCGTGTCGCGTGCTTCGGCCACACCCGCCGCTCCGCCGGCGAGCGCATGCAGCGGACCGCACCTTGACCCTCGTTCCCGGCCGTGGTTCACGAGACGCGCGTATGACGCTCGTCCCGGCAGGGGGGACAGGCCGAGCAGGTCTGTCGGTGCCGGCGGTCGCGCAGCGCATCTCTCTTCGACCCGATCCAGGGTCCGCCATCGAGGTAGGATCTGCTCATGAAGCACGTGTCACGAAGTGATCGTGTAGAGCGCACGACCCTCGCGCTCGAGCTGTCACGCCGCATGCGGGAGGCGAAGCTCACCTGGGCCGCCGCGGCGACGGCGCTCGGGCTCGACGACCGCGAGCTCGCGAGCCTGCTGAGCCACCGTTTCCGCTCGACGCCACCCGACCGCTTGCGCGCACTGATCGACCGCCTGCCGGCGTCCTGACGGCGCGCGCGGCGCAATCGAGGCCCGATCAGGCGCTGGCCGCGATCGACGACAGCCGCAGCCGGCGGAGCCGCGCGCTCTTCTTCCGCTGGTGCGCCTCCATCCGCTGCAGGATGCCCTGCAGGACCCGCACCGCCTCGACGATGTGCGGTCCCTTGTTCAGCATCACGCACTCCGCACGCTCTCCCATCGCCGCATCGGTGATCTCGGCGCGCGACGGCACGCCGGTCTTGGCGAGGTTCTCGAGCACCTGCGTCGCCCAGATCACCGGCACGTGCGCCGCCTCGCAGAACCAGAGCAGCTCCTCCTGCACCTCCGCGAGCCGTTCGAAGCCGCACTCGACCGCGAGATCGCCGCGCGCGATCATGACGGCCACGCGCGGCGAGCGCATCGCCGCCAGCAGCAGCCGCGGCAGCTGATCGAAGGCCGCGGCGGTCTCGATCTTCAGCACGATGCCCAGGTGCTCGCCGTCGCGCAGCTCGAGCTGTCGGCGCAGCTCCTCGACGTCGTCGGGCGTGCGCACGAACGACAGGCCGACCAGGTCCGCGTGGTGCACGACGAAATCGAGGTCGTGCAGGTCGCGCTCGGTGAGCGCGGGCAGGCGGAGCCGCGTGTCGGGCAGGTTGATGCCCTTGTCGGGGTGCAGCTTCACCCCGTCGGACGGTGCCGCGAGGATCCGCACGCGCAGCTCCTTCGCCGTCGTGGCCTCGACGATGCCCTCGATCTTGCCGTCGTCGAACAGGATGCGCTCGCGCGGGCGCACGTCGGGAAAGGCCTCGGGCAAGGTGCACGGAATGTGCGCCGGCCGGACGACGCGTCCGTCCGCATCCGTCTCCGCCGAACGGCCTGGCGTCGCGTCGGCGGTCAGCACGAGACGATCGCCGCGGTGCAGCAGAATGAACCTGCGGTCGGGTGCGATCATGTACGGCACCGCATCCACGGCGCGCAGCAGCTTGCCGTCCGCCTCGCCGCGCGCACCGCGCAGGCGAACGGGTCGCGCCTCGTACAGCCAGGCGCTCTTCTCGGCGGTCGCGAAGCGGCCACCCGCCGCGGCCTCGGCAACCACGAGGGTCCTTGCGCGGCCGCGCAGGTCCGTCAAGCGCAGCTGATCGCCCTCGCGCAGACGCCGCAACCACTTCGCGGGCACGTCGAGTCGGGCGTCGGCCGGCGTCGCCGGTGCGTGCGGCGCCTCGACCGGAGTGAGCCAGATGCGCGCCGCCTCCACCATCTCGCCGTGGTCGCCGCGACGCGGCTTCCAGCGCACGATCTGTCCCACCGCGTCGATCGCCCCCGTCCGCAACTTCGGTCCGCCGAGGTCCATGAGCACGCGGCACGCGCAGCGCGTCGTTCGCGTCGCGCGGCGCAGATTGACGACCATGCGCGACCACGCGTCCTGGTCGTCATGCGCACAGTTCACGCGCATGAGGTCCATGCCATTCACGAGCGCGCGCCGAACGAGATCGTAGTCGCGTGCGGCCTCACCCGGCATCGTGACCATGATGTGCGCCCCGCGCTCGCGCGGACGCTTGCCGAGCACCGCCTCCGTGTGCTCCGCGAGCAGGGCGCTGCCACCGGCGAACGTCAGCAGCGGTTGCTCCGCCATGGGCGTCGCCGGCTCGCCGGCGAGCTTGCGCAGCACGCACAGGACCGCGTCGAGCGCCGCCATGACGTGCGACTCCGTGCGGCCGAGCGACGACAGGCCGAGCCCCGTGAGCCGCTCCTGGAGGATGCGCACGTCGCGGTCGCGCAGCGCGAGATAGTGCACGAGGTTGCGCGCGCTGTCGCGGAACGTCGGATGCACCTCGGCCAGCTCACGCGCGAAGCGCCGTTCGAGCCGTGCCGCGTCGCGGCACACCGCCTCGAGCTCGCCGATCGCGTCACGCAGCAGCTTGACGTGATTGCCGGGAACCGGCCGCGGTACCGCAGCGCGCCGGCGCCGTGCCGGCCGAGCCGAATCCAGGGACCGAATCGGGTGCATCATGGATCCTCCACGACGCACGCCTAGCAGGCGCGTATGACGGAACGGTTACGGTTCAGGCGCGGTTTCGCGTCACGTTCGCGCAGCGCTCTGCGCCGTTCACTCCGCGGCCAGCGCGACGCTGCACGACGACGGGACCGATCCGGACTCGTCCGCGACGTCCGCGGTGCAGGTGATCTCTGCGGCCTTCGCAGGCGCCATGCCGGGTGCGCAGTCGAAGCGGAGACGTGCGAACGGACCCGGGCCGATTCCCTGCGTGATCAAGCCGATGCTGACGACGTCCTTGCGCCCGTCGTGGTCGCTGTCGCGCGGCACCGCATCGAAGAGCCCACCGGACGTCCCGGTCAGCAGCGCCACGCGATCCTTGGACGAGTCCGGATTGCCGCTGGACGGCATCTCGAGCGAGGCCGGATACCCGACGCGGACCACCACCCCGGAGACCCGTGCGGCGCGACTCCGGTCCCAGTCGACGCTCACCACGACGCTCTCGCAGCCGCGATCGATCGCCGCCTCGGCGCGCCGGGCGACGTACGCGAGAGAGAGCACCAGCACGAGCACGAACAGCAGCGCACCGAGTGCCACCGCACCGACGCGCACTCCGGTGCGCCTTCTCCTCGACCCTGGGACGTTCACGTCGCTTCGTCTAGCCGGAGACCTTTGCAGTCAGCGGGCTCGGACGTGACGATCGCGTGACACGCACCGTCCACGGCTCGGCGCGTCCAGCCAGAGCCGTGGACGGTGCAGCTCTCTGCCTTCACCCCTCGGTCGTGGCGGCGCAACGCGGCGACCCAATCCGTTCGGTTCTGCAGCCCAACGCCCCGAACGGAGGTGCCGCGAATGCACGCCGATCCGAGAGTCCATCGCGTGCTCCTGGCGCCCACGCCTGCCTCGCGCGCCCTGCCGCGTACTCCAGAGATGCGGCTTCTCGCGGCGCTCCTGGAGGACGCTTGCTTCCGCCTTCAGCCCGGCGCCTTGGTCAGCCGCGACACGCGCGCCGAAGCGATCGCCCGGGTGCGCGGCGAGATTCGATTGGCGGCGCTGTGCTCGTTCCGGGAGGTCTGCGACATCCTCGGCCTCGACGAGCACGCGGTCCGGCACACGCTCCTCGCCCGTGCCGGCGCGCGGGTCCCATGCAGACCCGGCCGCGCACGCGTCGGCTGCCTGAGTCGCGCACCCGACGCCTGCACCAGAGAGCGTTCCGTCGCGGTCAAGCACACGTCGCCCCAGGGTCACCGGGGAGGCGCCGGTGGATTCGTCCGGCGAAGCGCCAGCCGAGTTAACCACCCCTTCACGGGATCGCCACGGCCTCGTTTCATCGACGCGCCATAGATGATTCCAGCCCGTGGCGCCTGCCAATCGCGTACGGGGCAGCTCCCCCGCGCCTCGACCATCCCCAGGTCGTGGCCTCGGCGCCGCACGGCACGCATGTGCCGTGCGGCGCTCTCGCTGACCGGACCCAGCGGTCTTCGCGTGCGTTCAGCCCGACCGCTCGCCGACCAGCCGGCGACTCCCCAGCGTGAGCACGGTCGTTCCGATCGCGACACCGACTGCCGTGGCGCTCAACCCGGACGTGGCGAGCAAGATCAGGCCGAGGCTCGCACCGAACATCTGCGCGAGCCCGAGGACAAGACGCAGCTTCGCCCCCGGCCGATCCACGCTGCGAGCCGGTCAGCTGAACTCGCCGCGGATGTACTCCTGCGTGTGGCGCTCGCGCGGCGCCTCGAAGATCTGCTGCGTGGGACCGTACTCGACGAGGTAGCCCGTGCGACCGCCGTTCGACGTGTCGACGTAGAGGAAGCCCGTGCGGTCGGCGACGCGCTTCGCCTGCTGGAGATTGTGCGTGACGATCGCGATCGTGAAGCGCTGCTTCAGCTCGAGCATCAGCTCCTCGATCTTGCGCGTGGCGATCGGGTCGAGCGCCGAGCACGGCTCGTCCATCAGCAGGACCTCGGGCTCGGTCGCGATCGCGCGTGCGATGCACAGCCGCTGCTGCTGGCCGCCGGACAGCGACAGCCCGCTCGCCTTGAGCTTGTCCTTGACCTCGTCCCAGAGCGCAGCACCACGCAGCGCGCGCTCGACGCGCTCGTCGACCTCGCTGCGCACGCCGTTCAGCCGGAGCCCGAACGACACGTTGCGGTAGATGCTCATCGCGAACGGGTTGGGCTGCTGGAACACCATGCCGATCGAGCGCCGCACCGCCACCGGATCGACGCGCGGGTGGTAGATGTCGCGGCCGCGGAAGCGCACGTGTCCCTCGAAGCGGAAGCCGCGCACCAGGTCGTTCATGCGGTTCAGGCAACGCAGCGCCGTGCTCTTGCCGCAGCCCGACGGCCCGATGAAGGCGGTGATGGTCCCCTTCGCGATCGGGATGTGCGTGCTGCGCAAGGCGTGGAACTTGCCGTAGTAGAGGTTCTCGATGCGGCAATCGATCACGGTACCGGCGTCGTGGGCGCCGTTGCCGTTCGCGACGCCCGCGCCGTTGGTCGCGGTCGCGCCGTTTTGCTTGACGTTCATCGCGTCACTCCTGCCTCACGCCCTGCGCCGGGCCAGCGCCTGGCCGCAGAGGTTCACGGCGAGCACGAGCACGACCAGCACCAGCGCCGCCGCCCACGCGAGCTCGATCTGGTTGTCGAACGGCGAGCTCGAGAAGTTGTAGATCAGCACCGCCCGCGAGGCGGTCGGATGCATGAGATCGCCCGGCGCCTTGGGCAGGAACTCGGGCGACGTGTCGCTCATCCAGTACTCGCTGAACAGCGCCGTGAACAGCAGCGGCGCGGTCTCGCCCGCGGCCCGTGCGATCGCGAGCATCACGCCGGTCAGGATGCCGGGCAGCGCCGTCGGCAGAAGGATGCGCAGCACGACCTGCGTCGGCGTGGCACCCATGCCGATCGCGGCCTCGCGCATGCGCGCCGGCACCGCGCGGATCGCCTCCTCCGCCGTCAGCAGGACGATGGGCAGCATCAGGACCGACAGCGCCACGCCGCCCGCGGGCGCCGAGAACGTGCCGGTCGTGGCCACCACGAGGCCGTAGGCGAACACGCCCGCCAGGATCGACGGCAGCCCCGTCAACACCTTCGCGGCGAAGCGCACCGCGATCGCGGTGCGACCGTCCGGCGCGAAGTCGGCGAGGAAGACCGCGGCGAGGATTCCCATCGGCACGCTGATCGCGGTCGCGATCGCGACCATCAGGATCGTGCCCACGATCGCGTTGCCGAAGCCGCCGCCCGGCATGAGCGCCGCCGGCGGCAGCTCGGAGAGCACCGCGAGCGACAGGCTGCTGCCGCCGCGCACCACCAGCAGCCACAGCACCGAGAACAGCGGCACCAGCGTGAGGACCGTCACGAGCCCGGTGAGCCAGCTCATCACGAAGCTGAACAGCGCGCGCGGGTGGCGCAGCGAGCGCTCCAGCTCGCCCTGGTCGGGAAGAGCGGCCTCGCGTGCGAGCGGGCGAGCGTTCATCGCTGTCCCTCCAGCGTCGCGGTCGCGCGCTGCACGATCCAGGTGCCGAGCGCGTTCACCACCAGCGTGATCGCGAGCAGCACCAGCGCCGCGTACATCAATGCACCGACCTCGATCTTGCCGGCCTCGGGGAAGCTGTTCGCCAGCAACGCCGCGAGCGTGTCCGCGGGCGACAGCAGCGACGCGCTGATCACGTTCGAGTTTCCGACCAGCATCGCGAGCGCCATGGTCTCGCCCAGCGCGCGCCCGAAGCCGAGCACGATCGAGCCGAAGATGCCGGTCGCGGCGGTCGGGATGAACACCGCCAGGATCGCCTCCCAGCGCGTCGCGCCGAGGCCGAAGGCCGCCTCGCGCAGCTTCGGCGGCACGCGCGCGAGCGCGTCGCGCGACACCGCCGAGATCGTCGGCAGCACCATGATCGCGAGCACGAGCGACGCCGGCAGGATCCCCGGACCACTGAGCGGCGTCGAGAACCACGGCATCCAGCCGAGCCGGTCGTGCAGCCAGCCCGCGATCGGACGGATGGTCGGGATCACGACGAAGATGCCCCACAGGCCGTAGACCACGCTCGGGATCGCGGCGAGCAGCTCGACCACGATGCGCAGCAGGGCCTCGAGGCGCTCGGGCAGCGCCTCGAAGCGCGGCCGGTAGGCGAGCCCGGCGGCCTTCAGGACCGCGAACACGCCCGCCGCAAGAAAGCCCTCGCTCAAGAAGATCGCGACCGCGAGCCCGAGCACGGTCGCGATCGTGAGCCCGAGGATCGACGTGTACAGCGTGCCGTAGATCTGCGGCAGGATCCCGAAGGTCGCGCGGTTCGGATCCCACTCGCGACCGGTGAGGAACGCGACGCCGTACTGGCGCATCGCCGGCAGCGCCTGCGCGAAGATCTCGCCCAGGATCAGCACGACGAGCAGGATCACGCTCCATGCGAGCGCGAGCGTGACGCTGCGAAACGCGCGGTCCGCCGCCACCTCGCGCGCCGTCGGCGCGCGTCCGACGCCGTGCTCCGAAGCGGCGACACCGTGCGCGGCGTCCGCCCCGTCGTCCGGATTCGCGTGCGCTCGCACCGCGAGCTGCACCCTCATCGCGTCACGGCGCGATCGTCCCGGCGGCATCGAGGACCGTCTTCGCCACCGCGTCGGGAAGCGGGACGTAGCCGAGCTCACCGCTGAGCTTCTGTCCGTCGGTCAGGCCGTAGCGGATCACGGTCTTCAGCGCGCTCGCGACGCTCGCGTCGGCGTACTGCTTGTAGCAGAGGAGCCAGGTGTAGGTGACGATCGGATAGGCCGCGGCGCCCGCCGGATCCGGGATCCAGGCGCGCAGATCGGGCGGCAGCTTGACGTCGGCGAGTGCCGCCTGCGCGCTCGCGAGATCCGCCTTGACGTATTTGCCACTGCGGTTCTCGAGCACCGCCATCGGCATCTTGGTCTGCTCGGCGTAGCCGAACTCGACGTAGCCGATCGCGCCCGGCGTCTGCTTGATCAGCGCCGTCACGCCGGCGTTTCCCTTGCCCCCGACACCGACCGGGAACTGTACCGACGTTCCCACGCCCGGCCCCGACTTCCACGCCTCGCTCACCGCGGCCAGATGATTGCTGAAGACGTACGTCGTGCCGCTCCCGTCCGAGCGGCTGACGACCGTGATCGGGGTGTCGGGCAGGGTGACGCCCGGATTGGCCGCCGCGATCGCGGCATCGTTCCACTTGCGGACCTTGCCGAGGAAGATGTCGGTGTACGCAGCGCGCGACAGCTTGAGCTCGGCGACGCCGGGGACGTTGTAGGCGAGCACGATGCTGCCCGCGGTCATCGGCAGGAGGACGACGCCGCTCTTCACCTGCGCGATCTGCTCGTCGGTCATCGCCGCATCGCTGGCACCGAACTGGACGAGTCCCTCGGTGAACTGCTTGATGCCCGCACCGCTGCCGACCGGCTGGTAGTTGACGCGGATGCCCGGGTTGGTCTTGCCGAGCTCCTGGAACCAGCGCTGGTAGAGCGGCGCCGGGAACGTGGCGCCGGCCCCCTGCAGCGTGATCGGGGTCTGCCCGAGCGCCGGTGACGCGAGCGCCCCCGTGGCCAGCAGACCGATCGCGAACGTGATCGTTGCAACGCTTCTCGACCTCATCGACATCCTCCGCGAGCTCCTGATCTTCACCGCCGACACCGTCGCCGTACCGCCCGCTCGGGCGGGTTGCGATGGCAAGACGGCGTTCGGTCGCCACGATCACGCAAGCTTCGCGCTCGTGTCATCGAACCGTCACGGTGGCGATGGTCTGCATCGTCGCGCGGCGATCGACGCCATCACGCCCCGCGCTGATGCCGACCACGCAGCGTGCGAATGCACTTGTCACCGAAGATTCACGCAGCGCGCGTCCGCCGGCGCAGCACGCCGGCTATCCTGCTCACCATTTACCTTTCCGACCTGCGCCTGATCGCGCATCAGCTCGGCTACCGTGAAGCAACGTGTCCTGAGTGCCCGGAGGAAGACTGGGCGCCGGCGTGCACCGCATGCGACGAGACCCGTCGCGTGTGGGTCGCGGGCGACCTCATGCTGTCCGATGCGAGCCTCGCACGGAGCCGTCGCGCTGCTTGACGCACGGGCAGCGCGGGGCACGCGTGCGCCTCGACCGGGCGCATCGCACCCGCGCGATCCCCTCGCCCGACAGCACGGCGCACCGCCGACACAGCCGCCCGAGCGCAGCGCAGCCGCGTGACGCCTTCACGCCGGGGCGGCTCCCGCGCCCCGAGACGCTCGTCGAAGCACGGCGGACGCGCGTGACGCGTCACGCGCGCGCAACACCGCGATCGTCACCCGGCAACGATCGCCGTGTAGACGCTCGCGCATGACGACGCGCATTCTTCTGCTGATCGCTGCCCTTCTCCTCCCGCCGGCCACGAGCCGCGCGGAGTCGCTGCTGCCGCGCAGCGGCCAGAAGGGCTGCTGGAGCACCGCCGGCAACAAGGTCCCCTGCAACGGCACCCGGCAGGACGGCGACGACACCGCCGGCCACAAGATCCGGCTGATCGACGGCGGCAACGGCACGCTCACCGATGCGAACACGCGGCTCGTCTGGGAGAAGCTGTCGCGCGACGGCAGCGTCCACGAGCGCAACGCGCTTTCGACCTGGGACCAGGCGCTCGCGAAGATCGCGACCCTCAACACGCCGCCGTGCTTCGCGAACGTCTGCACCTGGCGCTTGCCGAACGCGAAGGAGCTGCAGTCCATCGTCGACTACGACAAGAAGTCGCCCGCGTTCCCCGCGCAGTTCAACAAGAAGTGCCAGCCCGGCTGCAGCGTCGCGACCTGCAGCTGCACGCCGACGGTTCCCGTCGGCTCGACCACGGGCTTCTGGAGCTCGACCACCAACCGCAGCGCGACCAGCGAGGCCTGGCAGGTGCTGAACGCGACCGGGGCCGTCGCGTCGGTCGCGAAGACCGCCACCGGCAACGTGCGCGCGGTCGCGGAGCCGACCTGCTCGAAGGCGATCTTGACGGTGCGCGTCGCCTACGACGACGCGGCCGCCGCGGGCGCCGGCGTCACCACGGTGATCGACTACCCCGGCGATCTCGCGGCGCTGCCGGGCCTCGGCTCGGCGCCGTCCGTCACCGAGCGGCTCGCGAACCTGTCCGGCCAGAGCGGCATCTTCAGCGGCGGCGACCAGGACAGCGACGCCGACGGCACCGACGACCGCGTGTCGATCGGGCTCGTCCTGGGCAGCGCCGGCATCGTCTCGGGACCATTCGCCCAGGCCACGTTCGACTGCCCTGCGGGCGACGCCCCGCTGGTGTCGGACTTCGCCTGCACGCTCGACGCGAGCGACGCGAACGGCGACGCGATCCCCGGCGGCTGCTCGGTCGGCTTGCGCTACGAGTAGCGCAAGCAGCTAGGCCCGCACCCAGCGCGGCAGCGCCACGTCCTCGATCTGCGTGAAGACGACCCGGACCGGCTCGCCGATCCGGATCGTCGCCGGGTCGATCGCGTTGATCGCACCGTCGGCCGACTCCACCAGGTTGCCGACCAGGCGGATCGACGGGTCGTCGTCGAGCTCGACCACGATCACGTTGTACGGCGCGAACTCCGCGTACGCCGGCAGGAGCGGCGGGTGCGGCACGACGAACGACCACACGCGGCCGCGTCCCGACGTCTTGGTCCATGCGACGTCGATCGAGCGGCAGGCGGGACACATCGGACGCGGCGGCATGCGCTTGACGCCGCACGCGCCGCAGGTCTGCACCAGCAGCTCGCCGCGCGCGGTGCCGTCCCAGAACGGACGCGCCGCGGGATCTTCCAGGCCGGGCAGGATCATGCCGGTGGTCGCCATCGCCTACCTCCGCAGCACGAGCGCGCTGGTCGGCACGCCTTCGCCGCTGGTCACGAGGCAGCTCTCGGCTCCCTCCACCTGGCTCGTCGACGTGCCGCGCATCTGCCGCACGCCCTCGACGACGAGGTTGAAGCCGTGCACGTACGCCTCCGACATGCCGCCGCCCGACGTATTGGTCGGCAAGCGGCCGTTCGGCCACTCGAGCGCGCCGTCGTCGGTGAAGGCGGCGCCCTCGCCGCGCTTGCAGAAGCCGTAGCCCTCGAGCGACAGCGGGATCAGCGGGCTGAACGCGTCGTAGATCTGTGCGACGTCGATGTCCGCGGGCTTGATGTCGCTGTTCGCCCACAGCCGCTTCGCCGCGGTGTGCGAAGGACCGGCGAGCGGGTCCTCGCAGAAGAAGTTGGTCATCGTCTGGTGCTGCGGCGGGATGCCCTGCGCGTACGCATGGATGTACACCGGCTTCTGCTTCAGGTCCTTCGCGCGCTCGGCGGACACGATGACCACGGCGAGCGCCCCGTCGGTCTCGAGGCAGTTGTCGAACAGGCACAGCGGCTCCGACACCCAGCGCGCGCTCATGTACTGCTCGCGGGTGAGCGTCTTGTCCTTCATGGTCGCGTGCGGGTTGCGGTTCGCGTGCTTGCGGAAGGCGATCGCGACGTTCGCGAGGTGATCGCGCGTGGCGCCGTACTCGTGCATGTAGCGCCGCGTCAGCATCGCGATCTCGTCGACCGGCCGCAGCAGCCCCCATGGCCGGCTCCACTGCCACGGGTTGTCGATGCGGTTGCTGGTCTGCGCCCAGGGCCGGCTGCCCTTGTCGGCGCGCTTGCGGGCCCGCCAGGCCACCGCCACCTCGCACTGCCCGCTCGCGACCGCGAGCGCCGCGTGGCCGGTCGTGCCGCAGCCGGCACCGCCGCCGTAGCCGACCTGGCCGAAGAAGGTGATGCCGCCGAGCCCGACGTTGCGCGCGACCTCGACCTCGCGCCCGTCCTCCATCGAGAAGGCGACCAGCCCGTCGACCTCGCGCGGCGCGATGCCGGCGTCGTCGAGCGCCATCGCGATCGCCTGGCAGGCGAGCGACAGCTCGCTGTCCTGGATGCCCTTGCCGAAGCTCGTCTGGGCGATGCCGACGATCGCGGTGCGGTCCTTGATGGTGTTCGCCATGATGACCGGACGGGCTTATCAGCCTCCACCGGGCCGGCTCAAGCGAGCGCGATCGCGTGCACAACGCGGCGCATCGTCGCGCGTCGATCGCGAGGAGCCGGTCCCGTCCGTCGTCAAGTACGGACGCCGCCGGGGCAGAATGCCCCGGCGCACGAGACACGCACGGTGGATCGTGCAACCGCGTCGCGCAAAATGCCGACGCCGCCGCACCGTGTGCCGTAAAGCCCTCCGCGCACGGGGGCGAGCGTGGTAGCTTCGCGGCTCGACGCGAGCGCGCCGGCAGCGGAGCGCCCGCCACGGAGTGACGTCATGCCCCATCGCCCTCTCTCCGCCTTCGCGCTCGCTACCCTCGCCGCCGTGCTCGCTGGTGCACTCCCGGCCGGTGCCGCCGTGCCGGCGGATCTGTGTACCGGCAACCCCTGTGTGGTCACGAAGAGCGTCACGCTGGATCCGGGCACCGCGCTCGACTTTGGCAGCGACACGGCGCTCGTGCTCGCCCCCGCGTCCGCGCTCACCGCCGGCGGCGGCGCCAACGGCGACGTCGCGCTCCGCGCAGGCTCGATCGTGCTGCAGCCCGGCGCGGCCATCACCGGCGGCGGTGCGACCATCGCGCTCCGCGCGGTCGCGGGGCGAATCGAGCTGCAGCGCAACGGCGGCACGACGGCGCGCATCGACGTGAGCGCCAACGTCGCCGGCGCGATCACGCTCGACGCGAG
>JAIEPK010000359.1 GCA_019749875.1 Candidatus Binatia bacterium | reverse complement strand
GGGGCCTCCTCGGGCTCCTCGTCCGCCTCTTCCTCGTCGTCCTCTGCCGCCGTCTCGTCCTCATCTTCCGCGGCGTCGCCTTCCTCGTCTTCGGTCTCGTCCTCGCCGTCGGTCTCCTCGTCCGACTCTTCGGTCTCCTCGGCCTCGTCGTCGGCGAGCGTCTCGACCTCGTCCTCGGGCGCTGCGTCGCGCGCCGAGCGGATCGTCGGCGCCTCCTCGTCGACCTCGATCGGCGGCTTCGCACGACCGGACGACTTGCGAGCCTCGAACGGCAGCGGGAGCGTATCGTCCCCCTTGCGCTTGCCGCCGCGCGCCGCGCGCTCCGGCTCGCTCGAGAAGACGAGGCTGCAGCGGGTGCACTTGAAGACCGGCCGAGGGTCGTTGATGCGCTCGCTCGGGATCTTGTACTGCGTCCGGCAGCGCGGGCACTGCACCGTCATGGCAATCCCGCCTCCCCGCGTCTCTGCTGCCTCATGCCAATGCGAGAGGGGGGACTTGAACCCCCACGGGTGTTACCCCACAGGCTTCTGAGACCTGCGCGTCTGCCAGTTCCGCCACTCTCGCGTGCAAGCGCCGCGACGCATCCCTGCGTCGCGCCCGTCTCTTAGCGGGCGCGAGGCGAGCCGGCAACGTCGTCATGCGGAATCCGCGTCACGCGCTTCGCACGGACGCTTCGTGCTATCGTGGGCCCCGATGTCGACGCCGCAGCCCGGCGCTCCGCTCGAGCGCGAGCCGCTGTACCGCCCCGAGGCAGTCCCACCGGTGGCGGGCCGATCGGCGCGCGATCCGGCCAATGCGATGCGCGTGAGCTGGCTGCTCGGCGGTGCGCTGCTGATCGCCCTCGCCGTGGTCGTGGGCCAGGTGCTGTCCCACTTCGCGACCGCGCTCACCTGGGCGGTGATCCTCACGGTGAGCCTGTGGCCGGTGCACCGGCGCATCCGCGCTCGGCTCGGCGACCGGCCGCGTACCGCGGCGTCGCTGACGCTTCTGCTCGTCACGCTCGGGGTCGTCGTCCCGGTGACGATCATCACCGTGCTGCTGGTACGCGAGGTCGAGACGCTGTCGCACGACGTCCGCGGCGACGTCGGCGAGCAGATGGCGGCCCTGGAGAAAGAGGTGACGGGCCTGCCGTACGTCGGCGACCGGCTGCGCGAGGTGCTGGTGGTGCTGCGCGCCGACACCGGTGCCGCCGTCAAGTCGGTCGCGGGCGATCACGTCGCACGCGTCCTGTCGGTCGCGGGACAGACCGCCGGAGCCGTCACGCGCACGCTGTTCAACATCGTCGTCTGCCTGTTCACGGCGTTCTTCCTGTTCCTGCACGGCGACTCGCTCGCGGCGCAGCTGCGCGCCGCCGGAACGCGTGTCGGCGGGCCACGACTCGAGGTCATCCTGCAGCACGTCGGCATCACCGTGCGGGCGGTCGTCTACGGGCTCGTGATGACCGCGCTCGTACAGGGCGTGTTCGCGGCGCTCGGCTTCTGGGTCGCCGGCGTTCCGTTCCCGATCCTGCTCGGCGCACTGACCATGGTGCTGTCGTTCGTGCCGATGGGGCACGCGGTGGTCTGGGTTCCCGCCGCCGCCTACCTGGTGCTCGAGTCGAAGTACTGGGTCGCGGCGGGGCTGGTGCTCTGGGGCGCGGGAGTGGTCGCGAGCATCGACAACGTGATCCGGCCCGTGTTCATCGGCGTCCGCACCGGCATCCCGCTGCTGCTGGTGTTCATCGGGGTCCTCGGCGGCATCCTGAGCTTCGGCCTGGTCGGCATCTTCGTCGGCCCGGTCGCGATCGCGATCGCGCTCGCGCTCTGGTGGGAGTGGATGGGCACCCCCGTCCAGTGACCAGAGAAAAGCGGCGGGCGACGTCCCCCCCGGAACGTCGCCCGCCCATCCGCCCAGCCTCCTCTCCAGCCCGGGCAGAATCCGGATCCCCGTCGGACGCCGGTCGCGGGCTCGGACCTAGCCGCTCCGAACCCCCGAGCCCCCTTCCGCGCGCATCGCGCGCGGTCGAGCGAAGCGGGCGCGGGAGTGAGGCCCCGTTGGGCTCCGCCCAACGGGGCGAGGGGTCGCGTGCCCCCTCGCGGCGACAACCCGCGTGCCCCCTCGTTGAACGAACTAAATCGCGTCGACGCCGCGCTCGCCGGTTCGAATGCGCACCGCGTCGTCGACGCCGACGATGAAGATCTTGCCGTCACCGATGCGGCCCGTCGCCGCCGCGGCGCGGATCGTGTCCGCGACCGTCGCGACGCGCGAGTCGTCCACGAGAAGTTCGATCTTGACCTTGGGCAGGAAGTCCACGACGTACTCCGCCCCACGGTAGAGCTCGCTGTGCCCGCGCTGTCGCCCGAAGCCCTTCACCTCCGAGATCGTCATGCCGTCGACTCCCTCGCGCGCGAGGGCTTCCTTCACCTCGTCGAGCTTGAACGGCTTGATGATCGCTTCGATCTTCTTCACGTAAATCTCCTTCCCCTCGTCCCGAGGCGTCCCGGCAGACGGATCCCGCGATCAGCAACGCCCATGCCGCGTCCTCGCTTCGGCGCGCGCCGCATTTGGCGGCGAATCACGGACGCACCCTGATCAACGATCGTGCACTGCCCGCGATGTGAGCAGCCGGGAGGCCGCCGCGTCTACGCGCGTACGCACCTCGACGGCGCGTACGCGCGTAAATTGACTCGCCGCGCGCGTGGCTGTTACCGCACAGCCGATGTCCACCGAGCTCGCCAAGGCCTACGCCCCGCAGGACGTCGAGGAACGCTGGGCCAAGGAGTGGATCCGCCTCGGCGTCTCGACCGCCGATCCACAGGCACCCGGTCCCGGCTACTCGATCGTCATCCCGCCGCCCAACATCACCGGGCAGCTGCACCTCGGCCACGCGCTGAACAACACGCTGCAGGACGTCCTGATCCGCTTCAAGAAGATGGACGGCCACAACACGCTGTGGGTGCCGGGTACGGACCACGCGTCGATCGCGACGCAGAACGTCGTCGAGCGGCAGCTCGCACAGCAGGGACTCGATCGCCACACGATCGGCCGCGAGAAGTTTCTCGAGCGGACGTTCGCGTGGAAGGCCGAGGTCGGACCGTACATCATCTCGCAGCTGAAGCGTCTCGGCGCGACCTGCGACTGGACGCGCGAGCGCTTCACCATGGATGAGGGCCTGTCGCGCGCGGTGCGCGAGGTCTTCGTCCGGCTCTACGAGGACGGCCTCATCTACCGCGGCCGCCGGCTCATCAACTGGTGCTGTCGCTGCGGCACCGCGCTGTCCGACATCGAGGTCGAGCACGAGGACGTGAAGGGCCACCTCTGGCACCTGCGCTACCCGCTCGCCGACGGCAGCGGTGCATTGACCGTCGCGACCACGCGTCCCGAGACCATGCTCGGTGACACCGCCGTGGCCGTGCATCCGGAAGATGCACGCTACGCGCAGCTGGTCGGCAAGCGCGTCAAGCTCCCGCTCACCGACCGCGAGATCCCGATCATCGCCGACGACCACGTCGACCGCGAGTTCGGCTCGGGCGTCGTCAAGATCACGCCGGCGCACGACTTCAACGACTTCGAGATCGGCCGCCGGCACGGCCTCGACATGATCTCCGTCATCGCCGAGGACGGCATGATGACGGCCGCGGCCGGTGCGTACGCCGGGACGGACCGCGCGCTGGCGCGCAAGCACGTCGTCGAGAGGCTGGAGGCCGACGGCCTGCTCGAGAAGATCGAGCCGCACGCGCTCGCCGTCGGACACTGCTACCGCTGCCGCGCGGTGGTCGAGCCGCTGCTGTCGACGCAGTGGTTCGTGCGCACGCAGCCGCTCGCCGAGCCCGCGATCGCCGCCGTCAAGGACGGGCGCACGCGCTTCTACCCCGAGCACTGGAGCAAGACCTACTTCGCGTGGATGGAGAACATCCGCGACTGGTGCGTGTCGCGCCAGCTGTGGTGGGGACACCGCATCCCGGCCTGGTACTGCGACGCGTGCCCGGCCGAGCCGGGCACGGGCCCCGAAGGGGCGCGCGCGGGCGAGGAGGGCTGCAAGGTCATCGTGTCGCGCGAGGATCCGCCCACCTGTCCGTCGTGCGGCGGGCCCCTGCGTCAAGACGAGGACGTCCTCGACACCTGGTTCTCGAGCGGCCTGTGGCCGTTCTCGACCATGGGCTGGCCCGAGCAGACGCCGGAGCTCGCGAAGTACTATCCGACGAGCGTCCTCGTCACCGGCTTCGACATCATCTTCTTCTGGGTCGCGCGCATGATGATGTTCGGCCTGCGCTTCACGGGCGACGTGCCGTTCCGCGACGTCTACGTGCACGGCCTCGTGCGCGACGAGTACGGCGACAAGATGAGCAAGACCAAGGGGAACGTGAAGGACCCCCTGGAGCTGCTCGCGACGTACGGCACCGATGCGCTGCGCTTCACGCTGGTCGCGCAGTCGGCGATGGGCCGCGACATTCGTCTCTCGGTCGACCGCATCGACGGCAACCGGAGCTTCGCCAACAAGATCTGGAACGCGGCGCGCTTCGTGCTCATGAACGTCGGCGACGCGAAGATCGACCTCGCGGCGGGCATGACGGGCGGCACCGACGCCGACCGCTGGATCCGCGCCCGGCTCGCGCGTGCGATCGACGAGGTGCGCACCGCCCTCGACGGCTACCGCTTCAACGACGCGGCGACGACGCTCTACCGCTTCTTCTGGAACGAGTTCTGCGACTGGTACGTCGAGCTCGCGAAGCCGTCGCTCGCGCCGGACTCGCCCGCGCGCGCGACCACGATCGCGACGCTGGTGGCGGTGCTCGAGAGCGCGCTCCGGCTGCTGCATCCGCTGATGCCCTTTCTCACCGACGAGCTGTGGCACGCGTTGCCCGGCGTCGACGTCTCGCGGGCGACACTGCTCCTGGCGGAATATCCGAAGGCATCGGCGATCGAGCGTGACGAGGCCGCCGAGGCGCGGGTCGAGCGCCTGGTCGCCGCGGTCCGGGCACTCCGCAACTTGCGCGCCGAGATGAGCCTGCCGCCGAGCAAGGAGATCGACGTCCTCGTCGCACCGCTCGACGACGCGGCTGCCGCCGATCTCGCCGCGCTGACCGCCGCGATGCGCACGCTGGCGCGCATCGGCAAGCTGGACGTCCTGTCCGGCGGCGCGCGCCCGGGTGGTGCTGCGCTCGCGGTCGCGGGCGGCTTCGAGCTGCACGTTCCGCTCGCCGGCCTGATCGACGTCGCCGCCGAGCGCGAGCGCCTCGAGCGCGAGATCGAGCGGGTGGTCAAGGACCTCGCCGGCGTGCGCAAGAAGCTCGACAACGAGGACTTCGTCAAGCGCGCTCCCGAGGACATCGTCGCGAAGGAGACCGCGAAGGCGGCCGAGCTCGCGGGCAAAGAGGAGCTGCTGCGGCGCGGCCTGGAGCGTCTGCGCGAGGTCGCGGGGTGAGCCGCACGCCGTCTCGCGCCGCGACGGCGCCGGAGCGCGGCGTCGTGGATCCGTTCGCGCATCCCTCGACGGCCGAGCTGGTGCGCCGTGCGCTCGCCGAGGACGTCGGCCGCGGCGACGTGACGACGGCGCTGACGATCGCGCCGGGCACCAAGGGCCGCGCCCTCCTCGCGACGCGCGAGGACTGCGTCGTCGCCGGAGTGCCGCTGATCGAGGTGGTGCTCGGCGAGCTGCACGCGGCGGGCGTGCTGCGCGTCACCCCGCGCGTCGCGGAAGGGCAGGCGATCGCGGCCGGGTCGATCCTCGCCGACATCGAGGGCGACCTCGGGCCGCTCCTGACCGGCGAGCGCGTGCTGCTGAACCTGATCCAGGGGCTGTGCGGCGTCGCGACGCTGACGCGACGCTACGTCGACGCGGTCGCCGGTACGGGCGTCAAGATCCTCGACACGCGTAAAACGATCCCCGGCCTCCGTCTGCTGCAGAAGTACGCGGTGCGCATGGGCGGCGGGCACAACCACCGCTTCGGGCTCGACGACGGCGTGCTGATCAAGGACAACCACATCGCCGCGTGCGGCTCGGTGCGAGCGGCGGTCGAGCAGGCGCGCGCGCGTGCGCCGATGGCGCTGCGCATCGAGGTCGAGGTCGACCGCCTGGAGCAGATCGGCGACGCGCTCGCCGGCGGCGCCGACATCGTCCTGCTCGACAACATGCGGCCGGACCAGATCCACGCCGCGCGGAAGCTCGTCGGCCGGCGCGCGCTGCTCGAAGCGTCGGGCGGCGTCGACCTCCACACCGTGCGCGCGATCGCCGAGGCGGGCCCGGACTTCATCTCCGTCGGCCGCCTGACGCACTCGGCGCCGGCGATCGACCTCGGCCTCGACGTTCGCGAACACGGCGCGGTCACGGCGCCCGCGGCGCGCCGGGGCAAGCGCTGACGCGCAGCGGCGGAGCGGCGAGGTGAAGGACAAGCCCGACGACCTGCTCGCCGCCCTCGAAGGCCGTCGCTGGCAGTCCGGTGCCGAGGTCGCACGGCGCCTCGGCGTGTCGCGCGCCGCGGTGTGGAAGCGCATCGAGCGCCTGCGCTCGCAGGGCTACGGCATCGAGGCGGTCGCGGGTCGCGGCTATCGCCTGGTGCGCGACAGCGATCTGCTGCTGCCGGACGCGATCCGCAAGCATCTGCGTGCGAAGCTGCTGCGCGGCGAGATCGTGCACCGCACGACGATCGACTCGACCAACCGTCTCGCCGCCGAGCAGGCGCGCGGCGGAGCGGTCGAGGGGACGATCGTCGTCGCCGAGCAGCAGACCGCGGGCCGTGGCCGTCTCGGCCGGACGTGGGTCTCGCCCGCGAGCGTGAATCTCTACATGTCGGTCGTGCTGCGGCCGCGCATCCCGCCGCTCGAGGTGCCACGGCTGACGCTGGTCGCGGGGCTCGCGGTGGCGGAGGCGATCCGCGACAGCGGCACGTTCCAGCCGCGCATCAAGTGGCCCAACGACGTGCTGCTCGACGGGCGCAAGGTCGCCGGCATCCTGACGGAGCTCGAGGCCGAGGCCGATCGGGTGCGCTTCGTGATCGTCGGCATCGGCGTGAACCTCAATGCGACGCGCACCGACTTCCCGCCCGATCTGAAGACCAAGGCCACGAGCCTGCTGCTCGCCGGGGGCGCACCGGTCGATCGCGCCGCTTTCACCGGACGTCTGCTGACCCGTCTCGACGCCGCCTACGCGGCGTTCCTGTCCGGCGGCTTCGCCGCATTGCGGCATCGTTACGAGGAGCTGCACGGTCTGGTCGGTCTCGCGGTCACGATCGACGGCACGCCGCCGCTCGCGGGCACGGTGCGCGGCGTGGACGACGGCGGTGCGCTCCTGGTCGAGAGCGGCGGGGCGCTGCAGCGCGTGGTCTCGGGCGAGGTCACGCTGCGCCAGGCCTATCGCAAGCTCCGCCGCGGACCCGTGTGATGACTCTTCCCGGGCCAAGCCCATCTCTCTTGCGCCGTGCTCCCGACGCGCCTAGTCTCCGGAGGCCTCGATGCTGCTCGCGATCGACGTAGGGAACACCCACACCGTTGTGGGGCTCTTCGACGGGGACAGGCTGAGACGCCACTGGCGCCTTCTCACCGAGCACGCGCGCACCGCCGACGAGTACAGCGTCGTGCTGTGGAACCTGCAGCGCATGTCGGGCATCGAGCCCGACCAGATCCAGGGCATCATCGTCTCGAACGTCGTGCCGCAGATGCAGTCGACGATCGACGCGATGTGCATGGCGACCTACGGTCGCTCGCCGCTGGTGGTCGGACCCGGCATCCGCACTGGCATGCCGATCCTCTACGACAACCCGCGCGAGGTCGGCGCCGATCGCATCGTCAATGCCGTCGCGGCGTACGAGCGGCACAAGGAGCTGTCGATCGTGGTCGACTTCGGCACCGCGACGACCTTCGACGTGGTGAGCGCCAAGGGCGAGTATCTCGGCGGCGTGATCACGCCCGGGGTCGGCATCTCGCTCGAGGCGCTGTATTCGCGCACCGCGAAGCTGCACCCGGTCGAGCTCGTGCGCCCACCTCGCGTGGTCGGCCGCAACACCGTGAACGCGATCCAGGCGGGCGTGTTCTTCGGCTACGTCGCGATGGTCGACGGGCTCGTCGAGCGCATCCAGAAGGAGCAGGGCGGCGTCGCGCGGGTCATCGCCACGGGCGGCTTCGCCGAGACCATCGCCGAGGAGTCGTCGACGATCACCGAGGTCGACGAGTTCTTGACGCTCGACGGGCTGCGGCTCATCTACGAGCGCAACCGGGAGGGAACGGGACATGGCCGCTGACATTGCCGCTGACGATCCCGCACGCATCCTGAGCATCGCTCTCGTCGGACACGGCGGGGTGGGCAAGACGAGCCTCGCGGAGGCCCTGCTGCTGGCGGGCGGCGGTACCAAGACGCTCGGTAAGGGCGCCGACGGGACGTCGAGCTTCGACACCGAGCCCGAGGAGCAGAAGCGCGGCCACTCGCTGTTCTCGGCCTTTCATCACGTCGCGTGGAAGAAGGCGCACGTCAATCTCATCGACACGCCCGGTGCGGCGGCGTTCCTGCACGACGCGAGCAACTGCCTGCGCGCCGCCACCACCGCGGTGCTGGTCGTGTCGCCGAACGGTGAGACCAAGGGCGAGGACGGCAAAGTCCTCGCATGGGCGACGGAGCTCGGCGTGCCGCGCATCGCCTTCGTCACGCGCATGGACCGCGAGCGCGCGAGCTTCGACCAGGCGCTCGAGGATCTCGCCGGCCTCGAGCAGAAGCCGGTCGCGGTGCAGCTGCCGATCGGCGCGGAGGCCGGCTTCAAGGGCGTGGTCGATCTGCTGTCGGGCAAGGCCTTCCTCGGCACCGCCGGCGGTGGCGCGATGCGCGAGGCCGAGATCCCGGCCGACCTCGCCGACGAGGCGCGGGCGGCGCGCGAGCGGCTGGTCGAGGCGGTCGCGGAGAGCAACGACGAGCTGCTCGAGCACTACCTCGACAGCGGCGAGCTGTCGCAGGAGGAGCTGCTCACCGGGCTCCGCCAGGCGATCGTGAAGGGCGCGCTGCTGCCGGTCCTGTGCGGTGCCGGCGGGAACGCGATCGGTGCCGCGACGCTGCTCGACTTCGTGGTCGACGTCTGTCCCTCGGCCGCGGACCTGCCGCCCGCGCTCGGCGACGATCCCAGGACGCAGTCGTCGGTCGAGCGCGCGCCGTCGCTCGGCGAGCCGTTCTCGGCGCAGATCGTGCGCACCGTGATCGATCCGTTCGCCGGCAAGCTGAGCGTCTTCCGCGTGTTCTCCGGACAGATCACGGCCGACACCACGGTCTACAACTCCACCCGCCAGGTGAAGGAGAAGCTCGGCCACCTGTTCCGCGTCGAGGGCAAGAAGCAGACGCAGATCGGGAAGGCCGTCGCGGGCGACGTGGTCGCGGTGGCGAAGCTCAAGGACGCCGCCACCGGCGACACGCTGTGCGACGAGAAGGTCCACACGTACTACCCGCGGCTGCGCGACTTCGAGTCGTCGATCCAGTTCGCGCTCGAGGCGAAGAACAAGGGCGAGGAAGACAAGGTCATGGCGGGCCTGCACCGCCTGCAGGAAGAGGATCCCGCGCTGCACCTCGACCGCGACGAGCAGACCAAGGAGATCCTCCTCGGCGGCACCGGCCAGCTGCACGTCGAGGCCACCATCGAGCGTCTCAAGCGCAAGTTCGGTGTCGACGTCGTGCTGAAGGCGCCCAAGGTTCCGTACAAGGAGACCATCCGCGGCAAGTCGCAAGCGGAGGGCAAGGTCAAGAAGCAGACCGGCGGGCACGGCCAGTTCGCGGTCGCCTGGCTCGAGGTCGAGCCGCTGCCGCGCGGGCAGGGCTTCGAGTTCGTCGACAAGATCGTCGGCGGCGTGGTGCCGCGCAACTTCATCCCGGCGGTGGAGAAGGGCGTGCGCGAGGCGCTGCCGCACGGCACGATCGCCGGCTTCCCCGTGGTCGACGTGCGGGTGACGCTGTTCGACGGCAAGCACCACGACGTCGATTCGTCGGAGATGGCGTTCAAGACCGCCGCGGCGCTCGGCTTCCGCACCGCCTGCGAGCAGGCGAAGCCGGTCCTGCTCGAGCCGATCATGGCGCTCGACGTGCAGGTGCCCGACGACGCGATGGGCGACGTGATCGGCGACGTGAACGCGCGGCGCGGGAAAGTGCAGGGCGTGGAGCCGCGCGGCGCGAGCCAGGTGATCAAGGCGCGCGTGCCGATGTCCGAAGTGCTGAAGTATGGACCGGATCTCAACGCCATGACCGCCGGCCGCGGCTCGTTCCACATGGAGTTCTCGCACTACGAGGAGCTGCCCGCGCATCTGGTCGACAAGGTCGTCAAGGAAGCGAAGCGCCAGGCGGAGGGCGCGTGAGCGGCTGCGAGCATCTCCCGGGGGACGCGTGAGCGGCGGCACGCCCCGGGCGGTGCACTCGTGACTGGCGGCGCGGGGCCGACCGACCCGCGCAGCCGCGAGCCCGAGGCGCGGGATCCCGAGGTCGCGGCGGTTCTCGACGGCCGCGATTCGCTGCGCGTCGACGACGACATGGTCGCCGAGGCGCCGTCGGCGGCCGATGCGGCGCGGCGCGAGTCGCTGCTGGTGCGCATCCGCAAGATGTCGGTCGCCATGCGCGTCAAGCTGGCGCTCACCGGCAACAAGGAAGCGCGCCAGGTGCTCGCGCACGACAGCGTCAAGCTGGTGCAGGCGTGCGTGCTGAAGAACCCGCGCTTCACCCTGGAAGAGGCGCTGGCGATGGCGAAGAACCGGAGCCTCGCCGGGGAGCTGCTACGGACGATCGCGGATCAGCGCGACTGGGTGCGCAACTACTCGATTCGCCTCGCACTCGTCCAGAACCCGAAGACGCCGCTGCAGGTCGCGCTGGGCCTGCTGAACGGCATCCAGGACCGCGACATGCGGATCCTCGCCAAGAGCCGCAACGTCGCCTCGGTCCTCCAGTCGCAGGCGAAGCGCAACATCCTGCGTCGCGACGGCGGCGGCGCCTGACCGGGGGCGCGACGCGGGGGGACCGGTGCCCCCTCGCGCGAGCGACGCCTACGTGTTGGCGGGCGTCGGCGTCGCCGTCACGGCGGTCGGCGTCGGGGTCGGCGTCAGCCCGATCGTGATCGTGGCGGTCGCGGTGTCCTGCAGGAACAGGATGCGGATGTCCGACAGCGTGACGGTCTGTCCGTTCTGGACCCGGTCGAGGTCGCCCTCGCTGTCGCTGAGCTGCGCCAGCAGATCGTCGGGGTCGATCATCCCGTTGCCGTCGCTGTCGACCCAGAAGAAGATCGTCTCGGCGCCTTCCTTGACGTTCTTGCGGGTGAAGGTCCCGTCGGTGTTCACGTCGGCGTAGAACGAGTTCGGGCAGTCGGTGACCGACTGGCCCTGCTCGAGCCCGACGCAGACGATCGCGGTGATGCTCGACGGGGCGGTGGTGGGGTTCGAGCTCACGATGGTGCCGTTGACGATCACGCCGGACGAGCCGGGTGTCGGCGTGCCCTCGGGGCACTGCAGGCAGATGTCGTCCCCGCCGCAGGCGAGCAGACCACCCGCCAGCAGCGTCACCAGGCGAACCTTCCACGAACCCCGTTGCAGCGTCATCGTGATCAGTCTTACGGTCCGTCCGGCCGCAAGGTCAACTGCGATACGCCCCGGCGCCGTACCGACGATCACGAGAGCACCCGACCGCGCACGGGACGCCGGCGGTAGCGAACCGCGCGGGTTCTCGTTAGACGACCGTGCTTATGGCGAGCTACCAGATCGTGAAGGTTCCGCAGGACGGGCAGGCCATCAAGATGGGTTCCGACGGGAAGCTGCAGGTCCCGGACAACCCGATCCTGCCCTTCATCGAGGGCGACGGTACGGGACCCGACATCTGGCGCGCCTCGCAGCGCGTGTTCGATGCCGCGGTCGCGAAGGCGTACGGCGGCAAGCGCAAGATCGCCTGGTGCGAGGTCTACGCCGGCGAGAAGGCGTTCAACCAGTTCAAGGACTGGCTGCCCGAAGAGACCGTCACGGCCTTTCGCGAGTTCCTGGTCGGCATCAAGGGCCCGCTCACGACCCCGGTCGGCGGCGGTATCCGCTCGCTGAACGTCGCGCTGCGGCAGATGCTCGACCTCTACGTCTGCCTGCGTCCCGTGCGTTACTTCGCCGGCGTGCCGAGCCCGGTGAAGAAGCCGGAATCGGTCGACATGGTGATCTTCCGCGAGAACACCGAGGACATCTACGCCGGCATCGAGTGGGCGGCGGAGACGCCCGAGGCGAAGAAGATCATCGCGTTCCTGCAGAACGAGATGGGCGTCAAGAAGATCCGCTTCCCCGAGACCAGCGGCATCGGCATCAAGCCGGTCTCGCGCGAGGGCACCGAGCGGCTGGTCAAGGCCGCGATCGAGTACGCGCTGCGCGAGGGCCGCAAGAGCGTCACGATCGTCCACAAGGGCAACATCCAGAAGTTCACCGAAGGTGGCTTCCGCGACTGGGGCTACGGCATCGCGGCGCGCGAGTTCCGCGCGCAGACGGTCACCGAGCGCGAGAGCTGGATCCTCGGCAACCGCGAGTCGAACCCGAAGATGACGAGCGAGGAGAACGCGCGCGCCATCGACCCGGGCTACGACATGATGACGCCCGAGCAGCGGAAGAAGGTCGTCGCCGAGGTCGACACGGCACTCGCGCTGTGGCCGACGCACGGCGACGGCAAGTGGAAGAAGCTGCTCATGATCCGCGACTCGATCGCGGACATCACGCTGCAGCAGGTGCTGACGCGCGCGGCGGACTTCGACGTCATCGCGACGCTCAACCTGAACGGCGACTACCTGTCGGATGCGCTCGCAGCACAGGTCGGCGGCATCGGCATCGCGCCGGGCGGCAACATCAACTACCTGACCGGCCACGCCATCTTCGAGGCGACGCACGGCACCGCGCCGAAGTACGCGAACCTGGACAAGGTGAACCCGGGCTCGGTGATCCTGTCGGGCGAGATGATGTTCCGCTTCCTCGGCTGGAACGAGGCGGCGGACGCCATCATCCGCGGCTTCAACGGCGCCACCGCCGCGAAGACGGTGACGTACGACTTCCACCGCCTGATGGAGGGCGCGACCCTCGTCAAGTGCTCCGAGTTCGGAGACGCCATCGTCCATCACATGTAGCCCCCGTGCGGTGCTCGGCAGCACGCGTTCGCGTGCTGCCTGCGCTCCTCCGATGGGCCTCGGAACGCGGGCGAAGCCCGCGTTCCTCGCGGGTGTGACTCTCCAGAAGACGAACGAAAGGAAATTCGGCTCATGGCTCGACGCAAGATCGCGCTCATCGGCGCGGGCAACATCGGCGGTACGCTGGCGCACCTGTGCGCGCTCAAGCACCTGGGCGACGTCGTGGTCTACGACGTGGTCGACGGGATGCCGCAGGGCAAGGCGCTCGACATCGCCGAGTCCGGCCCGATCGAGGGCTTCGACGCCTCGCTGAAGGGCACGAACGACATCGCCGACATCGCGGGCGCGGACGTCTGCATCGTGACGTCGGGCGTCGCGCGCAAGCCCGGCATGAGCCGTGACGACCTGCTCGGCATCAACGCGAAGATCATCTCGGAGGTCGCGACCGGCATCAAGACGCACGCGCCCAACGCGTTCGTCATCGTGCTGACGAACCCGCTCGACGCGATGGTCACGCTGATGAAGCGCGTCACCGGCTTCCCGAAGCAGCGCGTGATCGGCATGGCCGGCGTGCTCGACTCGGCGCGCTACCGCACGTTCCTCGCGATGGAGCTCGACGTGTCCGTGCAGAGCGTGCAGGCGCTGGTGCTCGGTGGCCACGGCGACGACATGGTGCCGGTGCGCTCGAGCTGCAACGTCGGCGGCGTGCCGGTCGAGACGCTGATCTCGGCCGAGCGTCTGGACGCGATCGAGGCGCGCACGCGTCAAGCGGGCGGCGAGATCGTGGCGCTGCTGAAGACCGGCTCGGCCTTCTACTCGCCGGCGTCGGCCGCGATCCGCATGGCGGAGTCGTACCTGTACGACCGCAAGGAAGTGCTGCCCTGCGCGGCGTATCTGGAGGGCGAGTACGGCCTCAAGGACCTCTACGTCGGCGTGCCGGTGCAGATCGGCGCGGGCGGCGTGGAAAAGGTTCTGGAGGTGCCGCTCACCGCGAAGGAGAAGAAGGAGCTCGAGGTCTCGGCGAGCCACGTCGCCGAGCTCGTCGGCGCCCTCGACGCGGTGCTCAAGAAGTAGGACGCCCGGATCCCGCCGTGCACAGCGCCGCGATCGACTTCGGCGGGACGGTCACCGACCTGGTCCTGCGCCGTGCCGGGCGGGACGACGTCCTGCTCGCGTTGCCGACCGCCGTGCCCGAGCCGGCGGTCGCCGAGGCTTTGCTCGCGCGCCTGCTGACGACGGCTGGAGAGACGACGGACTCGCCGATCGGCGTGCTCGCCGTCACCGGCGGACGGTCGTGGCAGCTGCCCGACCGCCTCGGAGCGGCGCGCGTGGTGAAGGTCGACGAGCCGACCGCGACCGCGGTCGGCGGGCTCCTCGAGGATGCACCGACGCCGGCGATCGTCGTGAGCCTCGGCACCGGCACGGGCATCGTGCTCGCCGATCCGCCGGTGGCGCCGCAGCGCTTGGTCGGCAGCGGCATCGGCGGCGGCACGCTCCTCGGTCTCGCGAAGCTCTTGCTCGGCACCACCGACGTCGCGCGCATCGGTGAGCTCGCGAAGCACGGCGACCTGAGCGTCTGCGACCTCACCGTCGGCGACATCCTCGGCGGCGGCGTCGGCCCGGTGCCCGCGGAGGCGACCGCGGCGCACTTCGCGCGCGTCGCGCGCGAGGGCAGCGTCGTGCCGCGTCCCGAGGACATCGCCGCGACGCTGCTCAATCTGATCGGACAAGCCGTGCTGCGCCTCGCCTTCGAGGCGGCGCGGTTCCACCAGGCGCGCTCCATCGTGCTCGTCGGACACGTCCTCGATGTGCCCGGCTTCCGCGACGCGATCGAGCGCATTCCGCTGCTCGACCGGTCCTACGTGCGGATCGTGTCCGAGCCCGGCTTCGCGGTCGCCCGCGGCGCGCTCGAGACGGCGCTGCGCGAGGGACACGCTGGCCACGCGTAACTTCGAGAGGGAGTCATGAACATCCACGAGTTCCAGGCGAAGCAGATCATCGCCAAGTACGGCGTCACGACGCTGCGCAACGCGGTCGCGACCTCGCCCGACGAGGCGGCGCAGGCGGTGCAGCAGCTCGGCGGCAGCGGCCCCTGGGTCGTCAAGGCGCAGATCCACGCCGGCGGCCGCGGCAAGGCGGGCGGCGTCAAGCTGGTGAAGAGCGCCAACGAGGCGCGCGACTTCGCGAAGTCGATCCTCGGCAAGCCGCTGGTCACGCACCAGACCGGACCGCAGGGCCGCGTCGTGCACCGCGTGATCGTCGAGGAGGGCTGCAAGATCGCGCGCGAGCTCTACCTCGGCCTGACGCTCGACCGCGCGACGAGCCTCGTCACGGTGATCGCGTCGTCGGAGGGCGGCGTCGAGATCGAGGAGGTCGCCGAGAAGACGCCGGAGAAGATCCTGCGCGAGCCGATCAACCCGGTGGTCGGCCTGCAGGCGTTCCAGGCGCGCAAGCTCGGCAAGGCGCTCGGCATTCCCGCCGCGTCGCTCGGCAAGCTCGCCAAGTTCCTGTCGGGCCTCTACGAGGCGTACCTCGCGACCGATGCGGCGCTGGTCGAGATCAACCCGCTGGTGCTCACCGAGGGCGGCGACCTGGTCGCGCTCGATGCGAAGATGGGCTTCGACGACAACGCGCTCTTCCGTCACGCCGACGTGCGCGACATGCGCGACCCGAACGAGGAGGACCCGCGCGAGCAGCAGGCGCAGGAGCACGACCTCTCGTACATCGCGCTCGAGGGCACGATCGGCTGCATGGTCAACGGCGCCGGGCTCGCGATGGCGACCATGGACATCGTCAAGTACGCCGGCGCCGAGCCGGCGAACTTCCTCGACGTCGGCGGCGGTGCCTCGGCGGAGAAGGTCGCGGCGGCGTTCCGCATCATCCTCGCCGACCCGAGCGTCAAGGCCGTGTTCATCAACATCTTCGGCGGCATCATGCGCTGCGACGTGCTGGCGACCGGTGTCGTGACGGCGGCGAAGGAGATGAAGCTGACCGTCCCGGTCGTGGTCCGCATGGAAGGGACCAACGTCAAGGAAGGCAAGCAGATCCTCGCCGACTCCGGCCTCAACATCATCACCGCGAGCGACATGATGGACGGTGCGAAGAAGGTCGTCGCCGCCTCGAAGGCCGCCTGAGGAACGCGACCGGCCGAGGCTCCGCCTCGGGCGCGAGGCCCATCGGAGGAGCGGAGGTGGTCGCGCAGCGACCACCGAGCACCGCACGGGGGCGAAAGAGGAACAAATGATTCTGGTCGACAAGAACACCAAGGTCGTCACGCAGGGCATCACCGGCGCGACGGGGCAGTTCCACACCAAGGCTTGTAAAGACTACGGCACGCAGATGGTGGCCGGCGTCACGCCGGGCAAGGGCGGCACCGACTTCGAGGGCATTCCGATCTTCGACACGGTCGGCGAGGCGCGCGCGAAGACCGGCTGCAACGCGAGCGTGATCTACGTTCCGCCGCCGTTCGCGGCCGACGCGATCATGGAAGCCGCGGACGCCGGCGTCGAGCTGGTGATCTGCATCACCGAGGGCATCCCGGTCCTCGACATGGTGAAGGTCAAGCGCTTCCTGGCCGGCAAGAACACGCGCCTCATCGGGCCGAACTGCCCGGGCGTGATCACGCCCGAGCAGTGCAAGATCGGCATCATGCCCGGCTACATCCACAAGGCCGGAAAAGTCGGCGTGGTGTCGCGCAGCGGCACGCTGACCTACGAGGCCGTGCACCAGCTCACGCAGCTCGGCATCGGCCAGTCGACGTGCGTCGGCATCGGCGGCGATCCGGTGAACGGCACCGGCTTCATCGACGTTCTCGAGCTCTACAACGCCGACCCGAACACCGAGGCCGTGATCATGATCGGCGAGATCGGCGGCTCGGCGGAGGAAGAGGCCGCGGACTACGTCAAGCGCGAGATGAAGAAGAAGCCGGTCGCGGGCTTCATCGCCGGGCAGACCGCGCCCAAGGGCAAGCGCATGGGCCACGCCGGCGCGATCATCTCGGGCGGCAAGGGTACGGCCGCCGACAAGATCGAGGCGATGAAGGCGGCCGGCATCCACGTCTCGCCGAGCCCCGCGGAGCTCGGCTCGACGCTGAAGGCCGCGCTGGGCAAGTAACGGCAATTCGAACGAGGGGGCACGCGCCCCCTCGCCCTGCGCGGCCGAGCCGCGCAGGGAACCCACTCCCCGCGCTCGCTGGCGCTCGGCCGCGCGCGTTGCGCGCGGATGCTCTGGAGGGAATTCCCTTGGCTATCGAAAGAACGTTTTCCATCATCAAGCCGGACGCGGTGAAGAAGCACGGCATCGGCAAGGTCCTCGCGCGGATCGAGGAGGGCGGCCTGAAGGTCGTCGCCGGGCGCTACCTGCGCCTCACCACCGAGCAGGCACAGGCCTTCTACGCGGTCCACAAGGAGCGCCCGTTCTTCAAGGACCTGGTCGCGTTCATGACCTCGGGTCCGGTGTTCGTGTCGGTGCTCGAGGGCGAGAACGCCGTCAAGCGCTACCGCGAGGTGCTGGGCGCGACCGATCCCGCGAAGGCCGACGCTGGCACCGTGCGCAAGGACTTCGGCACCGACGTCGAGAAGAACGCGGCGCACGGCTCCGACGCGCCGGAGACCGCGGCGCAGGAGATCGCGTTCTTCTTCCGCGGTACCGACTTCGCCTGAGATTGCCCTCGTCGGGCGCGCGGCGGTGCGGCGAGCGCGGCCGGTCAGGACGATTCGGCTTGACCGGCCGCGCGCATCGTTCAGCTCGGCGCGCGTGACGGGTCCGAACCGCCGCCGGGCCGCCCGATCGCCCGATTCCGCCGGCATCGTGCGCGATGGTGCCCGATCACGGCGTGCCCTCGCACGAGCAGAAGTGCGGCGCGGTCACCGCGCAGTCGCTGCCGTCTGCGCAGCACGGCGCGGGGTCATACGGCGCCGCGTAGATGTCGAACAGCACCGACGGCCCCGAGCTGCAGCATTGACAGGCCATGGCGTCGCCGGGTGCACCGCAGATCGCCTGGCCGCCGCACTGTCCCGCGCTCGGTGTCCCGTCGCACGCTTCGCCGCCGTCCACGAATCCGTCGCCGCACAGCGGGACGCGCTGGCAGCTCGCGTCGCAGGTGGCGGTGCCGGGCGGCTCGCACTCCTCGCCGGCCTCGACGGTGTCGTTGCCGCAGACCGGAGCGATCGTCTGGCAGCTCGCGTCGCAGGTGGCGGTGCCCGGCGGCTCGCACTGCTCGCCCGCCTCGACCACGCCGTTGCCGCAGCTGGGCGCGCAGCCAGCGCCGTCGCAGGCGTCGCACAGGCTCGCGTGATCGGCGACGCACGCGGTGCCGCCGCGCGGCGCGCGACACGCCGCCGCGCTCGACTTGATGCTGCCGCTGGTGACGCCGGCGCTCGTCGTGCGACAGCAGGTGACCGCACCGGCGCGCCCGCAGGTCGAGCGCGAGGCGCAACGCTGCGCGGCCCCCTTGCACGAGCCCGGCAGCTGGCCGGCGCCGACCAGGCCGGCCAGGATACCGCGCGCGCACTTCACGTAGTCACCGTGCCGCGCCGCCCCGGCGCAGTTGCACTGCGCGTCGATGGCGGCGCGCGCAGCGGCGATCGCGCCCGCGTCCGCACCGGCAGCGTCGCAGGTCGCGGCCTCCGCCCGCGGGGTGGTGAGCAGCGCTGCCGACGACGCGAACAGCGCGAGACCGAGAGCCACCAGAGCCGTCTTGGCGTGCAGCATCGATCGTCCCTCCGTGGTTGGTGCGTGCGTGACAATGGTCGCCGGCGTCCGGGCAGTCAACGAGGTTGCAGCGGAACGGCGGTCGCGGCGGTGCCGCGCGGTGCGTCACGTGCTAACGAGCCGTCCGTGCAGCCGGTCTTCGCCACCACCCCGGACGCGCTCGTGGAGCCGCTCCAGCGTGCCGGCATCGCGCCGTACCGTGCGGGCCAGGTCCTGTCGTGGATCTACGGCCGCGGGGTCGTCGATCCGGAGGCCATGACCAATCTACCGCGCGAGCTGCGCGCGCTGCTCGCCGGCGAGCTCGCGCCGCCCGCGCTCGAGCCCGTGCAGATCGCGCGCTCGGTCGACGGCACGCGCAAGTTCGCCTTCCGCCTCGCGGACGGCGAGATCATCGAGAGCGTGCTGATCCCCGACCGGCACCGCATGACCTTGTGCGTGTCGTCGCAGGTGGGCTGCGCCATGGGCTGCGGCTTCTGCGCGACCGCGCGCCTCGGGCTGCGCCGCCACCTGACGCCCGACGAGATCGTCGCGCAGGTGATGTTCGCGCGCCGCCACCTCGAAGAGGACCCGCTCGGCTGCGGGCACCTGACCAACATCGTGTTCATGGGCATGGGCGAGCCGCTGCACAACCTCGAGAACCTGATCGCTGCGCTCGGCATTCTCACCGCGCCCTGGGGCCTCGGCATCTCGCCGCGGCGGATCACCGTCTCCACCGTCGGCCTCGTGCCGCAGATGCGCGCGCTGCTCGAGCGCACGCAGGTGAACCTCGCGGTGTCGCTGTCGGCGACGACGGAGGAGGGCCGCCGCGAGCTCATGCCGGTGACGCGCAAGTACTCGCTGCAGGAGCTGATGGACGCGTGCCGCGAGCTGCCGGTGCCGCGCCGGCGGCGGATCACCTTCGAGTACGTGATGCTCGCCGGCGTCAACGACTCCGACGACGACGCGCGGCGCCTCGTCAAGCTGCTGCACGGCATCCGCTCGAAGGTGAACCTGATCTGCTTCAACGCGTTCGCCGATGCCGGCTACGCGGGCAGCGGCGCCGAGCGTCGCGAGCGCTTCCAGCGCCTGCTGCTCGATCACGGCGTCAATGCCACGATCCGCGACAGCCGCGGCCCCGACATCGCGGCCGCGTGCGGGCAGCTCGCGGCGCAGACGGAGACGCACTCGGCGGCACGCTGAGCGGGCCGCCCTCCACGCGACGAGACCCATGCCAGGAATCGCAGTCTTCTTGAACCCGTACGCCGGCGGCAACAAGCGTGGCCGGACGCGCGCGGAGCGCCTCGCGGCGATCGTGCGCGGGAACGGCGAGGTCCACTGCCCGACGACGCTGGAAGACCTCGACACCGAGCTGTCGCGCGCGCTCGACCGGCGTCCCGACGTGATCGCGCTGTGCGGCGGCGACGGCAGCTACTTCCGCGCGTTCACGATCCTCGACAAGCGTCTCGGCCGCGATCCCTGGCCGCTGATCCTGCCGCTGCCCGGCGGCACGGTGAACAACTTGACGCACGCGATCCGCTCGCAGTCGCGCTCGCCCGAGCGGCTCCTGTCCCACGTCGTCTCGGATCTCCAGTACGGCATCGCGCACGACTGCGCCGACTGCGATCTGTTCAAGGTCGGCGACGACGCGGTCGGCTACATCTTCGGCGCCGGCATGATCGTCAACTTCCTGCGCGCGTACTACGCGCCCGGCGATCCGAACCCGCTGTCCGCCGCCTGGCTGGTGCTCCGTCTGATGGGCTCGGCCGTCGTCCGCGGGCCGCTGCAGGCCAAGATCTTCCAGCCCTTCGAGGCCGACGTCATCGTCGACGACGAGCGCGTCCCGCACCGCAGCTACCGCATGCTGATCGCGAGCAGCGTGGCCGCGATCGGGCTCGGCTTCGAGCCGTTCTATCTCGCCGGGCGCAAGCCCGGCCAGTTCCACATCCTCGGCGGGCCGGCGAAGGCCACGCGTCTGACGAAGCGTCTGCGCTACTTCTACAACGGCTATCCGGCGCGCGACTCGGATCTGTACGACAATCTCGGCGCGGAGATGACCGTCGAGTTCGCGCGTCCTGCCTACTACACCGTCAACGGCGACCTGCTGGGACCGGAGATGCGCGTCGCGGTACGCAAGCTGCGTCGCATCTCGGTGATCCGCGGCTGATCGCGGCCATCCTGGCGGGTGCGTTGCACGATCCGCAGGTCGGGGCTGTCTCCGGTGCCGAAGTGGTTTGAAAGCGCCGTGTCCGGTGTGCGAAACCTTCCGGGATGACCTCCACGTCCCCCCGTGCCACCCTCGGCGTGATCGGCGGCAGCGGCCTGTACGATCTCGCCGACCTGCAGGACGTCGAGCGCGTCCGCCTCGAGACGCCCTTCGGTGATCCGTCCGACGAGTACGTCGTCGGGCGCCTCGGCGACACACGCATCGCGTTCCTGCCGCGCCACGGGCGCGGTCATCGTCTGCTGCCGTCGGAGCTGAACTTCCGCGCCAACATCCACGGCATGAAGCAGCTCGGCGTGTCGCAGCTGCTCGCGGTCGGAGCGGTCGGCAGCCTGCGCGAGGAGATCGTGCCGGGCCACGTCGTCGTGCCCGACCAGTTCATCGACCGGACGTTCGACCGCCGCGCCACGTTCTTCGGCGACGGCGTCGTCGCGCACGTGCAGTTCGGCGACCCGGTGTGCAAGGGGCTCGCGCGCGCGATCGCCGGAGCCGCGCGCGGCGCGGGCGCGACGGTGCACGAGGGCGGAACCTACGTCTGCATGGAGGGCCCGCAGTTCTCGACGCGCGCCGAGTCGCACCTGTACCGCTCGTGGAACGCGGCGGTCATCGGCATGACGAACCTGCAGGAGGCGAAGCTCGCGCGCGAGGCGGAGCTGTGCTTCGCGACGCTCGCGCTGTCGACCGACTACGACTGCTGGCACGAGAGCGAGGCCGAGGTCGACGTCGCGGCGATCGTCGCGCTGCTGCACGCGAACGCCGCACTCGCCGCGCGCGCGGTCGCGTCGCTGGCGGGCTCGCTGCCGCAGGGCGACTGCGCCTGCCGGCACGCGCTCGCGGGGGCGATCATCACCGACCGCGCGGCGATCCCGGCGGCGACGCGCGAGCGCCTGCGGCTCATCGCCGGGAAGTACCTGTGAGCGACGGCACGACCGCGGCAGCGGCGCTCGACCTGTCGGTCGTGGTGCCGTTCTACGAGGAGGAGGAGGCGATCGACGCCTTCTTCGACGAGCTGCTCGGCGTGCTCGACCGGCTGCCGCTGCGCTCCGAGGTGATCGCGATCGACGACGGCTCGGGCGATCATACCTTCGATCGCCTCGCGGCGGTGCGCGCACGCGACCCGCGCGTCAAGGTCATCCGCTTCCGGCGCAACTTCGGCCAGACCGCGGGCCTCGCCGCCGGCTTCGCGCACGCGAGCGGCGCCGTGGTGGTGACCATGGACGGCGACCTGCAGAACGACCCGGCCGACATCCCGCGCCTGCTCGCGAAGCTCGACGAGGGCTACGACGTCGTCTCGGGCTGGCGCCACGACCGGCAGGACGACGCGCTCACGCGCGTGCTGCCATCGCGGATCGCGAACGGCATCATCTCGTCCGCGACCAACGTCCAGCTGCACGACTACGGCTGCGGCATCAAGGCGTACCGGCGCGAGATCACGACCGGCCTCAAGCTCTACGGCGAGATGCACCGCTTCCTGCCGGCGATTGCCGGCGACCTCGGCGCGCGCGTGACGGAGCTGCCCGTCAATCATCGACCGCGCACGCTGGGTCGCTCGAAGTACGGCCTGTCGCGCACGGTGCGCGTCGTGCTCGACCTGATGACCGTCAAGTTCTTGTCCGACTTCTCCACGCGGCCGATTCAAGTCTTCGGTCTGCTCGGGCTCCTGGCGGCCGGTCTCGGCGGGATCTTGATGCTGATCCTCGGCTTCGAGCGCATCTTCCTCGGCATGCAGCTCGCGGACCGGCCGATCGTGCTGCTGGCGATCCTGCTGGTCGTGACCGGGTTGCAGTTCATCACCTTCGGCCTTCTCGGAGAGATGCTCGCGCGGACGTATCACGAGTCGCAGGGCAAGCCGATCTACGTGATCCGCGATCTCCTCGCCTGACGGGTGCCGGGCAACGCATGCCGCGCATCGGCATCGACGCGCGCAAGCTCGCGGACGGCGGCATCGGCCGCTATGTCGCCGAGCTGCTGCGGCGGCTGCCGGCGCTCGACGCGCAGACGACGTTCGTGGCGCTGGCATCGCCTGCGGACTGTGCCCGCCTCGCGCGCACGTGTGCCGCGCCGAATCTCGAAACGGTGGTGGTGCGAGCGGGCGGCTACGGCCTGCGTGAGCACGTGGAGCTCGCTCGCGTCGCACGGCGCGAGCGGCTCGACCTGCTGCACGTGCCGCACTACGTGGTGCCCGCGATGGCCCGCTGCCCCATCGTCGTGACGGTGCACGACCTGATCCACTGGCGGCTGCCGCGCAGCATCGTCCACGCCGCGTACGTGCGGGCGGTGCTGCGGATGGTGCGGGCGCGTGCCCGGCTGGTGCTCACGCCGTCGCGCGCGGTCGCGGACGATCTCGCGTCGCTCGCACGCGTGCCGGCCGAGCAGGTCCGGGTGGTGCCGAACGGCGTCGACGCGGCGTTCTGGAGCGCCGAGCTGCCGAGCGGTGCCCTGTCGGCCTTCGCGGCGCGACGTGGGCTGGCCGCGAGCTACGTGCTCAACGTGACCAACGGCTTGCCGCACAAGGGCCTCGACCTGCTGCTCGCGGCGTGGCGCGAGGTCCCGGACCTGCAGCTCGTGCTCGCCGGACGGGGCTCCGACGGACCGGCGGTGCGTGCGCAGGTCGCGCGGTCCGGGCTCGCACCCGGACGGGTCGCCGTGCTCGGCGAGATCGACGAGTCGGAGTTGCGGCTCGCCTATCGTGGTGCGGCGACGGTCGTCGTGGCGTCGCGTCTCGAAGGCTTCGGACTGCCGGCGCTGGAGGCCATGGCCGCGGGTGTTCCGGTGGTCGCCGCCGCGGCCGGTGCGTTGCCCGAGGTGGTGGGCGACGCCGGCCTCCTTTTCCCTGTGGACTCGGTTGCTTGCCTGACTTCGGCCCTCTATAGATCCGTTCCCGGATCGGACCTGGTGGGACGTCAAGAGAGGATCCGCCGAGGCCTCGCGCGCGCCCGCGAGCTCTCCTGGGATCGCACGGCGCGGGAGACACATGCGGCGTACGGGGTGGCGCTGCACAGGCGCACGTGAAGGTCGCACTGGTTCACGACTGGCTCGTCGGAATGCGAGGTGGCGAGAAGTGCCTCGATCTGATGTGCGAGCTCCTGCCCGAGGCCGAGATCTTCACCCTCGTGCATGCGCCGGGCTCCGTCTCGAAGCGGATCGAGTCGCGTCGCATCCACACGTCGTCGCTGCAACGGCTGCCGTTCGCGGTGAAGTCCTACCCGTACTATCTGCCGATCCTGCCGTGGGCGATCGAGCAGTTCGACCTGCGCGGCTACGAGGCGATCGTGAGCGTCAGCCACTGTGTCGCGAAGGGTGTCGTGCCGGCGCCCGAGTCGTGGCACGGCTGCTACTGCCTGACGCCGATGCGCTACATCTGGGACGCGTACGGCGAGTACTTCGACGCGCGCGGCTCGCGCTCGCTGCGCGTCGCGGGGCAGATCGTGGCGCCCTGGCTGCGCATGTGGGACGTCGCGTCGGCGGCGCGCGTGGACGCCTTCGCGGCGATCTCGCAGCACGTCAAGGCGCGCATCAGCCGCTACTATCACCGCGACTCGAGCGTCATCTACCCGCCGGTCGACGACGAGCTGTTCTCGGTCCCGCTGGCGAGCGGCCCGGGCAGCTACTTCCTGTCGGTCGGCGCGGCGGCGCCCAACAAGCGCCTCGAGCTCGCGATCGAGGCGTTCCGCGAGCTCGGGCTGCCGCTGGTGGTCGCGGGTGCCGGACCCGGGGCGGCGCGGCTGCGGCGTACGGCGCCGGCCAACGTCTCGTTCTTCGGCTGGAGCTCGGACGAGGAGCTGATCGCGCTCTACCAGGGCGCACGTGCGCTGGTCTTTCCGGGCTACGACGACTTTGGCTTGACGCCGCTCGAGGCGGCCGCGGTCGGCCGCCCGACGATCGCGTTCGCGGGCGGCGGTGCGCTCGAGACCGTGATCCCGACCGACGGCAACACCGTGGGCACGGGTATCCTGTTCGCCGAGCAGACGGCGGCCGGTCTGATCGAGGGCGTGCGCGAGTTCCTGCGCGTCGAGAGCAGCTACGACCCGGAACGTCTCCGTGCCCACGCCGCGCGCTTCGCGCGCCGCGAGTGCCGCGCAAACCTGCTGCACTTCCTTCGCCAGGGCATCTCGGGGTCTGCGATCGTTTCATGTTGACTCCGGCCATTCGACGAGGGGGCACGCGCCCCCTCGCTCCACGCGGCAGAGCCGCGCGGGGCCCGTCCATTCCACGAGGGGGCACGCGCCCCCTCGCCCCACGCGGCAAAGCCGCGCGGGGCCCCACTCCCCGCGCTCCCTTCGGTCGGCCGCGCGCTGGGCGCGCGGAGGGGGGTGAGCAGGCTGCCGGAGGGGGCACGCGCCCCCTCGCCCCACGCGGCAAAGCCGCGCGGGGCCCCACTCCCCGCGCTCCCTTCGGTCGGCCG
>JAIEPK010000509.1 GCA_019749875.1 Candidatus Binatia bacterium | reverse complement strand
GCGCGCGCGGCGACGGGGCCGCCGGCTCAGGAGCCGGGCGGCCTCTGGCCGTAGCGCGCGAGGATGGCCGCCAGCTCGCCGCTCGCGCGCAGCCGGCGCATCCCGTCGGTCAGCATGCGCGCGTGCTCGAGCGCGTGCTGCTCCGCCGGTCCGAAGGCGATGAACACCTCGGTGCTCGCGAGCGCGCCCGCCGGGGCCAGCGCGTCGGTCCGGCCGGTGCGGTCGAGGAAGTAGCGCATGACCGCCGGGTCCTCGAGCAGCACCGACACGCGTCCCTGCAGGAGCTTGGCGACGTTCTTCTCGAGCGCGTCCTCGCCCGTGGAAAGCTGCACGCGCCGCGGGTCGTCGCGGTGCCGGCCGAGGTACGCGTCGATCGCGTCGCCGTACGAGTAGTCGAGGATCACGCCCAGCGTGACGTCGGCGAGCGACGTCTCCCCCCCGTACCGCCACGGACTGCCCGCCTTCACGTACGACTGCGTGCCGGCCACGAATCCGGTGTCTTCCGGATAGAGGAAATCCGGCGCCTCGGAGCGAATCGCGCCGACGATCGCCGAGTAGCGTCCCGCGCGGGTGTCGCGGATCGCACGCGCCCACGGCATGACCTTGTAGTCGATCTGGAAGCCCGCGGGCTCGAAGACCCGCTTCGCGATCTCGATCAGGAAGCCCGGCTTCTCGTCGCCCGGCGTGCAGTTGTACGGACACCACGCGTCCGCGACCAGCGTGAGGGTCTCCGCGCGGGCGAACGCGACGGCGGACGACAGCGCGCATGCCACCGCGAGCACGCCGACGACGAAGCGTGCGCAGCGCCCCGGCACCGTGCGCGTGACGACCATGCGAGCTCGCTATCGGCCATTCCCACCGTTGACATGATCGCTCTCAACTCCGTGCGTCCCCGGGCCGATTACCGGGCCGGTGTCGGAGAGGAGCCCGCGCGGCTGCTGAGCACCGCGCGCAGGCCTGGCTCCGTCCCGTCCATGCGATGGTCCAGCGCGCTCCGCAACGACGACAAAGCCTGAAGGTCCGCCTCACCGCGGCCCTCGTCGCGGCGGCATCGCTGCTCGCGGTCGCGTACTTCGCGACCGCGCTCACCATGACCTACCGGGACTTGCGCCGGTCCCTGTATGCCCGCGCCGACGGCACCGCGGACGTCCTCGCCAGCTCGCTCGCCTACCCGATGTGGGAAGTGGACACCGATCAGGTGATCGGGCTGCTCACCGCCGCGTATCAGAACGACGGCGTGGCCGCGGCGTGGGTCGACGACGAGCACGGCGAACGCGTCGCGAGCATCGGCACCGAGCTGCCGACCGACGCGTCGGTGCGCGCGCGCGTGCCGATCCTGCGCGACGGCGCCACCAAGCTCGGCGAGGTCACGGTGCTGCTCTCCCTGCGCTCGGTGAACGCCGCGTTTCGCCGGCAGCTGACGTACACCGTGATCGCGTTCGTCGCGGTGCTCGGCGCCTTCGTCGCGATCCTGTACCGGCTGCTGCCGCGCTTCATCGGACCGATCGAGCAGATGAGCGACGCGGTCGGCCGCTACGCGGGCGGCGAGAAGGACGTGGCCTTGCCGTCGATCGAGAGGCCGGACGAGGTCGGCGATCTGGCACGCGCGCTGCGCCACATGATGACCGAGATCGACGTCTTCGAGGAGCAGCTCCATCAGAAGGTGGACGAGCTCGCCGTCGCGAAGGAGCTGGCCGAAACCGCCGCGAAGGCGAAGCGCGAGTTCCTCGCCACGATGAGCCACGAGCTGCGCACGCCGATGAACGGCATCCTCGGCATGAGCGAGCTGCTGATCGCCGGAGAGCGGGATGCCGACCGGCGCGAGCAGCTCGCCGCGGTCAAGAGCTCGGCGGAGCTCATGCTCGAGATCGTCAATCACATCCTCGACCTGTCGAATGCCGAGGCGGGTCGGCTGGTGATCCGGGCCACGCCGTTCGCGCTCCATCCCTGCATCACGAGCCTGACGACGCTGCACGAGCCCGCCATGACGGACAAGCAGATCCACTTCACCACGCACTTCGCGGGCGACCTGCCGGAGCGCGTCAGCGGCGACGCGGTACGCATCCGACAGGTGCTTGCCGCCCTCCTCAGCAACGCGCGCAAGTTCACGCCGGAAGGCGGCTGGGTCTCGATCGACGTCTCGGCGGTGCGCGACGCGGGCGATCGCTGCGTGCTGCGCATCGCGGTCTCCGACAACGGCGTCGGCATCCCCGGCAAGCAGCAGTCGGCGATCTTCCACGCCTTCACGCAGGTCGACGGCAGCCATGCGCGCCGCTTCGGCGGCACCGGCGTCGGGCTCGCGATCGCGAGCCGCATCGTCTCGCTCATGGGCGGCGAGCTGCGCGTCAGCAGCCAGGTCGGACGCGGCAGCCTGTTCTGGTTCACGGTGCCGGTCGAGAAGGTCGGCGTGCCGGGCGAGGCCCCGCTGCCTCTGCCGCCGCCGGCCGAGGCGCCGCGCGCGCCGGCCGCGAAGCCGCTGCACGTGCTCCTCGCCGAGGACAACCGCATCAATCAAAAGGTCGCGGTGCGCGCCCTGGAGCGCTGCGGCCACCGCGTGTCGGTGGTCGACGACGGCGCCCGGGCGGTGGACGCGGTCCGCGAGCAGAGCTTCGACTGCGTGCTCATGGATCTGCAGATGCCCGGCATGGACGGCACCGAGGCGACGCGCGCGATCCGCGCGCGCGAGCAGGACACCGGCGAGCACCTGCACATCATCGCGCTCACCGCGAACGTGATGGAGGGCGACCGCGAGAGCTGCCTCGCCGCCGGCATGGACGATTACCTCGGCAAGCCGCTCAAGCTGAACGAGCTCGAGGCGGCCCTGCGGCGCGTGATCGAGAAGCGCGACGCGCGCTGGCCGGCGCCCGAGACCTCTGCCGCCTGAGCGCGTGCAGCGTCGCGCGACAGATGCTGGGGGAGATGGCCCAGCGTCGATCGACCGCAACGCGCGCCAGCGGGTTGACCGATCCCCCGCGCCACGCTTGACTCGCGCCTTCGGAGCGCGTGGAGACGCGCCGCACGTGCCCGGCGTCGGTCGGGCCACCCGGGGGGACACCATGCGAATCGGTCGTCGGCTGATGGGGATCGCGGCCTGCGCGCTCGCGATCGTCGGCTCGCCCGCGCGGAGCCACGCGCTGTTCCACATCTCGGTGATCGACGAGGTGCTGGCGAGCCTCGATGGCGATCCCGAGCAGCAGTTCATCGAGGTGAAGATGCTCTTCGCCGCGCAGAACCTGACCAAGAACGCCGTGCTGGCGGCCTTCGACGAGAACGGCGCCTACGTCGAGGACATCCTCGTCCTGCCGGACAACGTGGCGAACGGGGTCAACGGTGCACGCTGGATCGCGGCCACCGGCGCCTTCCAGAGCGCGCACGGGTTCACGGCCGACTTCACCATGCCGGCTGCGATCCCGCTCGGCGGCGGCATGGTGTGCTGGGGCGCGCCGGGAATCGCCGCTCCGGACCCGGCGAGCTGGGACCATACCGATCCCGACAACTACGTCGACTGCCTCGCCTACGGAACCTACGACGGTCCCACACCCGACCACGTCGGCACGCCGACCTCGCTGCTCCCCGAGGGCCACAGCCTCGTGCGCCGCTCGGAGACCGACGACAACGCGGCGGACTTCATCTGCGCCGAGACCGCCACCCCGACCAACAACGCCGGTGCGACGGTGGAGATCGCGGCGTCGACGGCGTGCGACGCCGCGCGCGCGTCGGGCATCCAGATCACGCCGGACGAGAGCGGCGTGCTGGTCAACAAGGACGTCGGCGGCGAGCGCTGGACGATCACGCGCAACCTCGACGGTCTCACCGTCACCGGCAATGTCTTCTCGACCGACGGCGGCCCGCCGCTGTTCCTGTTCTGTGAGCAGCAGAACGTGCAGGACGACGACGTCGTGCTGTCGTGCTTCGGCGCCGACGCGTGCTCCGAGACGTCGTGCCCGACGTTCGCGTTCATCTCGGAGGTGACGCTGCCGCTCGCCTTCTTCACGCCCCCGGCGAGCATGGTGCCGCTCGCGAACGCGATCCGCAGCGCCGCGGCGCACGCGCGCGGCACCACCGGACCCGCCACCTCGGCGGGCCTCGGCGCCCGGCAGTCGGGCGTGCAGATCACGCCGGACGAAGCGCGCGTGCTGGTGAGCAAGGACGTCGGCGACGAGCGCTGGAGCATCGCGCGCGAGCTCGCGACCGGCACGGTCACCGGCAACGTGTTCTTGACCGACGGCGGTGCACCGCTGTTCCTGTTCTGCACGCAGACCGGCGAGAGCGGCGACTCGGTCACGCTCGCCTGCTCGGGTGCCGACGCGTGCTCCAAGACCTCGTGTCCCGCATTCACGTTCCTCGACGACGTGACGCTGCCGAAGTCGTTCTTCGCGTTGCCGGGCGACGACCCGATGCCCAGCACCACGCCGAAGCCGTCGAGCACGCCCGGGCCGAGCGACACGCCGGAAGCGACCGACACACCGGAGCCCGACGACACCGCGAGCGCTGGACCGACGCCGACGCCCTACCGCTACCCGTACTGATCGGTCGCGGGATGCGGCCGGACGGACGGCGCGTCCGGTCGTATCCCGCCGGCGGACGTGGCATCCAAGCCCGGCATGAGGACCCGTAGCCCCCGGCATCGCGTCGCGACGCTTCTCCTGGCGGCAGCCGCCGTGGCGCTGTCGCACCGCGGCGCGGCCGCGCAGAGCGGCGTGCAAGTCACCCCCGACGGCAAGCAAAACCTGATCAGCAAGGACGTCGGCGACCAGCGCTGGGCGATCGGCTACGACCGCGCGAGCGGCGTCGTCACGGGGAACGTCTTCTTCCCCGGCGGCGGCGCCGCTGCCTTCGTCTGGTGCGAGCGTGCGGCGGAGCAGCCCGGCGGCGACGACGTCGCGCTGTCGTGCTTCGGCGCCGACGCGTGCAGCGTCGCACCGTGCACACCCGAGCAGTGGACGTTCCTCGCCACGGTGACGCTGCCGGCCGCGTTCTTCGAGCCGCCGCCCGCCGCATCCGGCGCGGTGCCGACGTCGAGTGCCGAGCTGTTCGCGTGGCTGCAGGACGGTCGCTATCGGAGCTTCGCCGCCGAGACGGCGGTGCACCCGTCCGCGGGTCCGCACGGCGGCGCCGTGCGGACGTTCGTCAACGGTGCGCTCGAGCGGTCCCTCGGCGCCGGCAGCGCCGCGCATCCGGCCGGCTCCGCCGCCGTCAAGGAGCTGTACGCCGCGGACCGCAGCACGCTCACCGGCTGGGCGGTCGAGGTCAAGCTGCAGGACGACAGCGCCGGCGGCAACGGCTGGTACTGGTACGAGGTGTTCAGCACCACCGACGGATCGCGTCCGATCGAGGGCGTGGGCAATGCCGCGTGCACCGGCTGTCATGCGCAGGGCGACGACTACGTGCGCATTCCGTTCCCGCTGCAGTAGCCCGAGGTCGTCCGTGCCGGACGCACGTGGCCTGTAGTCGGCGCGCGCCGTTCGTGCTTGAGTCCGCATCGGAGGACGAAGCCAATGAGCGACGCGACCGCCGTTCCGTCGAAGGGCCAGGCCGGCGCCGACCCGTACTCGATCCCGCTCGAGCGCATCGACGTGTCGGACTCGGAGCTGTTCGAGACCGACACGCACTGGGGCTACTTCGAGCGGCTGCGGAGGGAAGATCCGGTCCACTACTGCCCGGCGAGCGACTTCGGACCGTTCTGGTCTGTGACCCGCTACGAGGACGTCCTCACCGTCGAGAAGCAGCCCGAGATCTTCTCCTCGGCGCACAGCATCGTGCTCGGTGACCCGCCGCCCGACTTTCCGCTCGAGGCCGGCTTCATCACCATGGACGGCGTCAAGCACGACGCGCACCGCAAGGTCGTGCAGCCGGTCGCGGCACCGCGCAACATCACGTTCCTCGAGCCGCTGATCCGCCGGCGCATCGCCGAGATCCTCGACGAGCTGCCCGTCGGCGAGACCTTCGATTGGGTCGACCGCGTGTCGATCGAGGTCACCACCTGCATGCTCGCGACCTTGTTCGACTTTCCCTACGAGCAGCGCCGCAAGCTCACGTTCTGGTCGGACATGGCGACCGCGAGCCCGGAGCTGGTCGGCTTTCTCGGCGTGACCGAGGAGGAGCGCCGCGTGGCGCTGATGGAGTGCCTCGACGTCTTCGGTGCCCTCTGGAAAGAGCGCCAGAACGCGCCGACCAACGGGCGCATCGACTTCGTGACCGCGCTCGCCAACTCCGAGGCCACGCGCGACATGGAGCCGATGGAGTACCTCGGCACGCTGGTGCTGCTGATCGTCGGCGGCAACGACACCACGCGCAACTCGATCTCCGGCGGCGTGCTGGCGCTGAACGAGAACCCCGAGCAGTACGACAAGCTGCGCGCGCACCCCGAGCTGATCACCAACATGTCGAGCGAGATCATCCGCTGGCAGACGCCGCTCGCCTACATGCGCCGCACGGCCACGCAGGACACCGAGCTCGCCGGCAAGAGGATCGCCGCCGGCGACAAGGTGGCGATGTGGTACGTGTCGGCGAACCGCGACGAAGATGTCTTCGCGAACCCGAACGCGTTCCTCATCGACCGCGAGAACGCGCGCGAGCACCTCGCGTTCGGGCGCGGCGTGCACTTCTGCATGGGCAGCCGCATCGCGGAGATGCAGTTGCGCGTGCTGTGGGAGGAGGTGCTGGCGCGCTTCCGTCATGTGGAGGTGGTCGGGGCGCCGGAGCGCATCCGCTCGAACTTCGTGAAGGGGTACGCGAAGCTGCCGGTGGTCGTGCATCGGCGGTGAGGCGGGGCCGCAGACGCCTCGCGCCGGCGACGCTTTGCTACTTGCTGACAGGTTGACGTCCGCGGACACGTGGGTCATGCGCGGGGCGGATTCGGTCATCCTCGGGCATACTGCACTTCCGCCGTGCGGACGACCTCGTCTCTGAAGTAACGCGATAGATCTGCCGCGGTGCGCAGGTCCACAGGGCGCGCGACCAGCTCCGAGAGCCTCTGCTCCATCTCCACGAGGTCCAGCAAGTCCGGAACGGAATCGGGCTCGAACTCGACGAGAAGGTTGACGTCACTGTCCGGGCGGGCTGTTCCGTTCAGCGTGGAGCCGAACAGAGACAGCTTGACGATGCCGTGGCGACGGCAGAAGTCGGCGCGCGTCGCGTCGTCCACTGGGACGTGGTTGGTCATGGGCACTCGGTTCAGGGCCCTATCCTCGGATCGACCCCACAAGATTTCGGCCCGAGGCGACGCTCGTCCCGCTCATGCGTCTCTCACCGACGCGAGCGCCACGCGCCCGGCGTCGGTCGTTCGATACTGCTGCTTGGAGCTTCGCGGCTTGTGGGGGATGGTCATCTCGAGGAGCCCCGCGCCGAGGAGGGGGGCGACGACTTGGTCCCGGAACTTGGTCCGATCCGATCGTCCTGAAGGTCCCATCAATTCCGCCAATGCACGCGGAAGTTTCGCGAGCGTGAGGACTTGGACTTGGTGCGGACTTAGTGCCCACTTGGTGCCGACTTGATGCCGCTTCGGCACCAAGTCCCCTGCTCCGGCGACGACGTCGGCCTTGAACGTCACCGTGACGGCGCCCGACGCCTCGATGAACGTCGGGTCAGCGATACCGTACGCGCGGCAGGCATCGACGACCCGGTTCGTGCCCCTGCCCCACACCTCGATGGCACCCGTACGGTGAAACGCACCAGCGATGAGCGGATTGCGAGGGATCGAGCGGTGCTCCTGCGTGAGCAGCTCGGCGCGAATACCCGTCGGGAAGTCGCCTATACTGTGGATCTCGATGCGGTCGTCGAAGACGGCGATGGCGACGTACGAGCTCTGGTTGCTCACGTCGCGGTGGATGACGGCGTTGATGACGATCTCGCGCAACGCCTCCGCGGGCACGGGCAGCCGGTCCTCGCGGTTGATGGCGCCCTTCGGGAAGCGCGCGGACAGCGGCAGCGTCCGGTCGAGCCACGCGATCGCCTCGCGGACCATCGCGAACGCGTGCAGGTACTCCTGCTTGTTGTCGAGGATGTCGCCGGTGATCCTCGTGCCGCGGAAGCGTCCGAGCTTGAGCAGCGCCTGTGGGTAGTCCGGGAGAAACGTCGTCCCGTAGAGCATCTGCGCGGCGTGCGTGACCTGCCCGTCGATGCGCAGGCCGAGCCGGTCGAGGATATCGCCGACGTCCATGCTCGTCCCGGCCGAGAGACGCCGCTGCTCGATGGCGGTGGCGCGCGTAAGCAGGATCTCCTCGCGGTCGAGGTCTTCGAGGCGCACGCCCGCAGCCGGCTGGTTCTCCCAGCGATGCCGGCTGTGATTGCGATCGAGGAGCAGGCGCGCGTACTCGTCCTGTGACATCACGGTGGTGGTCGAACCCACGCGCTTGTACGGCTTCGACTCGAAGACGAACGGCGCGAACTGCTTGGAGGGCACGGCCTCGAGCACGATCGCTTGCCGACCGTTCTCGACGGCCACCCGGCTCATCTCGACGCGTGCCGGCGGCTCGAAGCGGCCGAGCATCGCCGCGATGTCGCGGAGCGTGATGTCGGCGACGTCCTGGCCCACGAGCTTGCCGTCGGGTGCGACGCCGATCAGTACCTTCCCGCCCTCGCCGTTCAAGAAGGCGCACAGCGTCTCGCCGGCGCGCTTTAGCTCGGCGGTCGAGCGCTTGAGCTCGAGCGTCTCGGACTCGCCTTGGGCGATGAGCGTTTGGAGAGCGGCGAGAGTGGTCACGGTTGGTCGGGCTCCTCGACGGGGCGGAAGAGCCCCAAGCCGAAGCTGCTGGAGTGCCCGAGGCGGATGGGACCGGCTACCCGCGTGCTGAAGCGCAACCGGACTCTCTGACCTCGGCGATCCCCGATGAGCGCGCGCTTGTTCGCCTCCCGACGAGGTACGTGCACCGAAACCCACTGAGGCGTGCCCACCAGCTCGACCTCGACATCTTGCGCGAGCTTTCGCCCCTGAACTTCGCGGCGGATCTGTTCAGCCATCGACTCGCCCTCGCGCTCTTTCCCACCGCGAAGGTGATGGCGCGGAGGGACGTACGGCGTCACCGACTCCCAGACCTTCGACGATTGGCTGCCGAATCCCGGCGGTGGCGGAACCGCTCGATCGAGAGGGACAAGTCGCACCTTCCATTCGTCGGACTCCGAGCCTGCTGCTGCCCACGACACGTCGCGCGCGGCTGCGAGCAGGATCGCCTCCTGCTCGTCGGCATTGAACGCGCGCGAGCCACGCCAGACAAGGAGGCGCGTCGCTTGGTCGACTTCGCACCACGCAAGGAACTCCGTGTGGCGATGGCCTTTCAGCGCGTCGCCATTCGCGTCTTTTCCGGTCATGTCGGCGACCGCCTCGCGCACATCGCGGCTGGCTCTCGTCCAGTTGACCGAAGCATCACGCGTCTTCAGCCTCAGCAACTCACGGAGCACAGCCCCACGAAATCGAGACGTAAGTCGCACAAGCGCGCGAGGCTCAGGGGCAACGTTCCAGCCAATGGCGAACTGCATCAGGTGACAGTCAGGGCGATGCTCCGGCACGCGACGGCGCTCGCGGGCTGCAGGCCGCTCGGGTCGCCCCGCGTAGAGCCACTGTGCGCCGGGCGGAACAGCTCGCTTCACGGCTTCGGGGTTGTCGGTCGTCCGCTCGATGTCTTCGCGCGTGGCCTCTTCGAGCGGCGCCAGCACGGGCACTGCGCCCGCCGTACGCCTGTCGGCGAGTGTGCAGTTGGCCTCAGGAATCTCGTCGGCCGAGCCCGCCACGCGAATGCGCGTGAGCGTCTCGGCACGCCCGAAGTAGATCATGCGCTCGAGGCACCGGGCGAGCACCGCCTGCAACTCGTCGACCCAGTCATCGCCCTCGATGAACCACCACACAGGAGTCTTCGGCGGCACGCACCAGTAGTTGTCCTGCACGAGGCTGGTGCCGTAGCTGCGCGTTCCCGCCTTCTTCTTCTCGGCCGGTCGCCAACCGAAATCGGTCGGGTGGTACTGCCTCAGCGGGGTTCCGTTCCTCGCGTCGGGTGGCAAATGGAACGCGTAGGTGCTCTTGCACAGGGCACTCTGCAGCTTCTCGAGCTGCGCGACGGGCTCCCCTTCCGCTTCGCGCGCCCACTGGTACCAGCGCGCGGTGACAGCGCGAACGAGGCGCCATGGGCTCGGCGGCCATTCGCCGTGAGAATCGTCGAATGGGTTCACGCGCCACGGCGTGGCGTGGAAGCGCCCAAGCGGGAACTCCTGTCGGAGGACGATCTTCATCCCTCGGTCTCTTCCGATGCCTCGTCTTCCTCGGCGCCCTTGGCCGCATCAGCCTGGCCCTCGCGATACAGCTCCTCTCGAGGCCAGAACACATCGGTGACGGACCGCTGGTCGAGGCCAGCATCCTTGATCGCCTGCGTGATGTTGACCTCAATCTCCACTTCCTGCTCGTAGTTCGTGAGGGTCGTGCGTCGGAGATGACAGCCGGACCGGAAGCGGAAGGGCGATGCAAGGAGCCTCTGGACCTTCCAAAGCGCGAGCGCGACGAGGAACTCCTGCTGCTTCTCCGAGAGGCCGAGCGTGTTCGCGCCCTTCTTGCGCCCGAACGATCGGATGAGACTGACGTCGAGCACGAACGTCGCGCGGATCGACTCGGCGGTCGCGTCATCGACCGCAAAGATCGGCTGACCGGACGTCGTCTTGCCGAGCCGATCGAACTTCACGCCGGAGCGATCGACGCGACCCGCGCCGAAGGCCTCGAGGTGAGCGGTGAGAGCACGCGGGATCTTGATCTGCCACTGCGGAAACAGAACGCCGTGAACGAGGGAGTTCGGATCGATCTCGAAGATAGTCTTGAACACGTCCCACCACTTCTCGGGTGGCGGGTGCGCCTTCGAGCTTCCGGGCAAGACGATGCCGAACTTCGTGATGAGCTCTCCCTCGAACTTGCCGTCGCCCTTGGCGCCGTCGATCTTCAGCGCTGCGCCATCCAGGAAGTAGGACGAGGCGATGCGGTGGCCTTCAGTGAGACTGGTGACGATCGTCTCGCGCTTGTCGCTGGGGAGCTTGCCATGGACGAGATCGCCCGTGACGCAGCGAATGTAGGGCATCCCGTTGAGCTCATCGACGAGGTCCAGATCGTGCGCGCCACGCTGGCAGACCGACTCGAGATGGTTGGCCATGCTCGCCGCGCTGTCGACGATGCAGACATGTTCGGTGCTGCCGTTCTTGCGCGGGGCCTTGTAGATGACGTGGCCGATCTCGGGGAACCCGGCGGGCTGGAACCGGTCGCCGACGATCGGCTCGAGCGTTGCGGTCAGGACGAGCGGCGACTCGCCCTTCAGAACGTCGGCGGGCGTGAGCTTCTTCGGCGGACTCTTCTTCTCTGCTTCAGACATGTGCTTCTCCTCTTTGTGGCCGGCGTCGAGGACGAAGCCAGCGTTCGAACAGGCCCGCTCGATCGCGGTCCGAGATGGTGAACAGCAGGGCCGCGGCGAGGCGGTCGGGGTGGTGCGTGGCGAATGACACATCGAACGTCGCGAGGCGCGCACCAGCCATCGCGTGGCGACTACTCGCCAGCCTGAGTGCAGCGCCGAGGTTGCCGGAGCGGATCAGCGTGACGAGCGAGCGCGCGGCCTCCGTCGTTCGAGCACCCGTCTCCCCTGACAACAGATCGTTCGGAGACAGATCGCGGATGATCAAGGGGCGCTGGTCGATGAGCGGTTGGAGGAGCGCGAGCAAGGCCAGTTCGCCATCGGCTCGGGGCGTACTGTCGTCCCTTGGGATGAGCGCGCGAACCCCTTGCGGAACCCTTCTCCAGTCGAAGAGCGCGAGTCTCGAGAGCCAAGCCGCGAATAGCAACTCGTCGAGATCACCGGCGAGCCAATGCCGTACCTGCGACGTCGTCGCCGCAAGAGGGGCGCGGCCACGTTGATGGGGCCTGTCCGCGTCCGCCGCTTGATCGAGGAGTCTTCTCGACAACACGACGGCAAGGACCCGAGCCAGCTCGCCAGGTCCCCAAACCCAGCGCGCCGGAGGACGCTCCGTGTGCGTGTAGTTCGCGTAGGTCTGGCCGTACTTCCACTCGACGCCGAAACGATACGTGGCGAAGGGCTCTGTGACCGAGAAGGCCGACACGAGCGACAAGGCGAGCCGTGCCTCGACGCCGGGCTGTTCATCAGCGAACAGCGAAGGCAGCCACTCGAGCGGCAGCGGTTCCCAGCGGACCTTGCCCTCGCGGAAGCTCCGGTTGCGGTCGATGCGATCCAGCGCGCTGACGACCGCGTCGAGCAGGGCGATGCCCGCTTCAGAGCGGTGCGGCTCAGAAGCGACATCGAGGAGTGCTGACTCGATGGGCCCACGAAGTCCCACGAAGCGCTTGCCGTCTCGCGGAAAGCCTCGGTGCTCGATCAGGGCGGTGACGCGCTCGAGTGTCGACGAGCCGGCCAGGCGTGCGTCAGCGCCGATCTCCAGTGAGAAGCGAGCCTCCAGCCGGGGCTCGAACGTGTTCGAGCTCGTCGTTCGTCCCAGGGTGTAGCGGCGGAACTCGCTGACCCCGGCGTCCACACCGCGCTCACGGATGGCCGTCGCGAACGCAGCGGGTGTGAGCGCTCCACGCCCATGCAGCTCAGCGCGCCCACGCGAGAACAGCGTACCCGCCTCGGCAAGCGACATCGGTCGGCTCCACAGCGGGGTCCAGATCTCGCCACGAAGTCGGTCTGCTTCCTTCTCAGCGCTCGCAGCGATGGGCTGAGTGATGAACGGGAAGGAGCCGACGGCGCGCGCGGATCGAGCCCCGAGGCGTCGAGACGCGCCGCCCGCGAGGAAGGCCAGGCCTTCGCAGGCAAGAACCATCGCCCACGGAGAGATTTGTCCCTCACGCGCGGGTGACTGACCGCTGTTGTAGAGCTTCGTTGCTTCGCTAAACCAAGAGCCTGCGGCGAGCTTCTCGACCATCCACGTGACGGGGTGCCCGAGGAGCAGGGCCTGCAGCTCATTCCTTCTTTCATCCGAAGGAACTGCGCTGTTGGCGTTGGCCTCCGCTTTCCTTTTCCCACGTCCCTTCGCCCGCTTTGGCGCGACCGCGAGGGCGTCGACGGCTTTCTGCCAGCCCGCCGCGAAGTCGCGGCGACCCGCGTTGCCGCCACTGCCAAGGAGCGGGTTGAAGCTCACGCGAGCGTGGGGCACTGCGTGGGCAGCGAAGAACGGAAGCTGGGCCTCCTGGGCCTCTGCTTGCCAGAGGGCGAGTGGTGCGCCCGATTTGGCCTTCGTGCCCTTCTTCTGCGCGTCGGACCACGCCTTGTCGTACTGGGCCCATTCGCGCTTGCTGACCTCCGACTCGACTTGCGTATTTGCGATCCGCACCAGCTCCTCGAGCAGTTCATCGAGCGTCGTCGGGCCACCGACCACCTGCAGCACCTCGTCTCGCCATGCGATCCGCGTGCTCGGCCACCTTCGAGACAGCACCCGCAAGAGGCCGAGCGAGGCGAGGTAGTTGCCGAGGCTATCGGGCGACGGACCGGGCAACGCCAGCACCGGAAGCCGAAGTTCAGCGGCCATCGCGTACCTCGCTCGGCTTCGTGCTCGCGCTCGGCTGCCCGCTCGCGCGCCAGTCCGCGATGCGGACGAGCGCTTCGAGATACGCCAGGGCGAAGGGACCGAGTTGCCTCGGCTCGCCCTCCGGTACGGCGTCGGCGTCGCTCCTCTCCTCGGGCCGCCACGGGCCAAGCAGATCGGCGACGAGGCCCGTCCACCCGTGCCCGATCAACACGAACTCGTCACCCTCCCATCGTCCCTCGGCACCGTCCTTTGCGATCGAGAAGTCGAGCGGCCACTGATCGTTGCCGATGACGAGCAAGCTCGGCTCGCTCCGCACGCCGAAGACGTCATCGCCTTCGCCCGTCGTTGAGCGCATCACGGTGCGCGCCTTTCCGTGGTGCGTAGCCGCCAAATAGACCGCAAGCGCCGGATACGGCTTCGTCTTTCTGTCGCTGTACTTCCGCCACATCGCGAGGGCAGAGGCGACCTCATGGCGAAGGCCGGGTCGGAACTGAACGTGGCCTGCCCAGCGAACACCAGCGACGGCCCGTAGCGACTTCACCTCGGCGTCGCTGAGCCTGTCGTCGATCGCCCACCGCAGACGAACGACGTCCTTACGACCGCGCCGTGGGGCTTCATCCGGCAGTGAATGAGCCTGCGGTCGAAGCTTGGCGAACGCTGCGCGGGCCGCGCATGCGTCACCCCATACATCGGCGGCGACGATGCGCGGGCTCTTGGCGAGCAGCGCATCGGGGATGCCGGAGCGATCGGGCAACGCGGCCTGCCACTGCGGATGGGCCTTGCCGAGATCGTGGAGGCCGGATGCTTCGACGACGGCCCTTCGCATGTCGCCCGTCAGCGAGAGGGCGGCGCACAGCTTCTCGGCTTCACGTCTTGCGTCCTTGAGGTGGTCTTCGAGCTTCGACCAGTAGCCGACCTCGGTCCACGCGTCGTCGCGCAGGGTCGCGCCGCGTCCGGCGCGCGGCACTTCGGCGAGCACGTCCGACTTGTCCCCCGTCCACCCTTCGGTCTCGTCGTAGCCGCCAACGTCGCGCTTCAGCATGACGAGCATGCCAGGGCGGATGTCCCAGTGGTTCACGCGCTCCCAGCGATCGTTCTCGTCGTCCCACAACCACGCCTTGGCCTTGCTGCTCTCGAGCATCTTCTGGACGCGAACGAAGGAGACAGGGCACCCCTCCTTCGCGGGCTCCAGCAACGGGCCGTCGAGGTCGTCGCCATGCGGAGGGTTGTCGCCAGGCCAGTCGCGCCAGAACACAGTCACGTCGAGGTCGGGATCGGTGCCGCGCACGAAGGCGCTGACGTCGGTAAACCCACCGTGGACGTCACGCTCGGTGGAGAAGAGCCCGTGGACATCGAGGGCGCGTGGCAGCGGGCTCAGCTTTGGCTGCAGTGCCTCGGTCACTTCCTTCTGCTTGCTCGCGTTCAGCCCAGCGATGACCTCCGAGAATGCCTTGTCTTGAGAGAGCGGGACGAAAGCTTCGACAAGCTTCTTGGCGCGATCGATATCTGCGGCTTCGTACGGCCCGATGCGCTCGACCTTCTTGTTGCCGCCTTCCTTCGGCGTCTCCCAGACCCAAGCCCGAGCGTCCTGGTCGTCTCCCTTTCGGTTCAATCGACCCAGGCGCTGCAGCATCGACGGCCACGGCGCGAGCTCGGTGAAGAGACGATGCGCCGAGATATCCACGCCCGCTTCGATGACCTGCGTGCTCACGCAGATTAGGCCCGGATCATGCTTTGGCAGCGCGCCCGCCTTCCGCTGGGCGTCGAAGTCGATAAGGCGCTGCTCGTGCCGTGCGCGGTCCTCGCGACGAAACCGCGACGTGAGGAGCACCTTGTGGTCGACCGAAGACAACGCGCGAAGTACCGCGCGTGCCATGTGGACGGTGTTGCAGATGACGAGCGAGAGCGTGCCAGCCACGTGCTTCGCCTTTACGGAGGCAGCGATGGCATCGGGCGTGACTGCCGTCGCTTCGGCGGACTTTGCCGCGCCTCGCGTCTTGCCTGCGCCGGTCGTCGGTTGTGCGGCTGCCTCTGGCTGCCACCACGCCAGAGGCCGCATCGCCGCGCGCCACCACTTGAGTCCTGCGTCACCCTCAAGCGCGGTCTTGAGCTTGTCTTCGAATGCGATCTGCTCGTTCGATGGCTCGGCGAGTGCATCACGCACTCTATCCGTGGTGCTGAGGAACGACGTGCCTACGGTGGCGCTCATCCACGTCGTCGGGCACGGCTTCAGCGACTCGAACCGTTTGCGCCGCATCCAGTCGAGCTGCGACGTCGTCCACAGGCCCGGTCCCATAAGCTGGACCTCGTCGATCAGCCACCGACAGTCGTTATTGAGCAGCCCGAAGTGAACCGACCACTCGAAGCGGCTCACGGAGTAGCCACGGTTCAGAGCGCGCGAGAGAAGTTGGTCCTGCGTGCCGACGAGCACCCATGGCCTATCAAGGTGGCCGACCCACTCGTCATCGATGGCGCCGCCCATGAGCTGATGGACTGCGACGTCGATCTCGGGCTTCTTCAACTTGAGGACGTCGAAGTAGGTCTTCAACCGCTGCACGGTCTGAGTGACCAGGCTGCGCATCGGTAGGCAGACCACGAGGTGCAGCGGCTCCGGCCTCATGTCGACAAGCAGGCGCCACGCCCACGCGAGCGCGACCTCCGTCTTACCGAGACCCGTTGGAACAGAGAGAGTATCGGGCAGGCCATCGACGGCGACCAGGCGCTGCCAGCCGTAGGGTGTCAACCCACCCGTCGCGGCCGTGAAGAACTCCGCAAAGGACTCCTCTCGCAAGCTACCCAGCATGATGGCGTCCGTCCCAACCGCAGGACTGCGCGTCGATCATGAAACGTTGCGGGTGCTTCATCTCTATTTCCGGGTCGAGATCGGGCATGTTGTCGGCAGCGGTGCCGTTGATAGCCGGACAGATCTTGGAATGACAAACCCCCAAACACGAACTGATCCGATAGCGCCGGAGCCCCCCGACCCACCGCCCACGTGCCGACCAGGAATGCTGGCGTCCATAGCCGCCGCGACAGACAACCGCTGGCTATCACCCCCCCCCCGAGCTCTCGCCCGACGTCTCATCCCGATCCAATCGAATCGGGACCGCTTGCGTTCAGACGGCGCACGACGGCACGATACCGGCCATCTGACGATGCCCCCCACGTGGATCAAGCACCTCGTCGCCAAACGCGACGTCATGAGCGGCGCTCTCTGCGCCCGCGGCACCCGCATCCCCGTGGCCGTCATCCTCGACTCCCTCGCCGAGGGAACCACCGAAGAGGAGCTCCTGCGCTCCTACCCAACCCTCCGCCCCGCGCACGTCCGTGCAGCGCTCGCCTACGCCGCGGACCTCGCGCACGAAGAGCAGGTCATCCCCCTGATCGCCCATGCGCCTCAAGCTCGACGAGAACCTACCCGCCGAGGCCGCCGACGATCTGCGTGACCACGGGCACGACGTCGATACCGTCGTGCAGGAGGGTCTCGCCGGCCGGTCGGACAAGGTTGTCCTCGGTGCCGCCAGGCGCGAACGCCGCACTCTGATCACGCTCGACAAGGGCGTCCGTGGCAGCCTCGCCGCGCACGCCAGCACGGATCTGCCTCCCATCATCGTGCTCCGCCTGCACGCCTCCGGAACGAAAGCCGTGCGCGAGGCGTCCATTCGTGCGGTGACGGAGCTGTCGTCCGGCCCGTCGTTCGTCACGGCCGTGGTCACGGATAGCGCGATCCGCGTGCGAAGGTCATCCACCTGATCCGGGAGGCGGATCCCCATGAGGAACACATACCTGGTCTGCTACGACATCTGCGACGACAAGCGCCTCCGCGCCGTCTTCAAGACGATGCGCGACTACGGCGATCACCTGCAGTACTCGGTCTTCGAGTGCCAATGGACGCCGAGCGACCTCGCGCGTTGCAGGCACGAGCTCGGAAAGATCATCCACCACGGCGAGGATCAGGTCCTGTTCGTGGATCTCGGTCCGACCGAAGGCCGCGGCGACCGCGTCATCACCGCGCTCGGCCAGCCGTACGCACCGATCGATGCCCCATGCATCGTGATCGACGGAGAGGATTGATGGTCAAGCGCAACCGGCCCTCATCGTCGGCCGTCAAGCCACGCCCGCAGGGCGCGCCGCCCCCGCGGAACGGAGCGCCGCGCGGACCAGCGAGGAAGAACCCTCGCGAGGCCGATCTCCCGGAGCATCTGCCGGCCCGGATGCTCAACGAGTTCACCTACTGCCCGCGGCTCTTCTACTACGAGTGGGTCGAAGGCCTGTTCGCGCACAACCTCGACACGATCGAAGGCGCGCAGCGCCACGAGAAGATCGACGGCAAGACCGATCCGCTGCCCGCTCCCGATGACGGAGAAGAGCGGTTCCATGCGCGATCCGTCGAGCTGACGTGCGACACGCTCGGGATCATCGCCAAGATCGACATCGTCGAGGGCAGCGGCGATCGTGCAACGCCGGTCGACTACAAGCGCGGCGCACCGCGCGATACCCCCGAGGGCCCCGAGCCGTGGCCCGCGGATCGCATTCAGGTCGCCGCCCAGGCGCTCGTTCTGCGCGCCAACGGCTACACGTGCGACGAGGCGGTGCTCTACTACGACCGCACGCGGCAGCGCGTGCGCGTCCCGATCGACGACGCCCTGACCGCGGAAGCGACCGAAACGCTCGATCGCGCACGCGCCACGGCTCGCTCCCCGCGAATTCCGCCACCGCTCGTCGATTCACCGAAGTGCCCGCGCTGCTCGCTCGTCGGCATCTGCCTGCCTGACGAGACCGAGGCCCTCGGCGAGATCGGTGCGCCCGGATCCCGGCAGCTCCCGCTATTCCCGGGCGACCAGGACGATCTACCGCTCGAGCTCGTATCGGAGACGACCGATCAGCCGATCCGTCGCCTGGTGCCAGCCCGCGACGACCTGCGCCCGCTTTACGTCAACGGCAACGGGCTCTCGATCGGACGCACCAGCGAGGTGCTGCGCATTCGCGAGAAGGGCAAGGTCCTGCAGGAAGTCCGCCTCAACGAGATCTCGCACGTGAGCGTCTTCGGCAACAATCAGCTCACCGCCGCCGCGATCCACGGCCTCTGCCGCCTCGACAAGCCAATCGCACACTTCTCGTTCGGCGGCTGGTTCTACGGCGTGACGCAGGGGATCGGGCTCAAGAACGTCTTCCTCCGCCGCGATCAGTTCCGGCGCGCCGATGAGGCCGCATTCTGCCTCGCGGTCGCCCGCAGCATCGTCTCGACGAAGATCAGGAACCAGCGCACGCTCTTGAAGCGCAACCACACCGAGCCGCCGCGCTTGGCCCTGGCAGCGCTCAAGCGCCTCTCCGAGCAGGCGCTGCGCGCGGAATCGCTCGACGAGCTGCTCGGCGTCGAGGGCAACGGTGCTCGGGTCTACTTCGCGGCGCTGCCCGGAATGATCAAGCTCGAGGACGAGACCGGGCGGATCGAGTTCGACTTCCGGCTTCGGAATCGTCGCCCGCCGCGCGATCCCGTGAACGCGATGCTGTCGTTCGCGTACAGTCTGCTGACCCGCGATCTGACGATCGCCTGCTCCATCGTCGGCTTCGACCCGTTCATGGGCTTCTACCATCAGCCCCGCTTCGGCCGTCCGGCTCTCGCGCTCGATCTCATGGAGGGATTCCGGCCGCTCGTGGCCGACTCGGCGGTGCTGACGGCGATCAATACCCGGATGGTTCAGCCCCACGACTTCATCCGCGTTGGCGGTGCCGTGGTGATGACGAGCGGCGGCAGGAAGGGACTGATTCGAGCCTACGAGCAGCGCATCGATACGCTGGTCAGCCACCCCATCTTTGGCTACCGCGTCAGCTACCGGCGCGTCTTCGAGATCCAAGCCCGGCTCATGGCCCGCGTGGTCACTGGCGAGATCAACGCCCTGCCCGGCTTCGAGACTCGCTGACGGCACGGCGGCGTTCGCCGTTCACTTCGAGCGCCGAGGTGCGGCGCGATTCCCGGTGGTCGCTCGAATCGCCGCAACCCCCTGATTGACCGAGCAAATCCGACATAGGAGGATCGACCCGGACCGCGGTCGGGTCACCGCCGGTCGCTACCTCTCGAATTCCCCTGGAAAGCTCCTTGAAAATTGCATACTTGGACGGGCGCGCCTTCCGCGACTGCTTAGTCGCGGCCCCATTGAAGCACGCCCAGCGCTCTTGCGATCGCGCGGCACGACGCCCTTCCGCGACTGCTTAGTCGCGGCCCCATTGAAGCATCTTCGACGCCGGTACCGCCGGCGAGGAGCCCAGCCCTTCCGCGACTGCTTAGTCGCGGCCCCATTGAAGCGAGAACTGGATCGCCTCGACGTGCATCCCCTCCTGAACCTTCCGCGACTGCTTAGTCGCGGCCCCATTGAAGCATGAACCTTCTTCTCCCCGCCCTCGCAGAGGGGAAGCCTTCCGCGACTGCTTAGTCGCGGCCCCATTGAAGCGCTGGAAGCCCGGTTGGCCGAGGCGACCGCGCGTCGGCCTTCCGCGACTGCTTAGTCGCGGCCCCATTGAAGCACGCCTTTCCTTCGCTGCCACCTGCACGTCCGTTCCTCCCCTTCCGCGACTGCTTAGTCGCGGCCCCATTGAAGCGGGGGTCGTACGTCCAGATCCAGTCGTCGATGAAGCCTTCCGCGACTGCTTAGTCGCGGCCCCATTGAAGCGAGAAGGACAGCGGCGACTGGCGCATGGTCGGCGACTTCCTTCCGCGACTGCTTAGTCGCGGCCCCATTGAAGCGACGAGCAGAGGGCGGCGGCGTGACGCTCGACGCACTCCTTCCGCGACTGCTTAGTCGCGGCCCCATTGAAGCGCGTCACGACCAAGGGTGTCCACGCAGAACAGGAACGACCCTTCCGCGACTGCTTAGTCGCGGCCCCATTGAAGCCGCTCGTCCACGGATCGGACGTGGTCGGCTTCGTGACTCCCTTCCGCGACTGCTTAGTCGCGGCCCCATTGAAGCTCCCAGGCCGGCGTCGGGTACGCGGCGATTAGGTACCCCTTCCGCGACTGCTTAGTCGCGGCCCCATTGAAGCGAGCCCCTGTGCGTTGCGCTCGACGTCGATCCGAATCCTTCCGCGACTGCTTAGTCGCGGCCCCATTGAAGCCACGGCGCCGAGGACAACATCCGCCGCATCTGCTGGCAGCCTTCCGCGACTGCTTAGTCGCGGCCCCATTGAAGCCATCCAGTGACGAGGTGCGCATCCTCGACACGGCGGCCTTCCGCGACTGCTTAGTCGCGGCCCCATTGAAGCGCCCTGGACCCCGACGACCCGCTCGACGGTGTCGGTCCCTTCCGCGACTGCTTAGTCGCGGCCCCATTGAAGCCGGTGAAGCGTGCGGTGGGCCAACGGCGGACTTCGGCCTTCCGCGACTGCTTAGTCGCGGCCCCATTGAAGCTTGAAATCCTCACCAGCAGAGAATCGGAGGTTGCCGCCTTCCGCGACTGCTTAGTCGCGGCCCCATTGAAGCGATTCGTAGCGGCGGAAGAACTCGTGCCCGCCGTCCTTCCGCGACTGCTTAGTCGCGGCCCCATTGAAGCAGCGCCTTCTCGAGGTCGGACAACACCTCGCCGGAACCTTCCGCGACTGCTTAGTCGCGGCCCCATTGAAGCTCCATCCAGGAAGTTACCGACGGCCAGGTCGACCTCCTTCCGCGACTGCTTAGTCGCGGCCCCATTGAAGCACGGCCGTGCGGAAGGCGAGCGACACGGCCCGCACCCTTCCGCGACTGCTTAGTCGCGGCCCCATTGAAGCAGGCGATCCATGACTGCCGCACGTGGAAGCACGTCACCTTCCGCGACTGCTTAGTCGCGGCCCCATTGAAGCGGAACGGTCGGCATGCAGATCGCCAACACTACGAGCCTTCCGCGACTGCTTAGTCGCGGCCCCATTGAAGCAAGCAGGACGGCAACACGACGCACGCGTGGAGGCTCCTTCCGCGACTGCTTAGTCGCGGCCCCATTGAAGCGGAACTTGATGCCGTTCGCGAGCTTCCCGAACCCTGCCCTTCCGCGACTGCTTAGTCGCGGCCCCATTGAAGCGTCCTGATCATGCGGCGCGCCGCCACGCTGCGGGAGGCCTTCCGCGACTGCTTAGTCGCGGCCCCATTGAAGCCGCTTGCATCCTTCGCCACAAACGTAGCAGGAAACCCTTCCGCGACTGCTTAGTCGCGGCCCCATTGAAGCGTCATGTCGTCGTGGGCCTTGCCGGACTTTACCTTGACCCTTCCGCGACTGCTTAGTCGCGGCCCCATTGAAGCCCAACGCCCGCCGTCAGGCCGGCGTCCACGGTGCTCCTTCCGCGACTGCTTAGTCGCGGCCCCATTGAAGCATGAAGGTCGCGTGCTCGTCCTCGGAGAACCCCCGCGGGAGCCTTCCGCGACTGCTTAGTCGCGGCCCCATTGAAGCCGGTCGCGTGCGCGTGCGCCTCTTCGCTGCTGCGTGACCCTTCCGCGACTGCTTAGTCGCGGCCCCATTGAAGCATGTGCACGTCCTTCATCGACGCCGTGCGGACGACCCTTCCGCGACTGCTTAGTCGCGGCCCCATTGAAGCGCCATGGTGCTTGACGTCCCTTCTGTGCGATCTCACCCTTCCGCGACTGCTTAGTCGCGGCCCCATTGAAGCGATACTGGTTCACCTTCTTATGTTGGTCAGTTTGAACCTTCCGCGACTGCTTAGTCGCGGCCCCATTGAAGCACGAACACGCGCCGCGGCTTCGTCCAGCGAAGCGCCTTCCGCGACTGCTTAGTCGCGGCCCCATTGAAGCAGCCGCGCGTACACGGGCTTGCCGTCGAAGTAGACCGCCTTCCGCGACTGCTTAGTCGCGGCCCCATTGAAGCCTCGAGCTGCCCGGTGCGGTCGTCCTCGCGCACGTCCCTTCCGCGACTGCTTAGTCGCGGCCCCATTGAAGCCAACGTTGAGCGTCGCGGGACCGTTCACGCCAGCAGTCCTTCCGCGACTGCTTAGTCGCGGCCCCATTGAAGCGACCGCCTGACGGCACGCTACGGGTACTGGACCCTCCTTCCGCGACTGCTTAGTCGCGGCCCCATTGAAGCATGATGAACCTTTGATTGATGAAGTCTACGTTTATCACCCTTCCGCGACTGCTTAGTCGCGGCCCCATTGAAGCTTCGCGAGGAGCGCGAGACGAACGACGTTCGCCACCCTTCCGCGACTGCTTAGTCGCGGCCCCATTGAAGCTCCTCCAGCTTGCGAAGCTTGGCGTCGGCCTCGTCGCCCTTCCGCGACTGCTTAGTCGCGGCCCCATTGAAGCGTACACGGTACCGCCCTGATAGCGCTCCCATGTCGCACCTTCCGCGACTGCTTAGTCGCGGCCCCATTGAAGCCTCACGCCCTCTCCTCTGTGTGCCGGACGATCGCCCCTTCCGCGACTGCTTAGTCGCGGCCCCATTGAAGCTACTACAGCAACCCATTCCGTAAGTTTGCGTGGGACGCCTTCCGCGACTGCTTAGTCGCGGCCCCATTGAAGCGTCGTCAAGATGCGCTGCGGGTGCGACGTGCAGAACTACCTTCCGCGACTGCTTAGTCGCGGCCCCATTGAAGCGAGAGCGCGCAGCGTGCGGTGGATCTTGGCCTCGACCTCCTTCCGCGACTGCTTAGTCGCGGCCCCATTGAAGCCAGTCGAAGGCGCCCAGGTAGTACCAGGCCATCGTCATCCTTCCGCGACTGCTTAGTCGCGGCCCCATTGAAGCGCATAGAGCTGCGCGCTGCGCGCTGGCTGCTGCTTCCCTTCCGCGACTGCTTAGTCGCGGCCCCATTGAAGCACGGATTGCCCGATGCGCTCCGCTTCCGCCTGCGCGCCTTCCGCGACTGCTTAGTCGCGGCCCCATTGAAGCGAGGACGTGTCGAAGGCCGACAACGACCGGCGCGACCCTTCCGCGACTGCTTAGTCGCGGCCCCATTGAAGCGGAATCGGCTGTGTCGCGATGAGCGAGGAGGAGATCCTTCCGCGACTGCTTAGTCGCGGCCCCATTGAAGCCACGAAGACTTCATGATGATCGTCTGCGACGAGGCACCTTCCGCGACTGCTTAGTCGCGGCCCCATTGAAGCAAGATCAGCACGGCCGAGACCTACCGAGCGGCGAGCCTTCCGCGACTGCTTAGTCGCGGCCCCATTGAAGCCATAACCAATTCGTCTATTACTAGGGTATAGGGTATCCTTCCGCGACTGCTTAGTCGCGGCCCCATTGAAGCCTTTCGCCGGACGCGCAGCTTGCGACGTCCTATCTTACGCCTTCCGCGACTGCTTAGTCGCGGCCCCATTGAAGCCAGATCCGGCGCCTCCCCCGCCTCGAGTCCCAGAAGTGCCTTCCGCGACTGCTTAGTCGCGGCCCCATTGAAGCACGAACACGACGCCGCTCATCGCATCCCCTTCTCGCGGCCTTCCGCGACTGCTTAGTCGCGGCCCCATTGAAGCGCGCCGGATACGACAACACATCCGTCAGTAGTGCGCCGCCTTCCGCGACTGCTTAGTCGCGGCCCCATTGAAGCGTCGGCATCGTGGCGTTCGGGCTGGCTGTCGGGACGCTCACCTTCCGCGACTGCTTAGTCGCGGCCCCATTGAAGCGGGGACGGAGCCGTACACGATGCTCGTCTGCACGTCCCTTCCGCGACTGCTTAGTCGCGGCCCCATTGAAGCGTCACGTCGCGGTGCTTGACCGCTGCTCGCTTCGTCCCTTCCGCGACTGCTTAGTCGCGGCCCCATTGAAGCCCGGGAGCGCCTCCGCCCTGCCCCGTCGTGTACGGCGGGCCTTCCGCGACTGCTTAGTCGCGGCCCCATTGAAGCGCTGCCCCTGGCACCGCACGCTGGCTCGGCGCACAACTCCTCCGAGACCGGCTGGTCGGGCCAGCTTCAACCTCGACCGGCGCTCGGCGCACCCACATCGAGAGAAGGAGTCCGAGCAGGTGCGTCGCCGCAGCCCCTTGCCGTTCACAACTCTGTCCTTCGGCCCTCGCTTCATCGACAGTGTCGCCGCGCGCTGGAACATCTGGACGACCTGCCGTACGGTTCCACCACTCTCACCCTGAACGGCACCAGCTCGCCGAGCCACCGAGGAAGACCGTATGTCCGTCACCACCGAGCACCGCGAGCGCATCCTGATCATCACCCTCGACCGCGAGGCCAAGCGCAACGCGCTCGACGCCTCGATCACCGCCGGCCTCGACGCAGCGCTGAACCGCCTCGAGGACGACCCCGAGCTGTGGTGCGGCATCCTGACCGGCGGCACGAAGTTCTTCTCCGCCGGCGCCGATCTCGCGGCGGGTCCGGGCGAGCCGACGCCGCGCGGCGGCATCGTCGGCATCATCAACCGCGAGCGCGCGAAGCCGCTCCTCGCGGCGGTCGAGGGCTTCGCGCTCGGCGGCGGCATGGAGCTGGTCCTGTGCTGCGACCTGGTGGTCGCGTCGCGCACGGCGACCTTCGGCCTGCCCGAGCCGAAGCGCGGCCTGATGCCGGACTTCGGCGGCGCGTTCCGCGTCGCGCGCATGCTGCCGCCGAACGTCGCGCGCGAGATGCTGCTCACCGCGGAGAACCTGTCCGCCGAGCGCGCCGAGCGGCTCGGCTTCGTGAACCTGCTCACCGAGCCGGGGCACGCGCTCGACGGCGCGCTCGCGCTCGCCGCGAAGATCTGCGCCAACGCGCCGCTCGCCGTGCGCGAGGCGCTGGCGCTGGTCAACCACGAGGTGGCGGGCGACGAGACGGCGATCTGGGAGCGCTCGCACGCGGCGCACGCCCGGCTTCTCGCGTCGGAGGACGTGCGCGAGGGCATCACGGCGTTCTTCGAGCGCCGGCCGCCGAGCTGGCGCGGGCGCTGAGCCCGGCCGGCGTTCGAGGC
>JAIEPK010000234.1 GCA_019749875.1 Candidatus Binatia bacterium | reverse complement strand
GACAGCGCCTCGTCGACGAGGCGGATCGTCGGTGGCCGGGTGACGCCGCTCAGCGGCAGCTCGACCGGCCAGCCGCGCTCGCCGTCGCCCGCGTCGCCGAACGCGGCCATGCTCGAGCCGCCGAGGTTCACGATCGCCGCGCGGACGCCGTACGCGCGCAGGATCTGTAGCGCGCGATCCGCGGCGAAGCCCTTCGCGATCCCGTCGAGGTCGAGGCGCATGCCGGCCTGGCGCAGCGCCACCCGGCGTCCGTCGAGCGTCAGGTCCTCGCGGCGCGCGAGCGCCGTCGCGTGCGCGAGACGCGCCGCCTGCGGATCGCCCGGCTCGGCCTCGCGCCACGCGTCGACGATGGGACCGACGAGCACCGAGAAGGCGCCGTCGGTCTCGCGCGACAGCCGCAGCGACGCGGCGAGCACCTCGGCCAGCTCGGGCGCGACATCGCGCGGCTCGCGACCCGCGTCGCGGTTGATCCGGCTGGTCTCGCTGTCCGCGTCCCACGCGGTGAGGATCCTCTCCAGGCGGCGGATCTCCGCGAATGCGGCGCGCACCGCGGTCCGCGTGCCGGTCTCGTCGCCGCCGCGTGCGGTGAGCGCGACCGGCGTGCCCATCGCGAAGTGCACCTCGACGACCGCGTCGTCGGCGCGCGCTCCGGAGCCGTGCGAGAGCACCGCCGTGACGGCGAGCGCGGTCGCGAGCGCCGCACGTGCGCGCTTCGTCACGGCTGCGGCGCGGCACCCGCTGCCGCGTCGGGGTGCAGGTAGAGCACGTCGGCGGCGGCGATGCCCTTGGTCACCGTGCGGTTCAGCGCCGCGACCGACAGCGTCGCGCCGGCCACGTTCTTGATCTTCGACGCGAGCGGGTCGGAAGCCGAGCTTCCCGGATACTGGCCGAGGAAGCGCCGCGATCCGACCTCGCCGCCGTACGCCTCGCGGTAGACCATGACGGCGACGTCCTGGACCTTTCCTTCCGGCGTCACGCCGACGATCGAGGTGATCGGGCGGTGCTTGCCAATCTCCTCGAGCACCACGGCGTAGCCGAGGACACCGTCGCCCTTGTGCGCGGTGAACGTGACCAGCGTCGCTTCCCAGAGCGACGGCTTGACGCTGCCCATGCGCGCCTGGATCGCGGTGCGCAGCTCCGGAGTCAGCGGAACGTCGCGGCGCTCGAAGCGGTCGGCGTCGGGGAAGACGGCGCCGGGTGCCTGCTCGATGGTGAGGAGCTTCTGCTCGGCCTCGTCGGCACGCGCCGTGACCGCCGTCGTTGCGACGCACGCGAGCACGAGCAGAAGGCACGCGACCGCGCGCATCGACATGGGGCGAGCGTTAGAGAAGGGAGGTCGCACTTGTCAACGCGGGCGTCGGCCCGCCGGGGCTCACGCGAGCCCGAGGCGCTCGAGCTGATCCGCCGGGGCATCGACATCGCGGAGCGCCGCGCGCAGCCGCTCCGCGAGCGCGCTCTCGCGCGCCGTGCCGGCGAGGTTGCGCTCCTCGGCCGGGTCCTCGCGCAGGTCGTACAGGTGGCTGCCGGAGAAGCGGCCCGCGCCCCAGAAGGGCAGCAGGTCGCCCGGCTGGAAGGGCTGGCGCAGCACCGGGATCGCGCTGCCGGGCATGCGGTCGAGGAAGGCGCGTCCGTCGGGGCGCGGCATCAGCAGCTCCTCGGGGACGCCGGGCACCGGCATCGTCGACCAGCGGTTCGACCACATCGACAGCGGCGCGTTGTCGCCCTGCGGCGCGCGCGCGTACTTGACGTCGCCGTCGATCAGGTGCACCTCGCGGCCCCACACGCCGCAGAGCACGTGGTCGCGAACGTTCTCGACGTCGCCGCGCAGCACGGGCAACAGCGAGCGTCCGTGCGTGCGCTGTCGCGGCGTGACACCGAACAGCTCGGCGAGCGTCGCGAACAGGTCGACCGTCGTGGTGAGCGCGTCGACCTCGCGCGCAGCGGCGCCGGGCCACGCGACCAGCAGCGGGATGTGCCCGAGCGTCTGGTACACCGGCACCGCCGGCTTCCCCCACACGTCCTTCTCGCCGAGGTAGTGACCGTGGTCGGTGCAGACGATCACGACCGTGTCGTCCCACAGCGCGCGCCGGTCGAGGACGTCGAGCACGCGCCCGAGCCACGCGTCGATCATCGACAGCTTGGCGCCGTACGACGCGCGGATCTGTCTTGCTTGACGCTCGTCGAGGATCCCCTTCTTCAGCGCCCCGCGCACGTACGGCGGCCAGATGAGGTGCGGCCCCTGCCAGTCCGGGTCGTACATCGACGCCCACGGCTCCGGCGTGTCGAACGGCTCGTGCGGGTCGAACTCGTCGACCAGCAGGAAGAAGCGCTCGTGGTGCGGCGCGTGGCGGTCGAGCCAGTCGGCGGTCGCGGCCATGGTGCGCGGGCCGGGGAAGTCGGCCTCGTCGCGGAAGTAGCCGCGCGAGTCGTCGTAGGGCGTCCAGCCGCGCCCGAACGACGGCGCGCCGGCCCAGCTCGGGTCCGGCCGCGTCTGCCACGGGTCGCTCTCGTGCCCGCGCTGGTAGTCCCACGCGTTGAAATGCACGTGGAAGTTCTCGCCGCCGCTCTCGAAGAGGTGCGGGTGGTCGGTCACGAGCTTGGTCGTCACGCCGGCGCTGCGCAGCAGTGCGGTCAGCGAGTCCTCCCACACCTCGATCGAGCCCCACGGCTTCCACAGGAAGTCGAGCGCCCCGCACAGCAGGTCGTGGCGCGCGGGGATGCAGGGCAGGGAGCCCGTGTAGTGCCGCGTGAAGCGCAGCGCGCGGGCGGCGAAGCGGTCGAGGTTCGGCGTCGCGAACTCGCGTCCGCCGTACGCGCCGAGCATGTGCCGGTTCAGGCTGTCGAGCAGCAGGACGATCGCGCGCTGCGGTGGGCGAATCGAAGGAGCATTCTCCATCGGTCGGATTGTGATCGAACCCAGCCCGAGGTGCGAGCGTCGGCGATCCGCACGCCCCGCGCGCAGCCCACCGGAGGAGCGGGCGGCGAGCACGCGAAGATGCAGCGGTGCTCGGCGAGCGTGCGGCTGCGGTGCGACACGAGGCAGGAGGGCCGAGCGCCTGCACGTCGTGCTCGACCGCGGCCGCGGAGAGCGCGGCCTCGTTGCCGATCGCGTGCTCGCTCGCGAGGCACGGCCCGGGCCAGTGCGTCGTCCGACGGTGTCACCCCGGGGAGATCGCTCCGCACCGTCGTCGTCGTGGAAGCAACCCGAGATCGCCGGTCCGTCAATCATCACGTCCGAGGAGCTCCTCGAGCATCCGCCATGCTTGATCGGCAGGCTCGGTGTCGATATCCGCCGGGCACCCATGCGAATCAGCCGCGTTCCGCCGGCGCTCCGCAGCCTTCCACCTCGCCGCGCGCGTGCTGCGCTGCTGACGGTCATCCTCGCGGTGCTGTCGCTCCTGAAGGTGCTGCACCACCCGCTACCGGGCGACTACGGTGCGGACGGCAGCACCTACGTCCACATCGCGCGCCACGTCGCCGAGGGGCGCGGGCTTCGCACCAGCGTCTCGCTCTACCATCAGGGGCTGAAGAACATGCCTGCCCCGACGACCATCTACCCGCTCTGGCCGCTCCTGCTGGGTGCCGTGGGTCGGGTGATCGGCCTCGATCGCGCAGCGCACCTGCTTCCCGAGCTGCTGTACCTGCTGGCGCTGCTGGCACTCTACGCGCTGGCGAACCGGCTGATGGTCGCATGGTCCCGCGATCGTGACCCGCGCATCGTGCCCGGCGCGCCGCTCGATCTCGGGCACGTCGCCGTGCTGCTGCTCGGGCTGAACGCGGTCTTCTTCCGCTACAGTTCGCTGCCGTACACCGACACGCTGGCACTCGCCCTCGGGCTCGCGGCGCTGGTGGCGCTGGCACGCCAGCTCGATTCCGGCGGCGTCCGACGCGCGGCGCTTGCCGGTGCGCTGGGTGGAGCCGCGTATCTCGCGCGTACGCAGATGATCGTCGTCCCGCTCGTGACGGTGGGAACGCTCTCGGTCGTCGCCTTACGCGGCGACGGCCGAGAGCGGCGCGCACTCGCCGCGGGGGTCGTGGCGACCGGCGCGGTCGTGGCGCCGTGGTTCGTCTTCCTCGCCGGCTTCGTGCACGACCCGCACCCGATGATGCTGCTCGACGTGCTCACGTACCACCGCGAGACGCCCGAGGTGCCGCCGCTCGCCTGGATCGCACCGCCTGCGTCGTCCGGCGCGCTGGCGCGCCAGGTCCTCGCGGGCACCGTCGTCGCGTTCTCCCCACGTGGTCCGTCGTGGGTCGCGTCGTTCGGGCCGGCAGCGTGGACCGTTCCGCTCGCCGCGGCCGCAGTGGCCTGCTGTCGCCCCCTGCGCACGACGTTCCTCGCGAGCCGGCAGCGCGCCGCGATCATCGCCATCGCGATCGCCGGGCTGGGCCTCGGCCTCATGACGCTCGGCGCGCACAGCGAGTCGGACTTCGCGCAGGGCTGGGCGTTCGCGCAGCGCTACGGTCTGCCCTTCATCGTGCTGCTGACAGCGGCGCTCGCCTGCCTGCTCGGCACGACACGCCCCCCGCTCGACGCAGACCTGCCGGGGGCGCGCGAGTCGCGCGGCCTCGTCGTGCTGCGCGTCGTGACGCTGCTGCTCGTCGGGGCGTCGCTCGCGCAGACGGCATGGCACACACCCGAGATGGTCGCGGAGCGCGGCCGCGGGCCGTCGCGCAACGAGCGCAAGCTCGCGCACTGGCTCGACGCGCAGCCGCGCACGCCGGTGGTGATCGCCCGCCGTGCGGCGCGACTCGCCGTCGTGAGTCGCGCGAGCTTCCACTGGATCGCCTGCAACGATCCGGCGGACGTGCTGCGCGCCCTGTTTCGCCACGCCGGTGCCGAGTACCTCGTCACGCGCCCGCCGGATCGCGATTGCAGATTCTTCGCTGACGTCGCGCCGGAGCTCGAGCTTGTCGAGACGTTCGACGCCGGTGGTGCGGTGCTGACGCTCTACCGATGGCGCGGCGCCGGGGGCGGCGACGAAGAACGTGCTCCAGAAGGCGGTCGATGAGGTCGCGGTCCGCGCTCTGCGGACGTCGGATTCAGTTCAGCTCGTCCAGCGTCTTCGAGAAGCTGTCCGCGAAGTGCTCGAGGAAGTACGCGACCTCGGGCTGCGGCAGCGCGCGCACGCTCTTCTCGAGTGCCTGCGCGGCCTTGGCGAAGTCCTCGTTGCCGGCGCGCAGCTCCTCGAGGCACTTCAGGTACGCGCACAGCTTGTCGGCCGCGTGCACCAGATCCCAGGCTTCGGCCTCGTCGTCCTTCGGGAACAGCAGCGGCTCGTAGGCGTCGCGCAGTGCGTCGGGCAGCATGCCGTGCAGGCGCTGGCGCGCGATCTCCTCGATCTCGGCGTGTGCCTGACGGACCTTCGGATTGAAGTGCTTGATCGGCGACACGATGTCGCCCGTGATCACCTCGCCGGCGTCGTGGAAGAGCGCGAGCACGGCGGCGCGCTCGGGATCGGCGCTGCCGCCGAACTGCGTGTTGCGGATCACGCCGAGCGCGTGCGCGACGAGGGCCACCTGCAGGCTGTGCTCGAGGAGGTTCTCGACGTAGGTGTTGCGCATCAGGCCCCAGCGGGTCACGAAGCGCATCTTCGAGAGATAGGCGAAGAAGTGGCTCATCACGGTGCTTCCGTGCGCGTGCTCAGAGTCCGAACAGCTCGCGCAGGTGGTCGTTCAAGAACACGCCGCGCGGATCGAGGCGCTTCCGGACGTCGAGGAAGCGCTCCCACATCGGGTAGAGCGGCGCCAGCTCGCGCGCGCGCAGGTTGTGGATCTTGCCCCAGTGCGGTCGTCCACCGTGCTCGCGGAAGATCGGCTCGACGTCGGCGAAGAAGTCGTCGCACGGCAGCTTCGCGTCCTGGTGGATCGAGATCGCGACCGTGTCGCGACCGTGCATCGGGCTCAGCCACCCGGGATCCGCCGCGACCGTGCGGTACTCGACCGGCCAGACGACGTCGGGGTGCTTCTCCTGCATGCGCGTGCGCACCGCGGTGAAGCACGCGGGTCCGCTCGCCGCGGGGACCGAGTACTCCATCTCGTTGAAGCGCAGGTCGCGCACCGACGGGAAGATGCGGTCGCTCCAGTCGATGCGCTCGCCCTTGTGGCTCTCGAGCGGGTCGGGCGCGGCATCGGTCGGGTCGAGCGCCTTCATCTCGGCGTAGTCGCGGTGCGGGTACCAGAAGAACTCGAAGTGCCGGTGACGTGCGACACGACTGGCGAGCTCGGCGAGGCACTCCTCGATGCCGGTCTTCCACACGCGCTCGTGCAGGCGGTACGCCGGCACGAGCTGCAGCGTCGCGGCGCTCAGCACGCCGAGCGCGCCGAGCGAGACGCGCGCCGCCTCGAGCAGGTCCGGGTCGTGCTCCGCGTCGCAGCGAACGACCTCGCCGTCGGCGGTGACGATGCGCAGCGCGCGGATCTGCGACGAGAGACTGCCGAGCGTGGCGCCGGTGCCGTGCGTACCGGTCGACAGCGCGCCGGCGATCGCCTGCACGTCGACGTCGCCCTGATTCGCGAGGCCCATGCCGTGCACGCGCAGCGGGTCGCCGAGCGACGCGATCTTCGAGCCGGCGCGGACCGTCGCGCGATCGTGCGTGGCGTCGATCTCCTCGATGCCGTGCCAGTCGTCGAGCGACAGCAGCGTGCCGGAGGTCGCGACCAGCGCCGTGAACGAGTGTCCGCTGCCGGCGACGCGGGCGGTCCGTCCTGCGGTCGCCGCCTCGCGCACGGTCTCCGCGATCGCGCGCTCGCTCGCCGGCCGCGCGATCTCCCACGGCTCGCACTTCACGCGGCCCGACCAGTTGCTCCACGTCTGCAGCACGGCAGCGCAGTCGTAGCCCGGATTTCTCACCAGCGGTAGCGCTCGGGCCGGTCCACGCGGACGCGGCGGTCGCGGCCGGCGACTGGACGGGATCGCTCGTCGTGCAGGGCGTGTCCGGCGGCGACGGTGCGCGCTTCGTGCCGCTGCCGGCGCCGTCGGATCGCGACGTCTGCCGCGTTCTCGCGACGGTGCGGCGGTGCATCGTGCGCCTCGCGCAGCGGCACGGCATCGACAGCGAAGGGGACCGGATCCTCGACGGCCATCGCCGTGACGAGCTCCGAGCGTCCCGCGCTCGCCTCCGGCCATCCCGAATGTGCGAGAATGTGTGGCCTCTGTTGTCACTTGACCGAGTCCGCCTGCGAACCTGTCCAGCCTGAGCCAGCGCAGTGGTGGCCAGTTGAGAACAGGAGCAGCAGGATGCGTATCGGTCTCGTGGCGGTCGTCGGACTTTCCGTGTCGGTTGCCTTCGGCGCGGCGACGGCGGCGCATGCGGCGGCGACGCCGGCGCAGAAGTGTGCCGCGGCGAAGCTGAAGGCCGCCGGCACCAGGGCGGCGGCGAAGCTCAACTGTCACGCCAAGGCGGCCCTGAAGGGGATCAGCGTCGACACGGACTGCCTGGCGAAGGCCGACGCGAAGTTCGCGACGGCTTTCAGCAAGGCCGAAGCGGGCGGCGGCTGCATCGTCAACGGCGATGCGGGGTCGACTGGATCTCAGGTGGACGGAATGGTGTCCAACGTGGTCGCCGCGACCCCTTCCGTGAGCTACCCGCTCAGCTGCTTCGACGGCATCAAGAACGGCTTCGAGACCGGAGTCGACTGCGGCGGCCCCTGTCCGCCCTGCCCCTGAATCCGTCGGCGGCGGCGGTGAAGGCGCGCCGCTCGGCTGCCGGCCTGGTACCGCAGCTCCGAGCGGCCGCGACCGCCGTGAGCCAATGGTCTGACCTCGCGGCGCGCTGCCGTTCCGAGGGCCGGACGGTGGTTCTCGAAGGCATGTCGCTGCAGAACTCGATGCTGCCCCGTTTCGCGACGACGTACATGTCGACCACGATCAGCGCCGTGCCGACTTCCGCATCGCGACGGCCGGGTCGAAGTCCGAAGGCCGCCGCTGGCCGCGGATGGGTGCGGCCTTGAGCAGCCCACATCCTTCGTCGATGCGGGAAGGCGGGACCGCACCTTCGACCGTGACACGGATCGTGTCTCCCTCGCGCTCGAACTCGAGGTTCGTGCCGGGCTTGATCCCTTAGACTCCTCCGCAGAGCTGCCGGGATCACCACCCGACCCTTCTCCGAGACGATGACGGTAGCCATTCGGTTGTCTCGGCTCTCCGTGATGCCGATCGAGCTCGACGCGGACGCGGCGTCGGGATCGATCGACGCGTCCGGGTGCCGCGGATTCGGGCTGTCTCGAACTCGCCGTGCCGCGCGGAGAAGGCGCGCGCGCTTCGCGCCGCCATGTCTCGCAGGGGAGCCCCGGACGGGCGCCGTTTTGCAGGCGCCCGCCCGGGGTTCGACGTCCGGGCGGGGGAGCGGCGGAGGATGCCGACGCCCGGACGACGGGTCGAGGCGTCGCTACTCGATCGTCACCGTCAAGCTCACGACGGGGTCGTAGTAGAGATAGAAGCGGCCGTGGATCTGGTACGCGCCCGGCGCGACCGGCGCGCCGGCGTCGTCCTTCAGGTCCCAGAAGGCGCGCACCTGGTACTTGAGGACGTCGTCGCTGCCGCCGTCGGCGGGGGCCGGAGTGAAGGCCTCGCCGCAGCCCTCCTCGCGGATGGTGCGGACCTTCCGGTCGCCCTGGAAGACGTACAGGTCGAGGCACGGATCGAAGATGCCACCGGGTGACGTGCTCTCGGTCACCGTGAAGCGCAGCGCCGCGACGCCGGGCTGCGTGTAGGTCGCGCAATCGGTCTCGAGGAGCACGCGGTTGAAGCCGTCGGTCCAGGTGCCGCGGTTGACGTTCGCCGGATCGCAGTAGTCGAGCTCGCTGGTCTCGAAGACCTCGAGCGCCACGCGATCGCTCGCGATGCCGTCGAGCTCCGCCCACACCTCGACGGTGCCCGCGCCGGCGCCGGTCAGAACGCCGGGCGCGTCGAAGCGCGCGATGGACGCGTCGCTCGTGCGCCACGTCGCGTCCTTCGTGACGTCGCGACCGAAGCCGATGTCGTAGCTGCCGTTCGCGGTGAAGAAACGCTGGTCGTTCTTCGCCACCACGCGATCGCCGGACTGCCAGATCCACAGCGACTGCAGCGTCGCGCTGGCGACGACGGTCACGTGCGCCGGCTCGCTGGTGAGGCCGTCGAGGCTCGCCGTGACGTCGGCTTCACCCGCCGCGACCGCACGGAGCTTGCTGCCGGTGCCGACCTGCACGACCGCGCCGTTCGAGCTGCGCCACGTCACCCGGTCCGTCAGGTCGCGGAACGCACCGGTGTCGTACTCGCCGTTCGCGGCGAGCGGCAGCGTGTCGCCGAGCAGCACGGTGAGCGCGAAGCCGCTGCAGCCGACGCACGGCACGTCGTCCTGCGTGCGCGCGGCGCCGCCCTCGCTGCCGGGCACCGGCGGCTGCAGCACACCACCGTCGTTGGTGTAGATCGCGATCGCCACCAGCGTCGGCTCGGTGACGACGCGGACGTCCGTCGGCTCGCTCGCGACCTCGCCGAGGCGCGCCGTGATCGTTCCGCTGCCGGCCGCCCGGCCGGTGAACGTTCCGCCCGCGAGGTCGCCGATCCCGGCCGGGTCGACGCTCCACGTCACCTCGGCGCTCAGGTCCTGGAAGTCGCCGTCGGCGTACTCGCCGATCGCGATGAAGGCGATCTGGCCGCCGATCTCGATCACCTGGCGGCAGGTCGGTGCCCACACGCCCTCGTCGGTGGGCGGTGGCAGCGGGCCGGGGCGCGGCGCGCCGGCGCCTCCATCGACGCCGATCGGGTAGTAGCAGGACGCGTTCTGGACCTGGATGCGCAGCAGCGCGCCGCGCTCGACCACGTGCAGCGTCGTGACCAGGCTGCCGAGGTCGCCGAGGCGCGCCTGGATCTCGGCGTCGCCCGCGGCCCGTGCCGTCAAGCGCCCGAAGGCGTCGATGCTCGCCACGCTCTCGTCCGAGCTGCGCCACGCGACGACGCCGCTCACGTCGAGCGCGCTGCCGTCGTCGAGCGTCAAGACGGCCTGCACGTAGGCATCCGCGCCCACGCGCACGGTCTCCGGAAGCTGCGTGAGCAGGGCGCCGATCTGCGCCACGACGCAGGTGCCGACCTCGGCCACCACCTCGCAGGCGTCGAAGCGGCCGTCGCGGTCGGTGTCGCGCAGCAGGCGCACACCGTCGCCGAGCTCGACGATGCGACCGCCCTCGATCACCACGCTGGCCCCCGACGGCCCGACGATCTGGTCGGCGTCCGTGCCGTCACGCAGGTAGCTCGAGCGCACGCGTGACATCCCCCACGCGAGCTCGGCGACGACGGTCGCGGCGCCGTCGTCGCCGACGGCGAACGGCAGCGATGCGTCGACCAGGTCACCGCCGAGCGTGCGCGTCACGTCCAGCACGTGACGTCCGGGCGACAGGCCGTCGATCGCGAAGGTCCCGTCGTCGGCGGTCGTGCCGGCGAGCATCGCGTCGGCGACCATCCAGTCCGCGTGTGCGAGTGCGGCCGTGGCCGAGGTCGGCTCGCCGCCGAACTCGGCCGGTGCCGTGCCGAGCGCCGTCGGGTCGCGGCGTGCGACGTCGGCATGCACCACGACGATCCCGGCGACGCTCGCCGGCGAGCCGCCCGGACCGGAGCCGCCACCCCCTCCGCCGCACGCCGCGGCCAGGATCGCCGTTCCGAGACCGAGAAGTCCCTTTCCCAAGCTCAAGCCATGCTTCCCCACGAGCTGGCCCTCCCTTCGGCGGACGCTTCTAAACAAGAGTTGTTAGTTTGGCAAGCGAAAAGCGTTTTGGTAGGGAGGGCGGCGATGGCCAAGGCACCCGCGACGCGGAGGGGGATCCGCGACGTCTTCTACGAGACCCGCGTCCTCGCGGGGCGCGACTTCACGCTGAAGCGCTTCGCCGAGGAGGTCCTCGGCGCGAGCATCGACCCGGTGATGCTCGGCTACATCGAGAAGGGAAAGCGCTTCCCGAGCGAGACGCTGGTGCGGCGTCTCGCGGCGTTCCGCAAGCAGGAGCCGCGCGAGCTGCTCGCGATCCTGTGGCGCGACCGCATGCTGCACGCCTTCGGCAAGGAGCTGCGGCGCGTGCTGCACGCGCCGACGGCGCTCGGCCACGTCGACGACATCGAGCTCGCGCTGCTCGCGAGCCAGGCGATCGCGGCGCTGCCCGACGACGAGAACGCCGTCACGCTGGCGCGCTGGCGGCGCGAGGTGAAGGCGAGCGCCAAGGACGAGGTCGACGTGAAGGCGCTCGCGCAGATCGAGCAGCTGCTCGTGCAGCGCGGGATCGTCGCGATCGAGCGGGGGAAGGTCCGCCGCCTCGGCCGGCACTTCGTCGCCTCCGACGTCGAGGAGCGTCAAGCACTGGCGCTCGAGTTCTGCACGCTGTTCGCCAAGGGGCTGCTCGACAAGCTGGCGCTCGCCGAGCAGCCGACCGGGACCTACATGCGCAACCACTTCCTCAACATCGACCGCAGCCGTCTCGACGAGTTCCAGGCCCGCCTCGACGCCGAGCTGCGCAAGCTGGCCGCGGAGTACGCGGCCGATCCCTCGGACACGACGGCCTTCCTGAACGTCCTCGTGACGTCGACGGTGCTGTGAGGAGACGGGCGATGCGCGTGCGGCGGCTCACCGGCAGGACGGTTCCAGGACTTCTCATCGCGCTCGCGCTCGCCGCCTGCGGCGGCAGCGGATCGAGTGGCTTCGACGTGACACCGGGTGCCTTCGAGGCGCCGCTCATCGAGCGCGCGATCGCGGAGCAGCGCTGCATCACGGGCGACGGCGAGCTGCTCATCTGTCCGTCCGGCGTGCCGGTGCCGGATCCGGACGGTGGCATGCAGACGCCGAGCCCGGGCGCGCTGCGCATCGACGCCGGGCTCGAGAGCGCGATCGACTGCAACGCGGGCGGCGACTGCATGCTGTCGATCGGCGTGCGCATCGAGGGCCTGCCGGAGGGGGCCGAGGTGCGCGTCGCGGTGCGCGCCGCGGATGGCGCGCCGTGGCGGATCGGCGAGCCGCTCGTCGAGCCCGCGACGAGCGGCGGCGTGGTGACGCCCGTGGACCCCGAGCTCGCCGGAGGAGCGGTCATGCCGGGCGACCAGGTCCAGGTCGCGGTGCTGGTCTTCGTGCCGCCGCTCGGCGACGTTCCCGTCGAGGTGTCCGCGCTGAGCGAGACCGGCGCGCGTTACGCCTTCGTGCTGCCGACGGTCACGCTGGTGCCCGGCGTCTCGTCTTGACCAGGGGGCTGGGCTTCTTCGGCAGATGCCGCAGGCCCATCCAGGCGAGTGCCGCGATGTGGCTCGCGACCACCTCGGCCGGGGGCGGCTTGCGCGCCTCGGTCCACCACTGGCCGACGAACGCCACCATGCCGACCAGGGCGTGCGCGTAGATCGGCGCGGCCTTCTCGTCGTAGCCGGCGGTACGGAACAGCTCGGAGAAGATGCCGCCGACGCGGTCCGCGAGATCGTACATGAGGGCCGGCATCTCGCCACCGCGCTTGGTCGGTGGCGCGTCGCGCAGCAGGACCGCGAAGCCGTCGGGACGCTCCTCGACGTAGGTGAGGAACGCGAGCGCCGCGCCCTCGAGCCGCTCGCGCGGCGAGCCGCTGCTCACCGCCGCCTCGATGCTCGCCGCGATGTGCTCGATCTCGCGGTCGACCACCACGGCGTAGAGACCTTCCTTGCCGCCGAAGTGCTCGTAGACGATCGGCTTGGAGACCTTTGCGCGCTCGGCGATCTCCTCGACGGAGGTCGCCTCGTAGCCGCGCTCGGCGAACAGGCGCCGGCCGATCTCGACGAGCTGCGCGCGCCGCGCCGCGGCCGGCAGGCGTCCGGGCTTGCTGGTGCGGGCGGCCGGCATCTTGACTCCGATATTACGCTACCGTAGGTTACGCAATGGTAACCACGGCGGTGCGGCCGCCCGCGATGCGGCATCGGTCGTGTCGTCGTCCTTCCCGCCCGGAAAGTCTCTGTAACGATGCAAACTGCTGATTCCGCGCGCGCGCTCTTCCCGGGCGCTGCGGACGCGCCCGTGGCGGCCACGCCGTCGCGGAGCCTGCGCTCACGACTCGCGCGCGCCGCGGACCTGTTCGCCTGGCCGCTCCGCTCCTCGCATTACCTCGAGCTCCTGAACCCGCTGTGGTCGACGCACACGACGTGGGCGCGGGTGGTCGAGGTCCGGGACGAGACCGCCGATGCGCGCACGCTCGTCTTGCGGCCGGGACGCGGCTATCCGGCCCACCGCGCGGGGCAGTACGTCCCGATCACCGTCACGCTCGACGGACGCCGTCAGGGGCGCACCTACTCGATCAGCAGCGCTCCGGGACGTCCGCCGCGTCCCGGCTGCTTCGCGATCACCGTCAAGCATGTTCCGGGTGGACGTGTGTCGGCACACCTGGTGCGCGAGCTGCGGCGCGGCGACTACGTGGCCCTGGGGGTGCCGCAAGGGGAGTTCGTCCTGCCCGAGGTCGCGCGTCCGCGCCTGCTGCTGCTCACCGCGGGAAGTGGCGTCACGCCGGTGCGCGCGATGCTGCAGGAGCTCGCGGTGCGCGACGCGCTCGCGGACGTCGTGCACCTGCACTGGGCACCGCGTGCGGCGGACGTGATCTTCGCGCACGAGCTGCACGCGCTCGCGGCGTCGCATCCCGGCTACCGGCTCGACGTCGTCACGACCCGCGAAGGCGGCGCTGCCACCGTGCCGGGCCGGCACCTCTCGGCAGAGCTGCTCGACGCGTACTGCGCCGACTGGCGCGACCGCGACACCTACGCCTGCGGCCCGCGTGCCTTGCTCGACGCGGCTGCGACGCACTGGGCGACGCACGGACGCGAGGACCGGCTGCGCATCGAGCGCTTCCAGCCGGTGCTGGCGCCGGTCGCTGCGGGTGCCACGGGTGGACGTGCCTGCTTCCGGCGCAGCGGCGTGGTCGTCGAGACCGGCGCGCAGCAGAGCCTGCTGCGCGCGGCCGAGGCGGCCGGGCTCGCGCCCGCGCACGGCTGCCGGATGGGAATCTGTCACACCTGCACGGTGACGCTGCGCTCGGGCCGCGTGCGTGACCTGCGCGACGGCCGTGTCACCGACGAGCCGGGAGCGCGCGTGCAGATCTGCGTGTCGGCGGTCGCCGGCGCGTGCGAGGTGGAGCTGTGAGTGCTGCCGTCGTCCTGCCGCGCGCATCGGGTGCAGACATGGTCGCGGACACGGGTCCGCTGTCCCACCTGCGCCGTGACGAGCTGGAGAGCTTCGGCGCGGAGCTCGATTCGATCCGCGAGCAGGTGCTGGCCGATCGCGGCGCGCGCGACCGGCGCTACATCCTGGGTCTGATCCGCACGCAGCGCGCGCTCGCGCTGGGATCGCGGCTCGCGATGCTCGCGGCCTGCGTCTTCCATCCGTGGCTCGGCCTGCCGTGGGCGAGCTTTCCGGCCTTCCTCGCGGTGCTCGGGCTCGGCACGCTCGGGCTGACGATCGCGAAGATCCTCGAGAACATGGAGATCGGCCACAACATCCTGCACGCGCAGTGGGACTGGATGGGTGACCCGGAGATCCGCTCCGACCGCTGGGAGTGGGACATCGTCTGCCCGTCGTCGCAGTGGCGGCACTCGCACAACGTCGTGCACCACACCTGGACCAACGTCATGGGCCGCGACCGCGACATCGGCTACGGCATGCTGCGCGTGACGGAACGCCAGCGCTGGAGCCCGTTCTACGCGGTCCAGCCGTTCTCGTTCCTGCTCATGATGTCGCTCTTCGAGTGGTTCATCGCGCTGCACGACATCGAGGTGGCGCACGTGTGGTCCGGCAAGCGCAGCTGGGAGGAGGCGCGCCCGCTGGTGCGCGACGGCCTGCGCAAGGCGGGACGCCAGGTGCTGCGGGACTTCGTGCTGTGGCCGCTGCTCGCGGGGCCATTCTTCCTGTGGGTGCTCGCGGCGAACCTGGTCGCGAACGTGCTGCGCAACGCCTGGACGTTCATCATCATCTTCTGCGGCCACTTTCCGGCCGGCGTGCACCACTTCGCCAAGAGATCGGTCGAGGGCGAGACGCGCGCGCACTGGTACGCGCGCCAGATGCTCGGCTCGTGCAACATCGAGGGCGGGCGCCTCTTCCACGTGATGAGCGGCAACCTGAGCCACCAGATCGAGCACCACCTGTTCCCCGACCTGCCGAGCAACCGCTACCCGGAGATCGCGCCGCGCGTGCGTGCGATCGCGGCGCGCTACGGGATCGACTACAACACGGGCTCGCTGCGTCGGCAGTTCGGCACCACGGTCGCGAAGATCCTGCGCCTGTCACTGCCCGGTCCGGTGCGCACGAGACGCTGAGCCGAGACGCCGGGTCAGGCGACGATCGGCACGCCGTGCGTCGTGTCGTCGGTGAGGATCTCGAAGGCGGCGCGCCGGCTGCTCTCGAGGAGCGTCGTCGTGCCCGTGGTGTGGTCGACCAGCGACACCACGCACGATGCGAGCTTGCTGTTGAGGCATTGCTTGACGCCGCCCGGCGGGTTGTCGTAGGCGAGCCCGACGAAGCTGTCGCGCGGTGCCGTGATCCGTCCCTCCACGGCATGGGTTGCGCTCGCCGAGTGGAAGGTCCACTCGAAGTACGAAAAGCGTCCGCGTGCACGCACCGACTGCGCCAGCGAGTTGAGCGAGATGTCGCGCCCGCCGTGGCGTAGCACGAGCAGCGTCAGGAACGGCGTCCAGAGCGGCCCGATCTTGAGGCGTGCGGTGGCGATCTCGAGGAAGCTCTGCGGCGCGTCGTCGAAGCCCGCGACCTGTCCCCACGCGTACAGGTCGGTGTGGCGCGAGCCCCAGTTGTGGTTCTGGCTCCCGACCCAGTCGAAGATCGGGTACGGGTGTCCGTCGACGTTGATCGTGCCGCGGAACGTCGCGAGCGGCAGCGGCACCAGCGTCTTCGCGCGCGGCAGGCGCGCTTCGTACATCGCGAGCGGCAGCGCGAACAGCGGATCGGCGTTGCCGGTGAAGCTCAGGTCCCAGGCGATGGTGTGCCCGCCGCTCGCCGCGGCGCCGACCAGGCGTCCCGGCTCGAGGCGCGCATCGGCGACGTAGGCGCCGAGACGGTCGCGGCGGAAGTCGCACGACGCGATCGGCACCTCGGTCTTCGCCGCGGTGTGCGTGCCGTGCTTGCCGTCGAACACGACGGCCCAGAGCTCGCCGCGCGCGTCGTCGGGACGACCGTCGGGCGAGAAGATCGTGTAGCGGATCCAGAACGCCTGCGGCTGCGTCGGGTGGTTCGCGCGCACGAAGAAGCTCTCGTAGTGGCCGGCGCGCTGTCCCGGCTGGTAGCGGGTGTCGTTCGCGTGGCGGCGGGCATCGCCGAGCGGGGAGGCCATGGTGGTCAGCCGGGCAAGTCAGCGAGGCTCTTGACGCCGAGTGCCTGTGCGCGGTGGCGCTCGAGGTGGGCCGCTGCGAACAAGAGCCACTGCACGCCGTCGAGCACGCCGAACACCGGGTGGCGCACACCGAAGCTGCGCAGGCCGAGCTTCGTCGCACGGGACCACACGATGATGGCGTCCGCGCTGGCCACGAGCCTGGCCACGGCGTCGTCCGGGTCGGTCCACGTGCCGGTCGGCGTGGCGACGCTCGGCGGCTCGTCGCCGCGGTAGAAGAGGTACGGGATCTCGACGTCGAGCACGCCGGTCGCGCCGCGCTCGATGGGCCGTGACGCCAGATGCGAGCGCAGGAGCTGCGCGATGTTGTCGCAGCTGATCGCGACGTGTTCGGTGATCCGCGACAGCGACCACCCGCCCGAGGGCGCATACCGCCACTGCTCCGGGCCAACGGACACCGTCCGCACGAAGCGGTCGGTCGCGTCGTTCAGCTCGGCGGCGGCGCGCTGGGTCTCGCTCATGCGACCCCATCCATCGTTCCGTGTCGGCACGCAAGAGGCGTCGAGGTCGGGTCGGTTCGACGCGCTCCACCGTCGTCGCTCGGATCGTTCCGACATCGACGCCGAGGACTCCGGCATGCCCGCTCGCCTTGACGGGGATCGTGGAGCTGACGCGCGTCCGGTGGACGGTCCGCGCCGACCGGTGGTATGGGCCGCATGTCCGTGCAGGATTCGCACGCGTCGTGGGCGCTCGCATCATGAATCGTGAAGATCAGGAGGTGCTGACGCGCACCTCGGCCGGAACACCGATGGGTGAGCTGCTGCGGCGCTACTGGCTGCCGGTGCTGCTCAGCGCCGAGCTCACGGCGGGCGGTCCGATCCGGCGCATCCGCAGGCTCGGCGACGACCTGGTGCTGGCGCGTGCGCCCGACGGAACGATCGTCGCGCTGGCGGCGCGCTGTCCGCATCGCGGTGCCTCGCTCCACCTCGGTCACAACGAGCCCGGCGGGCTGCGCTGCATCTACCATGGCTGGAAGCTCGATCCGCGCGGCCAGTGCGTCGAGATGCCGAACGAGCCGGAGCAGAATCGCTTCTGCGCGCAGGTGCAGACCCGTGCGTACGCGAGTCGCGAGCGTGGTGGCGTCGTCTGGCTGTACCTGGGAGCGGGTGACGCGCCACCGTCCTTGCCCGACCTCGAGTGGAACCTCGACGCGCGCTGCCCCGCGTACCTGCACGCGAGCGAGCGCGCGTGCAACTGGGTGCAGGCCATGGAGGGCGACCTCGACAGCTCGCACATCGGCGTCCTGCACGCGCGCTTCGACGCCCCCGACGGCCCCACCGTGCCTGGTGCGGCGATGCCCGGCTCGTGGGCGCGCGGCATGCGCATGGTGCGAGAGCTCGGTGCGCCGCTCCTCGACGTCGTCGACACCGCCTACGGCGCGCTCTACACGGCGCGCCGGCCGCGCGAGGACGGCACCGACTACCATCGCGTGCATCCGTTCCTGTTCCCGTGTCACACCATGCTCGGCGGTGTCGGCGAGCCCGGACGCCTCAGCTTCAACGGCAAGTGCTGGGTGCCGATCGACGACACGCACACCTGGATGCTCGACTGGCACTACCGTCCCGGATCGCCGTGGAGCGATGACGAGCGCGCCGCGATCGAGCACGCGCGCTACCCGTTCCCCGCCGGAGAGGAGCCCGGTCCCGAGTGCGACTACGGCCGCGATCGCGGCCTCGAGGGCACGCGCATGTTCTTCGGCGTGCTGTCGAACCCGCTGCAGGACCGTGCGGTGGAGGAGAGCATGGGCGCGATCGCCGATCGCAGCGGCGAGCACCTCGGCCCGGCCGACGCGATGATCATCCGCGTGCGCAAGCGCTTGCTCGCCGCGGCGCGCGCGCTGCGCGACGAGGGCGTCGCGCCACCGGGGGTCGAGTCGCCGCGGCTCTACCGGGTACGTCCGGTGGGCGCGGTGCTGCCGCCGGGTGCCGACTGGGTGCGTGCGACGCAGGACGCCCGCGATGCGTGGAGCCTGCAGCCGTGAGCGCTGCGCGCAGCGCGACGCAGGATCCTTCGTCCGCACCGGGTCGGCGCGCGCGCGCTGGACGACGCGAGCCTGGGCACCGCATCACGCGCGCCGACGTGCCCGCTCGCAGCGGCCGCTAGCCCAGGATCCAGCGCCGAGGACTCGCCGCGTGCTCGACGACATCCCGGCAGCGATGCGCAGCCGCATGGCCGAGCTCGAAGCGCTCGACCGCGCGCAGCGCGCCGGCGCGGCGCCACCCGCGCGCTGGCTGCGCACGGTCGATCGGGAAGCGGGCCGGCTCATCACCGTCCTCGCCGGGTGCGCGCCGCGCGCCGGCACGTTCGTCGAGCTCGGCACCGGGTCCGGCTACTCGACGCTGTGGCTGCTCCTCGCGCTGCGCGAGCGCGCGCCGCGGCCGCGTCTGGTGACGATCGAGCGCGATGCGGACAAGGCGTCGCTGGCGCGTGTGACCTTCGAGCGCTGCGCGGTCACCGAGCTCGTCGAGCAACGCGTCGGCGACGCGGCATCGGAGCTGCGCACGCTCGGTCCGCTCGCCTTCGCGTTCATGGACCATGGTCCGAGCAACTACGAGGCGTGCCGCGACGGCCTCGTCACGGCGCTGGTGCCCGGGGGCCTGCTCGCCGTCGACAACGTCGACAGCCACCGCCGGCTCGCCGCCCGGTTCATGCGCCGGCTCGCGGCCGATCCGCGCGTGGAAACCTGCGTGCTGCACGTCGGCAAGGGCATCCTGCTCGCGCGACGGCGTCGCTGAGCGCCGGTCGAGGGCGCGGCGGAGCCGCGGTGCTCGCCGCGCATGCGAGCGGGGCTCGTCGTTGTCGTCGCGGTCACGCGCCGTGCGTTGCGGCGCGCCGCGGGCGGCCGCGCGCGGCCAGGCGCGTCAGAGCGGATCGGGTTCGTCGTCGCGCGGCAGGCGCGCCAGGTAGCCCGCCAGCTCGTCGAGGTCGAGCACGAGATCGGGACAGCCGGGAACGTCGCGGATCACCCCGTGCTCGCGACGAGAGCCGTCGTGTACGCGGCCGCATCGTCGCGGCGCAGGATCTCGAGCCGCAGCGGCTCGGGGTCGACGAGCCAGTACCAGTCGATGCCGAAGGCCGCGTACTCGGCGTTCTTCTCGACCCGATCTCGGTGTCGGTTGCGAGGCCCGGGGGACACGATCTCGACCGCGATCTCCGGTGGGACACGAACGAGCCCGCGCCGCGGCGGCATGCGCCCAGGCACGAACACGGTGATGTCGGGCTTGCGACCGCGATCGCTCGCGACGGCGAACTTCGCGTCCGAGGCACCGGCGATGCCTCCGCGAGCGCGCGTCCATGCGACGAGCTTCTCGAGCAGCCACGCGACGATGGCCTCGTGCAGGAACTCGGGCACCTCCTCCTCCACCAGCCAGCCATCGACGAACTCGCCTTCCTCGTCCTCGGGAAGGTCGGCCCACTCGTCGAGGGTCATGCGTCGGAGGAGGGGATCGGACGCGTGCGGCACTGCGCGCATGGTCCGGACGCTACCACCACGAAACGGTCCGGGCGATGCGTCGCGAAGCAAATTCGCGTGACGCATCGCCCGTCCCGGTGGAGCCGGAGCTCAGCTGCCCGCGAGCAGCGAGCGCGCGATCTGTGACGTCTGGATCTCGTCGGTGCCGGCATAGATCTGCAGGACCTTCGCGTCGCGGCAGAGCTGCTCGACCTGGTACTCGGCCATGTAGCCGTTGCCGCCGAAGAGCTGCACCGCTTCCAGCGCGACCTCCATCGCGGCCTGCGCGGTGTACAGCTTGCACGCCGACGCCTCCGCGAAGGTCATCGGCTTCTTCTTCGCCGACATCTCGATCTGGCGGAAGACGATGTTCTGGATGTTCATGCGCGCGACCTCCATCTTCGCGAGCTTCAGCTGGATGAGCTGGAACTCGCCGATGGGGCGCCCGAACTGCACGCGGGTGCGCGCGTAGTCGATCGACTTCTCGAGGCACTGCTCGACGATGCCGAGCGCCATCGCGGCCACACCGGTGCGCTCGGTGCCGAAGGTCGCCTTGGCACCCGAGCGTCCGCCGGCCGCCTCCTCGGACTCGCCGATCAGACGCTCCTTCTCGACGAACACGTCTTCCAGAAACAGCTGCCCGGTCGGCGACGAGTGCATGCCCATCTTGCGCAGCGGCTTCGACTGCGTGAGGCCCGGCATGCCCTTGTCGAGGATGAAGCTGACGATCTTGCGCTCGCGCGGGTCGTTGCCCTCGTCGAGCTTGCAGATGAAGACGATCGTGTCGGCGTACGGGCCGTTGGTGATGAACGTCTTGCTGCCGTTGAGCACGTAGCCGTCGCCCTTGCGCTTCGCGGTCGACATCATGCTGCCGAACGCGTCGGAGCCCGAGCCGGGCTCGGTGATCGCCCACGAGCCGATCTTCTCCATCGTCATGAGCGGTGCGGCCCAGCGCTCCTTCTGGCGCAGCGTACCCTTGCCCATGATCGCCCCGGCGGTGAGGCCGACGCTGACGCCCATCGCCGTCACCATGCCCGGGCAGTAGCGGCACAGCTCGATGATCGGGATCAGCTGCAGCGCGGCACCGTCGGTCGAGCCCGCCTCCTCGAAGCGTTCTTCCGCCGGCTCGGCCTTGCCGCTCGCCTTTGCCTCGGCGGCGGCCTTGTCGCGCTTGATCTGTCGCTCGAAGCGCTGCTTCGCCATCTGGTCGATGCCGAAGGTCCGCATCATCTTGCGCAGCACGTCGTACGGCGGGGTGTCGCCGTGCTCGAGCTGCTCGAGGTTGGGCTTGATTTCCTTCTCGATGAAGTCCCGCAGGGCGTCACGGAGCATGATGTGCTGTTCGGACCATTCGATCATGGAGCCCGAGGGAAGCGAATCGGCGCGTCGTGGTCAAACGTCCGGCAGCGAGCGAATCCGGCTGGTCTGGCGTCGCGCGCCGTCGTAGGAGTCGTCGCATGCGCGCTGCGATGCTCTGCATCATCCTGCTCGCCGCGCCGGCCTCTGCGGCATTCGGAGCCCTCGCTCCAGGCGAGCCCTTCGGCGGAACGCTGTCCGGATGCGTCCCCGCCACGACCGACGACCTTGCGTGCTCGCTCGCCGCCTCGCGCGCCCTCGACACGCTCGAGACGAAGCTGCGCAAGTGCCACGAGCTGCAGGCGAAGGCGCGCTTCTCGACCGTCGTCGCCGGCGTGCCGCGCGCGTTCGACGAGGACGCATGCGCGACGCGCGAGATGCAGAAGGCCGCGGGCAGCATCGCGCGCGCGTGCGCGGGACGTCCGCTGCTCGGCGTTGCGACCGCGGCCGGTGCGACGCTGCGCGACACGGTCGCGGCCGAGAACGGCGGACCGTACTGCGACGCATCCACCGCCGTGCCGATCGATCCGTCCGGTGAGAGCACGGGATGGGTGCCACCGCTGGCCGACGTGCGCAGCTGTGCGGCACGGGCGTCGAAGAACCTCGCGCGCCTCGCGAGCGACCTGCGGAAGTGTCACGCGCGCGCGGCGTCGGACGGAGTCGCGTCACGCGAGCCGCGCGTCGCGACCGACGCCTGCGAGGACGCCGCGGTCGCGCGCTTCGACCTCGCGGTCGCGCGGCCCGCCGCGACACGCGGCTGTCCCGCGTGCCTCGATGCAGCCGGCCTCGCGAGCTTGCGCGATGCGCTGGTCGCGCGCGTTCGTGCTGCGAATGCGAGCACGTTCCCGTGTCCCGATCCGGTGCTCCACGTCGGCGAAGCGCGGCTCGATCGCCCGACGCTGATGGCGCTCGGCGTGCAGATGCTGATCTCGGGCGACGCCGACCGCGACGCATCGGTGGCGATGCGACACCGCGTCGCCGGCACCAGCGTGTGGTCCGACGATCTGCCGCTGCTGCGCGTGCGTCCCGACCACGTCGACGGGCGCACGGTGCCCGAGCAGTTCGCCGGCAGCGCGCTCGACCTCCGGCCCGCGACGACCTACGAGATCGAGCTGCACGCGATCGATCCGGACGGTCCGGTGGACGAGGTGGTCACGCTGCTCGCGACGACGCGAGCCGTGCCTGCGGATCCGGCGCATCCCCGGATCGTCCCGGTCGCGAACGCGGCGGCCCTCGCGGCGGCGCTCGCGGATGCGCGGCCCGGCGACGTGATCACGCTCGCCGACGGCGTCTACGCGGGGCCGTTCGTCCTGAGCGCGAGCGGGACCGTGGCGGAGCCGATCGTGGTGCGCGGCACGAGCCGCGACGGCACGGTGCTCGACGGCGGCGGCTGCGATTGCAACGTGCTCGAGGCGTACGGCAGCTTCGTGCACGTCGAGCGCTTGACGCTGCGCAACGCGACGCGTGCGCTGCGGTTCCAAGGCATCGGTGCGCAGGGCAACGTGCTGCGACGCGTGCGGACGCAGGACACGCGTCTCGGCGTCGGCAGCCAGGGCGGGCAGCGCGACTTCTACCTCTGCGACAACGAGCTCGAGGGGCGTCTCGCGTGGCCGATGACCTACGGCGACGACGGCGGCGCGCACGCCGACGACGACGGCATCGCGGTGCAGGGCGACGGTCACGTCGTGTGCCACAACCGGATCGCGGGCTTCGGCGACGCGATGAAGACGCGCGCACCGGGCGCGCGCGCCGTCGACTTCTACGGCAACGAGATCGTGTCGTCGTACGACAACGGCCTCGAGCTCGATGGCGGCGAAGGCAACCTGCGCAGCCTGCGCAACCGGTTCACCAACACGTACGTGCCGCTGAGCTTCCAGCCGATCTACGGCGGGCCCGCGTATGCGCTGCGCAACGTCGCGGTGAACGTCGCGCACGAGCAGCTCAAGTTCCACGGGCTCGGCGGTGCGAGCGGCCCGAGCGGCGTGCTCGTGTACCACAACACGTTCGTCAGCCCGGCGCTGGCGCTGCTGCTCGAGACGCCGGTCGCGAGCCACGACTTCGCGATCGTCAACAACCTGTTCGTCACGCAGAGCGACCCGCCGGGACGCGTCGTCGACTGGCTCGGACCGATCGACGACGGCGTGTTCGCGAGCAACGGGTACTTCCCCGACGGCGGGTTCCGCTTCAACCTTCCGCCCGCGGGCCTGGTGTCGCAGCCGAGCTTCGCGGCGTTGCAGGCGTCGGGCTTCGAGCCCGGCGGCATCCTGCTCGCGCCGCCGATCTTCCAGAGCGGCCTGACGGCACCCGACGACTACACGGCGTCGCTCGCGCCGGCCGACGTGACGCTCGCCGCTGGCAGCAACGCCCTCGATCGTGGTGTGCCGCTTCCCGGTGTCGGCGTGCCGTTCACGGGCGCGGCGCCCGACCTGGGCGCGCTCGAGCGCGGCTGCCCGCTGCCGATCTACGGTGTCCGGCCCGACGGTACGGACGAGAGCAACGAGCCGCTCGGCTGCGCTCCCTGAGCCCGGCGGCAGCCGCGTCGCACGCTCGCAGGCCGCGTCCGGTCGCGGTATGGGAGCGCGATGCCCCGTGCCGCGCGCCCCGCAGCGACCCGTCCCCGGTTTCTCCTCGACCCGAAGCTCGAGCGCTACGCGTATCGCTGCTTCCCCGACGGCTGCCCGCGCGACCGCACGTGCTGCGTCGGGCTCGCGGTGGAAGTGTCGAAGCGGGAAGTCCGTGCGATCGACTCGCTGATGGACGAGCTCGCGCGCATCGTTCCGACGCTGCGCTGTGAGGACGGCTACGCGAGCGTGTTCGTCGACGAGGAGCCGCCGGATCTGCTGATCGAGTCCGACGACGACGGCGCGTGCCCGTTCCTCTACCGCACGAAGAAGAACGCGCTGTGCTCGATCCACTCGCTGGCGCTCGCGACCGGACGCCACGTGCCCGACGTCAAGCCGGCCGCGTGCCGGCACTGGCCGGTGATGCTCGAGCGAGACGGGAACGACGTGCGCGTCACCGTGCAGCCGCACGCATTGAAGATCGGCTGCGTCGCGCCGCGCCGCGAGCTGCCGGGCAAGCCGAGCGTGCTCGAGGCCTACCGCGAGGAGATCGCGGAGATGTGCGGCGGCGAGGTGCCGCTGTGCGCCGCGGCCAGCCGTGCGGCGAAGGTGCGCGTCGCGTCCGACCGTGCCGCGCGCGTGCACGTCAAGCAACGTGCGGCGAAGCGGGGTGATGGCGCACGCTGAGGTGCTCGCGTCGGGCGGGATCGTGCGCGCGCCGCGCCGTCCGCCCGGCTGGCTCGCGCCCGGTCCGCGGCCGTCGGGTTGGCACGATCCGGCGCTCGCACCGCGCGCGGGCGAGGACCTGTGCTACCTCGCCGGCGACTGGCGCATCCTGCAGCGCGTCGACGGACACCGCTGGTCGCTCGACGACCTCGCGACCGCGTGGTTCGCGGCGGAGACCGTCGCGGCACGTCCGCCGCGCCGGCACGTGGACATCGGCTGCGGCATCGGCTCGGTGCTGCTGCTGGTCGCCTGGCGCTTCCCGGAGCTGCGCTCGGTCGGCGTCGAGGCGCAGGAGGTGAGCTTCGGCCTCGCGCGCCGCTCGGTCGCGGGCAACGGGATCGCCGAGCGCTGCGAGGTCCGTCTCGGCGACCTGCGCGATCCGGCGATGCTGCCGGAAGGTGCCGTGTTCGACCTCGTGACCGGTACGCCGCCGTACCTGCCGCCGGGCACTGGCTGCGAATCGGATCGCGTGCAGCGCGGTCCATGCCGCATCGAGCACCGCGGCGGCATCGAGGACTACTGCCGTGCGGCGGCACGGCTGCTCGCGCCGGGCGGGTGGTTCGTCGCGTGCGCGGGCGGGACGCAGACGGCGCGTGTGCGCGAGGCCGCGCGCGACGGCGGACTCGTCGTCGTGCGCTCGCGCGATGTCGTGCCGCGCGCCGGCAAGCCGCCGCTGCTCGCCGTGCACGCGCTGCAGCGCGCGGGTGACGACGA
>JAIEPK010000076.1 GCA_019749875.1 Candidatus Binatia bacterium | reverse complement strand
CACGTCACGCGGGCGCTCGCGGGCAGCTTCACCAACGCGAACCTGACCACCGGCTCCGCGTGGGGAGCCCCCGCCGCGGCGCGCCGCGCGGTCGCCGTGAGCGGTGACGCGGCGACCGCGGCGCCGCTCGGCGCGACGATCGACGGCCGCAACGTCCGGCTGCAGCGCATCGCCCCCGAAGAGCTCGACCTGTCCGTGTTCTACGATCCCGCAACGCTCGAGCCGGCCGCGCTCGGCGGCAACCAGCTCGTCCTGCTGTCGTTCGACGACGACCGGAGCGAGCCGCGGGCCGCACAAACACGCTGGCAGCTCGACGCTCGGCGAGCGGACGGTACACGCCTCGACGCCCTGCCGATCGCCGTCTCGGGCGTGACGACCACCGACGTCGTGACGTTGCTCGGCGTCGCCGCGGAGGGCGCGGCGGGCAGCATTCGCTTCCGCGCCGCGGACGGCGCGCACAACCGGCTGATCTTCTTCGTCGAGTCCCTCGGCACGTTCGCGACCGGCTATCTGCTGCCGCCGGTCGACCGCTGAGCGCGCGGGGACAACGTCGATGATCGAGATCGCCGCGATCCGTGCGCGCGGGCCGCCGCTCTTCGATCCCGGGCCCGCGGTTCCAACCCAGAGCCTCTCCCGCACGCGAACCTGCGGCGCCGCGCGCCGCGAACCCGGGATCCACCCGACACGAAAGGACGACCACGATGAGCCTCCTTGCTCGTCGGCTGTGCCGCATCGGCATGCCGACCCTGTGCGCGAGCCTGATGCTCGCGAGCCTCGCCAGCGCTTCCACCTTCACCCTCGATGCCGCGAGCGGCGCCGACTACGACTCGGTCGGCGACGGCTGGTTCTTCACCACGCCTCCCAACCTGCCGCCCGACGGCGTCGGCGATTCCGGCAACCAGCCGCTCGCGGTCGCGAAGATCGCCGGCACGCTCGAGCTCCGCGCCATGGCAGAATTTTCGCTTGTAAGCGTCGCCGGGCTGACCGCCGCCGACGTGCAGAGCGCCACGCTGCACTTCCGCGTCGACGACGTGATCGGGACTTTCGGCCCCGGCGCGACCTTCGACGGCACGGCGTCCGACCCGATCGCCGTGTACGGCTACCCGGCCGACGGCACCGTGACGGTCGCCGACTTCGCGCCGGCGGGTCTGGTGCCGCAGGGGGTCGTCGCGATCGGCGCGGTCAGCGACGCCTCGCTCACGGTCAGCGGCCCGATCGACTTCACCGTCGACGTCACGCAGCTCCTCAAAGATCGCCTGGCGGCCGCAGACCCCGCGGTCGGCATCCTGTTCGGGACGAACGACTCGCCCACCGCGACGTCGCTCGATGACCAGTCGCCGGGTGTCGGGGGGTTGCTGCCGTACTTGACGATCGAAACGGTACCGACCGATCCGCCGGTGTTCGGCAAGAACGCCGCGAAGTGCCAGGCCGCCATCGCCAAGCAGGGCCTCGGCTTCGCGAAGAAGGTCCAGGGCGAGCTCGGCAAGTGCCTGAACACGGTTCTGGGGGCCGTCGCCAAGGGTGTCGCGCCGTCGACCGTCGCCGACAAGTGCGCGCAGGGCCTCGATGACGGGGACCCGAAGTCCATCCTGGCGAAGGCGCGCGCGAGTGCTGCGTCGTCGATCGCGAAGTCCTGCGGCGGCACGGCTCCCGCGGACATCCACGCGCCCTGCGACGCTGGCGCCACGACGATCGCTGCGACCGCGAGCTGCGTGCTCGGCGACCACCGCCGGCGCGCGGAGCAGATGATCGCCGCCGAGTACGCCGACGCGTGTACGATCCTGCGCTCGGTCGGATTCGACGGGTCCTTCCCCGAGGTCTGCGCCCCCTGACACGAGCGCCGGCGCTCAGCGTCCCCGACGTCCGCGCGACCTGACGCGACGTCACGGCGGGGCCGGCGCGTGCCGGCCCCGCCCTCTCCTCGCCATCTCATGAGAGCTTCCCCATGCAACGACGAACCACGCGCGTGCACCGTGCACTTGCGCTCTTCCTCAACGTCGTCTTCGTCGCCGGCACGTCGGCCGCCGCGCGCGCCGACGAGGCCGTGATCGACGACGCGCACGATCCCGAGCTGTCCTTCACGCTCGGCGAGACGGTCGTCACCGGTACGAAGACCGAGCATCCGGTGGACGAGAGCCCGGTCCCGACGCAGGTCATCCCGCGACGCGAGATCGAAGCCACCGCGACCACCAACGTCCAGGACGTGCTGAGCCAGATCCCCGACCTCTACGTGCAGCAGAACCAGGAGTTCGGGCTCGGCGCGAGCGTCGTACGCATGCAGGGCGCGGATCCGAACAAGGTCGCGATCCTGCTCGACGGGCAGCGGTTTCGGGGCGGCATCGACGGCGTCGTCGACCTGCGCGACATCGCGACCGTGCCGATCGACCAGATCGAGATCATCCGCGGCCCCGCGTCGAGCCTGTACGGCAGCGACGCGATGGCCGGCGTGATCAACATCCGCACGCGCGCCGGGTCACCGGATCTCTCGCTCGGCGCGACCGCAGCCGGCGGGTCGTTCGCGCAGCAGGTCTACAACGTCTCGCACGGCTGGCACGTCGGGCCGGTGCGCTACTTCCTGTCGGCACAGCACGACCAGGTCGCGATCGCCGAGCAGTTCGGTTCGATCAGCCAGCAGTACGCCGGCGAGAACGTGAACGACACGCAGAAGCGCGACGACGTCTTCGTCCGCCTCGACTACCCGACCGACACGCAATCGCTGCGCGTGACGACCGACTACCTGAAGGAGCGCAACCCGCTGAGCGATGCGGACGACCTCACCAATGGCGTGTTCTGGAACTGGCAGCCGTTCACCGGCTGGCTCATCGACCTCGAGGGCAGCCGCTACGGCTTCCACCGCACCAACGACCTCGAGGGCTTCGTCGAGGACAACACCTACGCCAGCTGGGAGACCGAAGCGCGCCTCACGCCGCCCGAGATGGAGCTCGCGTCGACCCGACACCTCGTGATCGCAGGCACGCGCTTCCGCTACGAGACCTACGATGCACCGCCGCAGACCATCGGCACCGGCGACGACGCGGTGACCGCGCCCGCGATCGACGCGAGCGCGACGCAGGTCAGCCCGTTTCTCCAGGACGAGATCTTCCTGCACGAGCAGTGGAGCCTCGTCCTCGGGCTGAGCCTCGACGACCACAGCCGCTACGGGCTGGTCGTCAATCCGCGCGGCACGCTCACATACCGTCCGCTCGAGACGACGAGCGTCGCTTTCACGGTCGGCCGCGGCTATCGAGCACCGGATCTCCTGCAGCTCTACGACATCGACATCAACAACGTCGCGGTGGTCGGCGATCGAGTCACCGGATACGCGATCGTCGGCAACCCGAACCTGAAGGCCGAGACCGATCTCGCCTACAACCTCGAGCTCGGCTGGCGCCCGCTTCCCGGCGTGCGCACCAGCATCGACTTCTACCGCCATCAGTTCGACGATCTCATCGCGAACGTCATCGCGTGCCCGACGCCGACCATATGCAACCCGGGCTTCACCAATCCGTTCCCGGAGCTGCAGGGACCGATCTTCTCGTTCGCGAACGTGTCGCAGGCGCTCACGCAGGGATTCGACGTCGGCCTCGACGCCTACCCGCTCGACTGGATCTGGCCCGCGGGCAGCGACCCGCACGTCGTCAAGCTGTCGCTCGGCTACGGGTTCCTCGACAGCAAGAACGAGAGCGGCATCCCGGGCGAAGACGGGAAGCAGCTGCCGTACCGCCCGCAGAATCGCGTCGTACCCGCCGTGCAGTACTCGCACACGACGATCGGCACGACGCTGCGCATCTGGGGCACGTGGGAGGACGAGATCTTCACCGACCTCGCCAACACGGCGGAGGGGCGCGTCCCCGCGCACTGGTTCTGGAACTTCAAGCTGACGCAGAAGCTGCCGGAACTGGTGCAGACGCTCGGCGGTGAGTCGCCGAGCTGGCTCGCCGGAGCAGCCGTCTTCGTCCAAGGGCTGAACGTCTTCGACGAGGTGCTCGAAGGGATCGCGATCGCCGGGGATCCGCGCCAATTCTCGACGCGCGCGAGCTTCCTCGGCGGCGTGACGTACTCGTTCTGAGCGGGCGGCGGGCGGCGCGAACGCGCGCGGCGCCCGCCTCCCATCAAGCCATCGCCGTCAAGCCGCCGAACAGCGTGTCGTACGCGCTCTGACAGCGGAAGCGCACCACGACGTGGTCCTCGACCGCGCCGTGAAAGAGCGCGTTGTGCCACCACACGTTGTCGTACACCGGCCCCGACTGGAGCAGCTCGGCGCGGCAGTTGAGCTGCAGGCAGCGGTAGGACTCGCCGTCGCCCGGCCCACGGTCGTTGAAGACGTGGAAGATCAGCGCGCAGCGCCAGTCGACGCGCAGCGCCACGACGGCGGGCGAGTCCTGCGGCAGCAACGTGGTGACGCTCGTCGGATCGAACGCCGAGGTCTCGGAGTAGTAGTCGCGCAGGTACGCGATGCCGCGATCGTAGATCGCGCGTGCTCCCGCAGCTCGCTCCGCCTCGTAGATCGCCCGGAACTCCTCGGTCTTCCGATCGAGAACGTCTTCCGCGGGGAGCAGCCCGCACACGATCGAGTGACCCGTCGCTCCGGGGCCGACGCCGGGACGTCGCACCAGCAGAACCGGCGCCACTCCGACGTGCGGTGTGCCGTCACGCTCCAGCATGGTCCAGCGCCGCAGCGCGACCTGCCACTCGAGAAACTCTTCGGGAAGCGGCTCCACGCCGTTCGCACGCCGTCGAACACCAAACATCGACATCCTCCTTTCGTCAGAGCCGTCGCGTCGGGTCCGCCGGACCATCGACACGGATGCAGAGCCGCCCGGCATCGGTCTCGATGCGAGCGGCGACGCCGAACACGTCGCGCAGCATGTCCGGAACGATGCACGCGCGGGGCGAATCCACCTGGTACAGACGACCGCGATGCAGGACCGCCACGCGGTGCGCGATCCGTGCCGCGTGCTCCAGATCGTGCAGCACCAGGACGATGCTGGTGCCTTGCCTGTGATTGACCTCGGCCAGGAGATCCAGCACCTCGTGCTGCTGCCGAAGGTCGAGCGCCGCGGTCGGTTCGTCGAGCAGCAGGAGCTCCGCGCGCTGTGCGAGCACCATGGCGATCCAGGCACGCCGTCGCTCGCCGCCCGACAACGTCTCGACGCGGCGGTGCCGTAGCTCGGCGAGCCCGACGCCGCGCAGCGCGGCTGCGACCGCCTGCCGGTCCTCCGAGCGCGGCGTTTGGAGAGATCCCCGGTGCGGGTGGCGACCGCAGAGAACCAGCTCGGCGACGGTGAGGCCTTCCGGGCATGCCGGCGCCTGCGGCAGGCGTGCGACGCGCTGCGCGAACGCGCGACGACCGAGTGCGGAGACCGGCGCGCCGTCGAGCAGCACCTCGCCGGAGCGCGGCTCCAGAGCTCCACCGAGCGCGGCAAGCGTGGTCGACTTGCCGGATCCGTTCGGTCCCACCAGCGCCAGGACCTCTCCGCGGCGCACGCCGATGCTCAGATCCCGTACGACGTCGCGCTCACCGCGCCGATGGCGGAGGTGGATGCGTCGCGCCTCGAGCAGCGGCTCTGCCTCGTGCTGCGGCGTCACGCGGCGCGCCGCCGCAGCAGGACGAGAAAGTACGGTCCGCCGACGAGAGCCAACAGCGCTCCCACCGGCAGCTCGAGCGGGGCGACGACGGTGCGCGCGCACGCGTCGGCGACGACCACGAGCGCGGCGCCGCCGAGGGCGACCGTCGGCAGCAGGCGGTGATGGCTTGGTCCGACCAGAATTCGAGCCGCGTTGGGAACGATCAGCCCGACGAAGCCGACCAGACCGGCGATGCTGACGGCTCCCGCAGCGAGGAGACCCGCGACCGAGCACAACGCGATCCGCGCCCCGCGCACCGGGAGCCCGATGCCGGTCGCCGAGTCGTCGTCGAGCAACAGCAGATCGAGCGGACGCGCCGCCGCGTGCGCGACGGCGATGCCGAGCAGTGCCGGCACCGTCACGATCCGCGCCTCGCGCCATCCCGACCCTGCGAGCGATCCCACCGTGAAACCCGCGAACGACGGCGCGCGATCGGCGAAAAGGAAGGTGATGAGCGCGACGCACGCGAACAAGATGGATTGCACCGCGACACCGGCGAGGACGATGCGGAGCGGGCCCTGCATCTGCGTGCCCGCCTCCGCCGCGAGCAGCACCAGCGCAGCCGCGCCGAGCGCGCCGAGCAGGGCGAGCCAGGGCAGCAGCAGCGCGATCGCCGGCGACAGCACGATGCCGAGCAGGGCGGCCACCGCGGCTCCCGCGCTGATCCCGATCAGGGAAGGATCGGCCAGCGGATTCCGCACGACCGTCTGCATCACCGTTCCCGCGACGGCGAGACACGCGCCGACGAGAATTGCGTTGACCACCCGTGGCACGCGGACCTGCCAGAGCACGGCGTGGAACGGATGTGCGTCGGAGAGGAGCGCGCGCGGGACGTCCGCGGCGGGCAACGCCGCGGCGCCGACCCCGAGCGACATCGTCACCGCCAGCGCCAGCGCCGCGGCGAGCACGCCGGTCCACACTCCGGGTCGCTCGTCCAGGTGCTCGCGCAGCAGGACGAGCCGCGCACTCGCGCGCGACACCCATCCCGGCGAAGACGTCACGGTGCGCCCGCAGCCGGCTGAGCGAGGCCGCTCAGCGTCCGGGCCGCATCCGTCAATGCAAGGCCCGGATTCGCTGCGAAGCGTGTCGGATCGAGCACGTGCACGCCGAGGGGCGCGTCACGCAAGCCCTGCCACGGTCCCGCCTCCTGCGCGCGACGAAGCAACGCCGTGCGGATCGCCTCCCGATCGCCGTGTGCGACGACGAGCACGAGCGAAGGCTGGTAGCCCGCGACGAGCTCGTCGCTGAGCGTCACGTAGCCGGGATGGCGTTCCTTGCCGGTGGCGGTCTCGGCCACGTTGCGGAAGCCGAGCTCGCGGAGCAGATCGCCGAGCCAAGTGCGCCCGGTGATGACGAGGAAGCTCCCCGGAGCACCGAAGAGGGGCAGGGTGGCGACCGGGCGCGCGAGCCTTGCGGCGGAGATGCCGGCACGCGATTCGGCGACCGCCCGCGTCATCTCGTCTGCGGCGCCCACCAGACGTCCGACCTCTTCGAGGCCGGCGAAGGTCCCTTCGACCGATCCCGTGTCGACCAGAACCACGCGCGCTCCCCCCTGTGCCAGCGCTGCGGTCATCGTCGCATGCATCGCGGCATCGCCGACGACGAGATCGGGCTTGCTGGCGGTCAGGATCTCCAGGTTCGGGGCGTGCGGGCTGCCCAGATCGAGCACTCCGCTGAGCGGCGGAGCGACGCTGCTCGACCGGACGCTGGCGACGACGACTGCGGCTCCAGGCACGCGAGCGAGGGCCTCGGCAACGAATGGGACGAGGGTCGCGACGCGCGTGACCGGTCGTGCGCCGTCGGCGCGCGGCGGGCCGGCAGCGACGACGATGATCGCGAGAAGGGGAGGGAGCAGGGAAGAGCAGCGCACGAGGCGCCGCAGGGATCGCTGGTCCACGAAGGCGGTCTCCGGCCGGGTGCGGCGCGCACTCTGAGGTTGGTCTTGACAAGATGTCCGGCGGGCCGCTATCCACCTACTGAAATTGATTTTCAAAATCAAGTGTATCGGCGACCCGCGCGCCGGCACTTCGGCCAGCGGACCCGTCCCGAGTGCCCAGAGCCACGAGCAGCGACTCCCCTGCGGAGTCCGGGCACCGCCCTGCGGGGCGACGAGGAGGTCTGCGATGGAAGGAACGATTCGACTCGTGCGGGCGACGGTGTACGCCTCGGCACTTCTCTGCGGGCTCGGACGATCGCCCGCGTGGGCGGCAGAGATCCTTCTCGACACCAGCACGCCGGGTGCGACCTACGACTCCGTGCTCGACGGATTCCCCGGCATCGCTCCGCTGGACGGAACCGGTGACGCGGGCGGCAACGCGCTCGCGGTGGGGTTGAAGGACGGCGTCACCGAGGAGCGCGCCATCCTCGAGCTTCCTCTCGCCGCGCTCGGCGGCATCGGTGCGGCGAAGATCAGCAGCGCGGTACTGACGTTCAACGTCGACGACGTGCTCTCCACGTTCGGCCCGGGAACGGATTTCGACGGAACGGCGGCCGAACGAATCGCGGTCGCGACCTACGCGGGCGACGGCGCCGTCGGCCTCGACGACTTCGGCAAGGGCAGTCTCGCCGGTGCCGTCGACACCGGCGAGACGATCACCGACGCGACTCTCGCGACGACCGGTCCCGTGCGCTTCGCGGTCGACATCACCGACGCCGTGCGCACCCTTGTGGCGGGCGGTGCGACGCATCTGGGCCTCGTGTTGTCGACCGACGACTCCCCGACCGGCACGTCGATCGACGATCTCGGCGTCGGTGGATCGGGTCCGCCGGGCGTCGACGGCGCGTCGCTGCCGTTCGTCACCATCACGACCACGGACAGCGGACCGACACCGACTCCGGGCGGCCCCACGGCACGCCCGACGCCGACTCGCACGCCGAGCCCGCTGCCGACGAACGACCTCGCGGCCGGGCTGTTCACGACGGTGCCCGACGCGCGCGGTGACCAGCTCGCGTTCTACTACGACGCGCGCAGCGGCTTCACGACCTTCCTCAACGTGCACAATGCCGGCGAGTCGTCGCTCACCTTGAGCCTCGCTCTCTACGGACCCGACTTCGGCGACCCGCTCGAGGACGTCTTCACCCTCGCGCCCGGCAGCACCCGGACGATCGACGTCGCGGAGCTGCGCGGCCGGGGGCTGCCCGCGCAGTACGGAATCGCGTTCGTCACCGCCGTCGACGGAGCCGGCAAGCCCGTCGTCACGCGCAGCCTCGCGGGCAACTTCACCGTCGCCAATCTCGCGACGAGCTCCGCCTGGGGGGCCGCGGCCGCGGCCCGCACCGCCGTGCAGCTCGGTGCGAGCGGCGTATCGATGCCGGCTTGGGGCGCGAGCATCGACGGCGAGAGCGTGCTGCTGCGCGCGGTGCGGCCCGATCGCCTGAGCCTCGCGGTGTACTACGACCCGGCGACGCTCGCCTCGCCCGAGCAGGGCGGCAACCAGCTGATCTTCCTGTCGTTCAACGACGTTCCCGGGGACCGGTACGCCGCGGAAGCGGCCGTGACGCGTTGGGCGCTCACGGCACGGCGCAACGACGGTCAGCCGCTCTCCGCACCGGAGCTCGACGTGCTCGGCGTCCAGGTGGAGCACCTCGAGAGCGTCCTCGGCGAGCAGGCGAGCGGGGCCGCGGGCAGCATCCTGCTGTCGGCCGGCGCGTCGGGCGCGTACAACCGCCTGGTGTTCTTCACCGAGTCGCTGGGCACCTTCGCGACCGGCTACCTGCTGCCCCGGGTCGCGCCATGAGCCCCCAAGTTGACTCCTCGCGGCGCCGGCGCTTCACTGCCTGACGGTGAAAACGAGAATCAACTTCGCCGAGGACGTCCGGTGCCCATCCCGTTGATCGGGCTGGCGCCCGGCGCCCCGGCGGTTCTCTGCGACCCTGAGGCGGGCCGCGAGATCCCGCGGCGCCTGCAGGATCTCGGGTTCGTCCCGGGCACGCCGCTCGTCATCCGGCGGCGTGCACCGCTCGGCGATCCGGTCGAGATCGAGATCCGCGGCTACCGGCTCTGCCTCCGGCTCGCCCAGCTCGACACCCTGCGTGTCGAGCCGGACGCAGCCGACCCGCAGCGCGCACGGAGCGCGACGTGACCGCGGCCCCGGCAGCGGCGCTCGCGGACGGCCCGCTGCGCATCGCCCTCGTCGGCTCGCCGAACACCGGCAAGACGACGCTCTTCAACGCGCTCACCGGATCGGCCGCCCGCGTCGGCAACTACCCGGGGGTGACCGTCGAGCGGCGCGAGGGTGCACTGGTCCGCGCGAAGCGCGACGTCCGCATCCTCGATTTGCCGGGGACCTACTGCCTCGATGGTGAGACGCCCGACGAGAAGGTGGTCGCCGAGGTCCTCGCCGGACACATCACCGGCGAGGCCGTCCCGGACGCGCTGCTGGTCGTCGCCGACGCGACCACGCTGCAGCGCGGCCTCGGGCTCGTCCGCGAAGTGCTCAAGCGCGGCATGCCGACGCTCCTCGTGCTCACCATGGTGGACGAGGTGAAAGCACGCGGCGGAAAGCTCGACGTGATGCGGCTATCGCGCATCCTCGGCATTCACGTCGTCGGCGTCGTCGGACACCGCGGCGTCGGCCTCGACCAGCTGCGGACGTTCCTCGAGCACCCGGAGAGCTGGTCGAGGCGCGCGGCACTGCCGCCGGCCGACGATGCGGCCCAGCGCTTCGCATGGGTCGATCAGGTGTGCCGCGAGGTCGGCGCCGGCGCGCTCGCGCCCGACTCGCGAACGGACCGCATCGACCAGGTGCTCCTGCATCCCGTGCTCGGCGTCGCGGTGTTCGCGCTCGTGATGCTGCTGCTGTTCCAGAGCATCTTCTCCTGGGCGGTACCGGCGATGGACGCGATCGACGGCGGCTTTGCGGCCCTCGGACGGCTCTCGCATGCGTGGCTCCCCGAGGGCTGGGTCACCGACCTCTGGGCCGACGGCATTCTGGCCGGCGTCGGTGCCGTGCTGGTGTTCCTGCCGCAGATCGTCATCCTGTTCACGTTTCTCCACTTCCTCACCGACGTCGGCTACATGGCGCGCGCGGCGTTCGTCGTCGACCGCGTGATGGGCTGGGTCGGGCTGCAGGGCCGGAGCTTCGTGCCGTTGTTGTCCTGCTATGCCTGCGCGGTGCCGGGAATCATGGCCGCGCGGACCATCGCCTCGCCGCGTGAGCGGCTCGCGACGATTCTCGTCTCCCCGTTCATGACCTGCTCGGCGCGACTGCCGGTCTACACGCTGCTCATTGCCGCGTTCGTGCCGGCGGTGCGCGTCGTCGGACCGATCGGCATGCAGGGGCTCGCCATGTTCGCGCTCTACCTGCTCGGCGCCGCCACCGCGCTCGGATCGGCGGCGCTGCTCAACTCGACCCTGCTGCGCGGCACGATCTCGGTCTTCTACATGGAGCTGCCGCCGTACCGGATGCCGACCTTCAAGCTGCTCGCTCGCCAAGTGTGGCGCAGCGCGTCCGCGTTCGTGAAGCGCGCCGGAACGATCATCTTGACGACATCGGTGGTGCTCTGGGTGCTGCTCAACTTCCCGAAGGCGCCGCACGATCCGACGCTGTCGCCCGAAGCGCAGGCGCAGGCGAATCTGCGCAGCAGCATCGCGGCGCGCGTCGGGCACGCGATCGAGCCCGCGATCGCGCCGCTCGGCTTCGACTGGAAGATCGGCGTCGGGCTGGTCGCGAGCCTTGCCGCACGCGAGGTGATCGTCTCCACGCTGGCGCAGATCTACGCCGTCGGGGACAGCGACGACTATGGCGGTCTGCGCGACGCCATCGTCGGTGACGTCGATCCCACGAGCGGCAAGCGCCTGTTCACGCTGCCGACGGCGCTCGCTCTGCTGGTCTTCTTCGTCTTCGCCTTGCAGTGCACCTCGACCATCGTGGTCATGGCCCGCGAAACCGGAAGCTGGAAGTGGCCTGCGCTCGCGTTCTCCTACATGCTGACGCTCGCATGGTGCGGGAGCTTCGTGACCTACCATCTCGGACGCGCGCTGCTCGGCTCCTGATCCGTCTGCGGACGGTGGCTCTGCGGGCGGCGACGGTCGCGCTCGCGTCGACGATGGTGATCGCCGCTTCGCGTCCGGCGCATGCCGACGCATGGACGCCGACGACGTTCGTCGGACCCACGGGTGCGACGGCACACGGGCTCGCGACCCCGGCAGCCGGGGATCCCGGCGTGCGCCTTCTGGTCGGCTGCGAGAGCGGGAAGGACTCGTGGCGCGGGATCGCGCTCCTCGAGACGGCGCCGACCGCGCCGACGCCAGGCGACCGCAGCGCGCGCACAGAAGTCTCGACCGCATTCTTCGGCCGCGCCGCGGTGACCAGTGCCTGGCCGTCCAAGGTCACTTCCGACGGAGTCCTGTCGTGGGACGAGGCGAGCGACGAGCTTCGCCGCGGCATGCTCCGCGAAGACCAGACGCGGGGTCAAGCAACACTGCACGTCGTGCTCCGTCGCGGCGAGACGACGCGCGAGCTGGCGTTCGGCGTCGACGGGCTCGGCGCGCGCAGCCCGGAGCTCGCCGCGCAGTGCGACGGCTGGGGTGCCGGCGGCACGTCGAAGCGTCGCGAGCGCGGCTGGTAGGTCGATTCGGCGAGAACGTTCTACAACGCGCCGTCGCGGTCCATGCGCCAGTGGGGATTCTGCTCGGCCACGCCGCCGCGAGCACGTGGCACGCAGCTTGCCCCACCCGCAAGCAGATGGATCGCGTAGAGCAGCATCGCGCGGCGCGCATCGTCCCGCTGGACGACGCGGCCCAGCGTGCCGACGAATCGCCTGCCGAGCGCATGGACGCGGTGCCTCGCCCGTCCCGTCGGCACCGTGGGCGGCGCGTCGTCCGCTCCTTGCGCCGCCATCCGTGGCTCACCGGCACCGCGCTCGCGATCACCGGCCTCATCCTTCTCGCGTACGTCGTCGGATTCGCCGTCGCCGAGCCGCTCCGTCGCGAAGCCGAGCGTCACATGAACGCGGCCCTGGTCGGCTATCGCGTCTCGATCGGGGGTCTACGCCTCAACGTGCTGGGACTCGGCGTGGATCTGCTCGATCTACGCGTCGTCCAGACCTCGCATCCCAAGCCGCCGATCGCGGACATCCGCCGCTTCGGTGCCAGCATCCAGTGGTGGGCGCTGCTGCACGGACGTGTGGTCGGTGATCTCGTCATCGTCGAGCCGAAGCTCCTCCTGGATCTGGCGCAGGCGCAGGCCGAGGTGAAGGACGACCGGGAGCTCACCGAGCACGGCTGGCAGGACGCGGTGCGCAGCATCTACCCGCTCGAGATCAATGCCCTGGAAGTCCGTCGCGGCAGCGTGACCTACGACGACGGCAGCAAGATCGGCCCCATCCACGCGACCGACGTGCACCTCCTCGCGCAGGACATCCGCAACGTCGCGTCGCGCGAGGGCACGTTCCCTTCGCCGTTGCGCATCGACGCGACCGTGTTCGATTCGGGCGAGGTCGGCTTCGACGGCAGCGCGGACTTCCTCGCGGAACCGCACGCCGCGCTGCGGGGCGAGCTGCGGCTGGAAGCGCTGCCGCTGAAGCCGATCACGCCGATCGCCGATGCATGGGGCGTCAGGATCGAGGGTGGCACGCTGTCCCTTGACGGCACCGTCGCCACCGCCGTTGACGACACCGACGTCCACCTGTCGAGCGTGCGCATCGACGGCATGCGCGCCGACTACGCCAACGCCGGCGAGCCGGGTGCACGCGGCAAGCGCGTCGCGGAGAAGACCGTTCGAACGGCGACCGATCCGGAGAAGGCACCGAAGACCGCCGTGCGGGTCGACGAGCTGCGGCTCGTGAATGCGGAGCTCGGTTGGATCGACGAGACCGCGGACCCCGCCTATCGACTGTTCCTCGCGAAGCTCGGCGTGACGGTCCGCGACTTCAGCAACTCGACGAGTGCGGGCAAGCCGGGACGCGCCGACCTCGACGGCTCCTTCATGGGCAGCGGCCGGATCCGTCTCCGCGCCACCTTCCAGCCGACCGACGCGCGGACCGAGTTCACCTCGAATCTCGAGATCACCGACGTCGACATGACGACGATGAACGATCTGCTGCGTGCACGCGGCGGCTTCGACGTGCGCTCGGGACGCTTCTCGCTGTTCTCGGAGATCGGCGTGAAGAACGGCCGTGTGGACGGCTACGTGAAGCCGCTCTTCCGCGATCTCGACGTCTATGACCGTCAGCAGGACGCCGACAAGAATATCTTTCGCCAGGCGTACGAGGGAATCGTCGGCGGCATCGGCACGCTGCTCGAGAACCGGCCGCGCGATGAGGTGGCGACGCGAACGGACCTGTCGGGGCGCATCGAGGATCCGAAGACGAGCACGTGGGAGATCGTCGTCGGGCTGATCCAGAACGCCTTCGTGCGCGCCATCCTGCCGGGGCTCGACCGCGAGACGGGACGGAGCTGACGGACGCGCGACCGCCCATCGACGGCTGCGTCGTTCGACCTCCGCTGACGTCGGCATCGACGCCGACGAGGCCGCATGCCATGGCGGCTGCGTCATGCGGGCTTGTGTTCACCGAACGCGCGTGACAGCCCTCATCGGATGCAGATCGAGCCCTTTCGGATCGCGGTGCCCGACACCGTGCTGACCGATTTGCGCGAACGTCTCGCGCGGACGCGGTTTCCCGACGAGATCCCGGGCTCGGGATGGGGCTATGGTGCGAACCTCGCCGCGGTGCGCGAGCTCGTCTCGTACTGGCGCGATGCATATGACTGGCGCAAGGCCGAGGCCGCGCTCAACGTCTTCCCGCAGTTCAAGGCGAAGGTTGGCGGTCTCGGCATCCACCTGATCCACGAGAAGGGCGTCGGACCGAAGCCGCTGCCGCTGGTGATCACGCACGGCTGGCCCGGATCGGTCACCGAGTTCACCAAGATCATCGGGCCGCTGACCGACCCGGCACGTCATGGCGGCGATCCGGCCGATGCGTTCGACGTCGTCTGCCCGTCGATGCCGGGCTACGGCTTCTCGGATCATCCGACCGAGCCCGGCATGGAGCCCGAGCGCATCGCGGCACTGTGGGTCGAGCTGATGCGCGGCCTCGGCTACGAGCGCTTCGGCGCACAGGGCGGCGACTGGGGCGCGATGGTGACGACGTTCCTCGGCTACCGCCATGCGGCGCACGTCGTCGGCATTCACCTCAACATGGTGATCGCGTTCCCGCCCAACCCGGACAATCCGATCGAAGGCGCGACCGAAGACGAGCTGCCGGCGCTCATGGAGATGGGGCAGTTCCTCAAGGAAGGAACCGGCTACCAGCAGATCCAGGGGACCAAGCCGCAGACGCTGTCGTACGCGCTCAACGACTCGCCCGCCGGCCTCGCCGCGTGGATCCTCGAGAAGTTTCATGCCTGGAGCGACTGCGACGGCGACGTCTTCGCGCGCTTCTCGAAGGACGATCTGCTGACGAACATCATGTTCTACTGGGCGACGGAGACGGCGAATTCGTCGGTTCGCCTCTACTGCGAGACGATGCGCGCCGGGAAGTTCCCACCGAGCGGCTTCCGCGTCGACGTCCCCACCGGCTGCGCGCTGTTCGCGAAGGAGATCGTCCGGCCACCGCGCGCCTGGGTCGAGAAGATGTACAACGTCAAGCAGTGGTCGCGCTTCCCGAAGGGCGGACACTTCGCGGCAATGGAGGAACCCGCAGCACTGGTCGAGGACATCCGCTCCTTCTTCCGACCGCTGCGCTGACGCATCTGCGGATCCGGTGCGACCGGACCGCTCGAGTACCATGAACGCCCCACTGGTGAACGTCGAGACCTCCAGCGGCTACTGGAAGTCGCTGCTGCGTTGGGGTGTGAGCATCGGGCTCTTGGCGCTGCTGTTCACGCGCTTCGACTTCACGACGATCCTGCACGTCTGCCTGCGCGCCACGCCGGCGTTCTTCGTCGGCGCTCTGCTGCTCTACCTCCTGAGCCAGGTGCTGAGCGCGCTGCGCTGGTGCAATCTCGCGCGCGGCATCGGCTTCCGTGCGACGTTCGCCGAGTGCCTGGAGTACTACACGATCGGCATGTTCTTCGGGCTGGTCGTGCCGAGCACGCTGGGCTCGGACGCCGCTCGAGCGCTGTACCTCGGCGAGGCCCCGCCGGGACGTGCGGCCGCGTTCTCGACGGTGCTCTTCGACCGCCTGATCGGTCTGGTGATGCTCGCGGCGGTCGCTGCCGTCGCGCTGCTCGGACCGCACGCGGACCTGCCGGTCGCGCTCGAGCTCGGCGTGGTGGGGATCTGTCTGTCTTTGACGGCGGGCTGGTTCTCGGTGCCGTGGCTGGTCCGCCTGCTGCCGCCCGAGCAGCGCTGGCGCCGGCTCGTCGAGGAGGAGCTGCTGCCGTTCTTCCGGGATCGTACGCTGCTCGGTACCGCTGCGACACTCTCGCTGTGCGTGCACCTGATCCAGATCGTGAGCCAGTGGCTGCTCACCTGGTCGCTCGGATTGAACGTCCCCTTCGGCTTCGTCGCGATGTACCACCCGCTGGTCGCGCTCGCGGCAGCGCTGCCCCTGACCATCGGCGGTTTCGGACTGCGCGAGGCGGCGTACGCGGCGCTGCTGCCGTACGGGGGGATCAACGCCGACGACGCGATCGCGCTCGGACTTCTGTGGTGGGCGGTCGCAGCGATCGGCGGGCTCGGCGGCGGCCTGGTCTATGGGTTGTCGTCGCGCGCACTGCCGAGCCTGCGCAGCAACGCCCGGCGTTGACGCGGCGGCATGACGACCGGAGACCGCACACGCACCGTGTCTCCCGCGCTGCGTGGTGCGCTCACGCGCGCCGTCGGTCGAGCGCACCTGCTGCTCGATCCCGATCTGACGGCGGCGTACGAGACCGACTGGACCGGCCGCTTCGCCGGACGCGCGAGCGGCGTCGTGCGACCGGGGACGACCGACGAGGTCGCCGACGTCCTGCGGGCCTGCAGCGCGGCGCTGGTCCCGGTGGTTCCGCAGGGCGGCAACACCGGCCTCGTCGGCGGATCGGTGCCGCGCGACGGCGATCTCGTGCTGAGCACGACGCGTCTTCGCGGGACCTGCGTCGTCGATCGCGCCGCAGCGGAGATCGTGGCGCCCGCGGGGGCCACCCTGCTCGAGGTCCAGCGAGCCGCACGCGACGCCGGCTTCGATTTTGGCGTGGACATCGCGCCGCGGGACAGCTGCACGGTCGGCGGCATGATCGCGACCAATGCCGGCGGCGTGCACGTGCTGCGGCACGGCATGATGGTGGACCAGGTGATCGGCGTGGAAGCGGTGCTCGCCGACGGCGGAATCGTCGGGCGGGTGCCCGCTCTGCGCAAGGACAATGCCGGCTACCACCTGACATCTCTCCTCGCCGGCAGCGAGGGCACTCTGGCGATCATCACGCGCGCGCACCTGCGCCTCACGCCCGCCTTTCCGGCGCGCGCGGTCGCCCTCCTCGGCCTGCCCGACCTCGATGCGGTCGTCACGGCGGTCGAGTGCCTGCGCCCGTCGCTGCCGTCCCTGAGCGCGCTCGAGCTGGTCTCCGCGGCGTGCGTCGAGCTCGTGTGCCGGCACACGGGTCTGCTCGCACCGCTCGACGGAGCACCTCCGATCCTGCTGCTCGTCGAGTGCGCGGGACGCGCGGACGTCATCGGCGAGCTCGCCAGCGCGGTCGCCGCGTGCGGCGAGCTGGTTCGGTCGAGCGCCGTCGCCGACGACGCCGCTGGCATGCGACGGCTCTGGCGCTATCGCGAGGACGTGAGCGCGGCAATCAATGCCGCGGGTGTGCCGCACAAGCTCGACGTCGCCGTGCCGCTGCGCGCGATTCCCCGCTTCGTCGCCGCGGTCACCGAGCGCATCGCCGAGCTGGCACCCGGCGCGCAGCTCGCGCTCTTCGGCCACGTCGGCGACGGCAACCTGCACGTCAATCTGCTCGGCCTCGCTGCCGACGACGAGCGCGTCGACGAAGCCGTGCTCGCCCTCGTCGTCGCCGAGGGCGGCTCGATCGCATCCGAGCACGGGCTGGGACGCGCGAAGGCACGCTACCTCGCGCTCGTGCGCAACGAGCGTGAACGGACGGCCCTCGGTGCGCTGAAGCGTGCGCTGGACCCGGCCGGGATCCTGAATCCCGGTGTCGTCCTCGCCTGACCTGCGACCTGACGCTCGAGCGGCTCAGGCCCGACGTCGCTGGTCGTAGCGACGGCCGCGGCGCAGGATCTCGGCACCCGTCGAGACGTCCTCCGCTTCCGACCAATCGGGCGACGTCGTGCGCGGGTCGGGCAGCGGCTGCGCCTTCGGACGGACCAGCCGGCGCGGCCGCTTGGCATCCGCACCGGCGATCAGTCGCTTCTGGCCGAAGAACACGAAGTCCACGAGCAGGTAGACCAGCGGCGATGCCATGACCCACAGCATGATGCCCCACCACACGCCGTCGGTGAGGTGGAGGATCACCGTGCCGAGCACGACGAGGACCGCCGGCAGGACGACCAGCTCGTACCACCAGGCCTTCACCGCGGCGGGTTTCTTCTTGACGGGGAGCTTCATCCGGATTTTTGGCCTGTTGGCCGGCGCCGACGTCCGAGATTAGGCCTCGTCGGCCGCGAAGCTCAAGGGATTTCTTCCCCCCGTTTCACCAGCCGGGCCGGGATCGCGGACAGCGCGTCGGCGAGACGGCGCGCCTGTGCGGGATCGAACCCGGGTACCGGGGCGTCCACGACCAGGGCCGCGGTGAGCTCCCCCGGCCCGCTCCGGAGCGGCGCGTTCAGGGCGAGCGCGTCCCGGATCTGGCCATCCAGGCGATCGATCGCGGGCCGCAGGTCGCCGTCGAGACGCGCCCTGGCCGCCGCCACCGCGGCCGGATCCGCCGGCGGTGTGCCGGTACCGCGCCTCGCGAGCACCGCACGCTGCACGATCTTCGCCACGTCCATCTGCTCGCGGACGAACGCGACGTACGGCTCCGCGGCGAGCCCCGCCTGCTGCCCGGCGGCGCGCGCCCGGTCGAGCACCTCGGCCTCGCGCGCCGGCACCTCGATGGGCAATCCCGCGACGGCCTTGGCCGCCGCGACCTCGGGCATGAGGAGCAGGCGACGGGCGACCAGGTCGACGACGCGGCTGCTCGCCGGCGGCAACTCGGCCGTCGGCGCCGCCGACGTCGCTAAGAACTGCGCCCGCAGCGCGTCCAGCATGCCGTCCGCAGAGCGGGCTGCGAGCCACGTGTCGAGATCGTCGGCCAAGGCCTCGTTGCCGGGCGCGACCCAGTACGCCTTGCGATCGCGGGACAGCATCAGCGCCACACGGGTCGGCGACGCCGTCGACGGGGCGAACGTCGCGGCCTCGAGGGTGTCGGTCACGACGCCGTCGACGCGGCCCGACGAGAGCAGCTCCGGCAAGGAGCGATTGTCGTCGACGAGCCGGATCGACGCGCGCGGCAAGTGCGCACGAGCGACGCGCTCCAGGTGCCCGCCGCGATTCACCGCGACGGTCAGGCCTCGCCCGTCCGCAGGGACGTCGGCACGCGAGGCCGCGACGAGCAGGATCGCCGACGTCCGCGCGACCGTGGACGTCATCGGTGCCCGGGCGAGGCGGTCGCCGCGCACCGTGACGCCGCTCATCGCGACGTCGAGCTCGTGCGCCGTGAGCCGGCGCTCGAGGTCCGGCCAGGCGAACGGCACCAGCACGACCTCCCGGCCACGGTCGCGACCGTACGCCCGCGCGACCGCGACGTCGAAGCCGTCGAACGTGCCGTCGCTCGCGCGCACCGAGAACGGAGGATAGTCGCCGCTGGTCCCGACCCGGAGCGGGGCCGCGACCGGCACCGACCCATCCGGTGCTGCCTTCGTCCGTGCGGGCGTGCAGGCGGCACCGCACACGAGCAGCAGGAGCAACGCGCTCAGGACGCGGACGGTGCCACGACGCGCCCAAAGCGTGCGGCGCGTTCGGACGCGCCGGAAGCGTCTCGCATGCTTGTCGCCCGCACCACCCTCCGCTAGGGTCGCCGGATGATCGCCTGCCTCGACCTCGAAGGCGTCCTCGTCCCCGAGATCTGGATCAACGTCGCAGAGAAGACCGGCATCGAAGCGTTGCGGCGCACGACGCGCGACGAACCCGACTACGACAAGCTGATGCGCGCGCGCATCGCGATCCTCGATGAGCACAAGCTCACGCTGCGCGACATCCAGGAGGTCATCGACGGCATGGGCCCGCTGCCCGGTGCTGCCGACTTCCTCGCCTGGCTCAAGAGCCGCGCGCAGGTGATCATCCTGTCCGACACGTTCTATCAATTCGCGGCTCCGCTGATGCGCCAGCTCGGCTGGCCGTGCCTGTTCTGTCACGCGCTCGAGGTCGACGACGCGCAGCGCATCACGGGCTACCGCCTGCGGATCGACGATGGCAAGCGCCGCGCGGTCAAAGCCCTTCGCGAGCTCAACTTCCACGTCGTCGCGGCCGGCGACTCGTACAACGACACGACCATGCTCGGCGCCGCGAACGGCGGCATCCTGTTCCGCCCGCCGCAGAACGTGATCGACGAGTTCCCGCAGTTTCCCGTCGCGACGACCTACGCCGAGCTGCAGGCCGCGCTCGTCAAGCTGAGCGACGGCACGATGCAGCCCTGACGGGAGATCCGGGCCGCGCGATGACGTCGGAGCGCGCGCGCATCGTGATCGCCGGAGCCGGTGCGGTGGGCTCCGTCGTCGGCGGGATGCTGGCCGCCCACGGGCACGACGTGCTGCTCGTCGGGCGGGATCCGCACATGGCGGCGATCGCGCGCGACGGCCTGCGCGTGACGGGGCTGTTCGGGGAGCATCACGCTCGTCCGCGCGTCACGACCGATCTCGCGTCCGCCGATCCGAGCGCGGACCTCGTCTGTGTCACCGTCAAGTCGCACGGGACGGCCGACGTCGCTCGCGCGCTGGGGCGGTGGCAGAGCGCGCCGCCGCTGGTGGTGTCTCTGCAGAACGGCCTCGGCAACGTCGAGACGCTCGCCGAGGCGCTCGGCACCGAGCGCGTGATCGGCGCGCGCGTCATCTTCGGCGCGCTCGTCGCGGCACCCGGTGCCGCACACGTGACCGTCAACGCGCGACCGGTCGCAATCGGACCGCTGCACGCGGACGGCCGCTTCGACGAGCGCGCCCGCGGCGTCGCCGACATGCTTCGCCGCTGCGGGATTCCCGCAGAGTCGGTGCCCTCGATCGAGCCCCTGCTCTGGGAGAAGGCGCTCTACAACTGCGGCCTCAATCCGCTCGGTGCGCTGCACGGTCTGACCTACGGCGAAGTCGTCGCATCACCGGATCTGCGACCGCTGCTGGATGCGGCGATCGACGAGGGCTTCGCCGTTGCCCGCGCGTGCGGCATCGCACTCTCGTGGCGGGACGCCGCCGACTTTCGGACCTACTTCCACGCGACGCTGGTGCCGCCGACCGCTGCGCACCGCTCGTCGATGCGACAGGATCTCGAAGCCGGGCGCCGTACCGAGGTCGATGCGATCGGCGGCGCGATCGTGCAGGCGGGTGCTCGCTGCGGTGTCCCCACGCCGGTCAACGCGCGTCTCGTCGACGCCATTCATGCGGCCGAGCGCGCGGCGCGCCCTGGTTGACTTCCGAGCGCGAGCGAGGTTCTTGTAGCCACCTCTATGTACCGTCTCGCGAAGAGCTTGTTTGACGAGATCAAGACCCATGCGCTCGAGGCGTTCCCCGAGGAGTGCTGCGGCTTCATCCTCTTTGATACCGAAGAAGAGATCGAGGTCGTTCGTCGCATCCGCAACGTCGCGACCGAACGGCACCAGGCGGACCCGCAGAGCTTTCCGCGCGACGGGCGTGACGGCTACGTGATGGACGAGAAGGAGCTGCTGCAGGTCCATCGCGACATGGACGACCAGCGCTTCGAGCTGCGCTGCATCTACCACTCGCACCCCAACGGGAAGGCGTACTTCTCGAAGGAGGACGAGGCGCGCGCGAAGATGTGGGACGAGCCGATCTACCCCGAGGCCATCTACCTCGTGGTCGGCGTCGACGAGACCGGCGTCACCGGCACATCGGGCCACCAGTGGAACGAGGAGCGGCTCGAGTACGAGGACGTCAAGATCGTCCGCAACTGAGCCGCGCGGCGTACCGAAGCGCGGCTACGTGGACTGATCGCGCGTGCGCGGCGCGTACCACCGCTGCGGCAGGACGACGGGCAGCAGCACCACCGTTGCGACCAGGCAGAGCACGATGCTCGCGGCAGCGAGGGATCCCAGGCTCGACAGCGCCGGATAGCGCGACAGCGCGAGCACGCCGAAGCCGACGGCGGTCGTCGCCGCCGTGATCGTCAAGGGACGCCCGGTGCTCGAAACGGCTTCGCGCAGCGACCCGAGCTCGCGACAGCGCTCCGCGAGATAGACGCAATTGTCGACGCCGAGCCCGATGGTGAGCGGAAACACGATCAGGTTCACGGCGTCGATCGGCATTCCGCTCGCACCGAGCAACGCGAGCAGCAGCAGCACGACGGCGGAGGGCACGCCGACGATCGCCAGCGTGGCGCCGGCATCGCGGACCCGCAGCCAGATCAGCAGCGCATTGCCGAGCGCGACCGCGACCGAGAACCAGATCATCTCGTCGCGCATCGTCCGGTGCAGCTCCGCCTCCATGAGCGGCCGTCCGGTGACGGTCACCCGGACGCCGCTTCGCTGCTCCTCGGCCGGGAGGCGCTGCGCGAGCTTCTCGAGTGCTGCGAGGTCGCGCGGTCGAAACGGGATCAGCACCGCGAGCCCGTGCACGTCGCGGCGCAGCTGGCGCTCGAACAGCAGCTCGAGCCCCGGCAGCGGCGCGAGCGTGGGATCGACCGGGTCCGGGACGCTGCGCAACGACGCGAGCGCCTCGCGGAACGGCTCGGGGCGAAAGCCGCTCTCCGTCAAGCGCCGCTCGAGGTACAGAGCCGCGGCGTCGCGGGGCAGCCGTCGCCACGCGTCGAGTCGCGCCCGCTGCGTCGCGAGCGAGGGCAGCAGCGCCGCGGGACTCAGCACGGTCTCGACCTCACCGTCCGCACGCGCTCGCCCGAGCGCTGCATCGACGCGCTCGACCACCAGCAGCAGCTGCTCGTCGAGCTGGCGGTCGTCGCTGCGCGCGACCTCCACCATCACCACCCCGGGCGGATCCACCAGGCCGAACTCGCGCTCGATCTCGGCCTGCACGTCGGCCGCGCGCGAGTGTCGCGGCCGCAGGTGGAACAGGTCGGTATCGAGAATCGCGTCGCGTGCCGGCACGCAGGCCGCGATCAGCACGACGGCGCCGACGGCGAGCATGCCGCGCCGGTGTCGTGCCGCCGCCGCCGCGACCGCGGCGAGCCGCTCCGTACCGGCGAGCGCTCGCCCGGTGCGCAGCAGCCGCGAGTGACGGTGCGCCCAGACGATCTGCGCCGGCAACAGCAGGAACGTCGCCGGGACGTTGAGCACCATGCCGAGGCCGGTGAGCGCACCGAGCTGGGCCACGCCGGCGAACTCCGAGAACGCGATCACGACGAAGCCGACGGCACTGGTGGTCGCGGCGACGACGGTCGCCGGCAGCAGGCCCCGCACGGTCCGCGCGAGCGGCTCGTCGAGCGGACCGACACCGCCCCACTCCTCGAGGAAGCGCGTGTAGAAGTGGATCGCCGCGTCGATGCCGAGCCCATAGAAGATCACCGCGAACGCGAGCGAGACGGCGTTGAGCTGCCCCTCGACGAGGAGCCCGAGCGCGAACGTCACCAGCGTGCCGAGCACGATCTGCCAGGTGACCAGCGGCAGGATCTCGAGGCTTCGGTAGCCGACCAGGAACACCGCCAGCACGCCGAGCAGCGCCAGGATCGAGTAGATCGCGATGTCGGTGCGCAGCAGCGAGGAGTCTTCGAGTGCGAACGCGAACGCACCGGTGTAGCCGACGTCGACGTCCGTGCCGATGCCGCTCGCCGCGTGCGCCCGAATCTCCGCCGCAGCGAGCGCGTCGGCGAGGCGCTGCGACGCTTCGAGATCGTAGCCGGTCTCCGCCGGCCGGATGAGCAGGAGCAGACGCCTGCCGTCTGGCGACAGCAGGTACTCGTTGCCCGGCGCCAGCGCTCGATCCGGACGCGAGGCCGCGAGGGAGTCTGCGAGCAGTCGATCCAGGCCGAGCGGATCCGCAGCGAGGTACGACGCCGTGCCGACGCTGCCCGGTGCCGCGAGTGCGGTGCGGAGAGTGCGCACCGCCTCGTCGATCGCCTCGGGCGTCAAGCGTCGCGCCACCTCGGCATGCGCCTCCAGTGGCAACAGCCGCGGCAACGCGCCGGCACGCAGGGCCGCCGCGAAGGCCGCGAGATCGACCCGGCTGCGCACGCCCTCGATCTCGGGGACCTTCGCGAGCTCCTGCTCGAGGGCTGCGGCGAAGCGGATCGCTCGCGTCGAGTCCGGCGCACGGACGACGGCGACCGCTACGTCGCGCGCACCGAAGCGCGCGACGTAGCGCTGGTAGTCGGCAAACTGCGGACGCCCCTGCGGCAGCATCGACAGCAGGTCGACGTCGAGGCGCAGCCGCAGCAACGACAGGGCCGACAGCCCGCACAGCGCGATCGACGCGAGCAAGATCGCGCCGGAATGGCGGATCAGCCAGGCGACGTAACGTTCGACCAGCGCGCCGCCCCGGTCCCGACGCGCGCGCGGCTCAGCTCCCGGCATGCGTCTCGACTGCGCCCGGCAGCGCGAACAGTGCGTCGTCGAGCGTGACGTCGCGCGACTGCGACAGGATGGTCACACGCGCGCGCCAGCCGCTCGCCGGTGCCTCGATCGTGATGTTTCGCGGCAGCGGCGTCGCTGCGCAGTCGTACCCGACGTAGCGCGCAACGACGGTCTCGATCGCGCCGTTCGCTCGGGTCCGAGTGAGCGTCTCCTCGCGGATCGCCCCATCCCCGAGGCGGGCGCTGCGCCCCGTCGCGCGTGCGGGCTCGGGATCGAGGGCGTACGTCGCGTTTTCCGCCTCGCGCTCGAGAGCGGACGGCGCACTCGAGGCCCCGGAATCGGATGCGTACGGCGCACGTTCCAGCGGCTCCGGCGAGCGCCGGCAGCGCGGCTGCCAGAGCGACCAGAGGACCAGCGACAGGTCCGCATCGGGCGCGTCGGGAACGTCGCTCGGCCCGAGGACGAACGTCTCCTCGCGGTCGGAGAGCGGCTGGCGCACCACGCCGCGCAGCTCGTGTGCATCACCCGTCCACAGCGCGTCGTACACCGTGAGTCCGGCGAGCGTGAACAGCTTGACGCGCAGCTCGCCCGGTGCCCGCCACACCAGCACGCCTTCCGCGCTGCGCGTGCTGCCGCCCGCCTCCACCTCGGCGCGGAAGCGCGCCTGCATCGAGCGCACCCCGTCGTCGCGTCCGCAGAGCGCCTCGTGGACCGCCTGCCGCGCGACGGCCGCGCACTCGACGGCCGGCGGCGGTGCGGACCGCG
>JAIEPK010000233.1 GCA_019749875.1 Candidatus Binatia bacterium | reverse complement strand
GCGGCCGGCGCGTCGCCCTTGCCGCGCGAGCAGCCGGACGCGGCCAGCACGAGCAGGAGTGCGTTCGTCAAGCAAACGAGAGGAGCAGCCGTCGACCTCATGCGCGCGCTCCCCGCACCGCGCGCAGCCCGCCGCGCCGCGACGGCGCCGCCTGCTGGCGCACGCCGTTCAAGAACAGGCTGACGATCTCCTGCGCCATGCGCTGCGGCGACATCTCGGGATGCGGATAGAGGACGGCGGTCCGCACCATGCCGAGCAGCATCTGGGCGGCGATGCGCGTGTCGACGTCACGGATGCGCCCGCTCTTCTCGGCGCGATCGAGCGCGCCGACGATCGCGGCGAGGGCCTCGTCGCGGCGCTGGTGCCAGAGCTCGGTGTCGGCCTGCGACAGCTTGTCCTCGTGACGCTGGAACAGGGCCAGCAGTGGCCCGCGACCGCGGAAGTACGACAGCATGTGGCCGACGCTGCTCTCGAGGATCATCTCGAGCGACGCCGACTCGTCGTCGAAGGCGCGCAGGAACTCGCCGTGCGACTCGTCGAGCCCGCGCAGGACCATGGCGAGGAAGAGCTCCTCCTTGGTCGGGAAGTAGCGGTACAGGGTCCCCTTGCCGACGCCGGCACGGGCCGCCACGTCGTCCATCAGCACCTGGTGGAACTCGCGGCGCGCGAACTCCTGCTCGGCCGCGGCGAGGATCTCGTCGCGCTTCTCGTCGCTCTTCTGTCTGCCGGCCATGACGATCCTTCGGGAGGCGCGGCCGGGGCGTGGGAGCCGATCGGGCCGGGCGGGTAAAACGGAACTGACTGGTCAGTTTCGATTTATGGATCGTCCCCGGAGGAGTCAACCGCGCTTCGGCGCTGGCGTCCGCCGCGTGCGCCGCGTGGCGGATCTCGCCTGCCGCGGCGTCTTGGTCGCCCCGGGGGAGCGCTCCCGTGTCGCTGCAGCCGCCGCACGCGAAGCCTTCGCGGGGGCAGACTTCTTCTTGGCCGCGGCGGTGCGCCGCGCCGCTCCGACCGCGGCTCGGGCCCAGTCGGTCATCTCGTCCGGATCGTCGAGGACCTCCGGCGGAACGCGCCAGAACGACATCGCGTACGGCTTGTCGGTGAACGGGCGGAACGGACCCGAGCCGGCAGCCTCGTAGGCGGCCCGGTTATCGTCGTCGACCTTCAAGTACACGTCGCCCGCGCCGCCGACGATCAGGCCGAAGAACGTCTCGTCGAGGTAGAGGCCGACGCCGCCGAACATCCGCCGCGACCGCACGCGCCCGAGCGCCGCCAGCTGCTCGAGCACGAACGCCTCCCATTCCCGCGTGACCGCCATGCAGTCGCTCTACCAGATCGTCGCATCGCGGTGGGCGGGCGCGCGCGTTTTGCGCGTGCGGCGAACCTGCTAACCGGACGGGATGCAGATCCACGTCTCCGACCACGAGGCCGGCGTCCGCCTGCTGCGCATCGAGCGTCCGCCGGCCAACGCGATCAACACCGAGTTCCTGCAGGCGCTGCACGAGGCGGCGAGCGCGGCCGAGGCGGACGACGCCGTCCGTGCGGTCATCGTCACCGGCAGCGGACGCTTCTTCTCGGCCGGCCTCGACATCAAGGAGATGCAGAGCAAGGGCGCCGGCGAGCTCGCGAAGCTCGGCGGCGGGAAAGACGGCATCTACCGTCTGTGGCGGCTCACCAAGCCGACCATCGCGATGGTCGACGGGCACGCGCTCGCGGGCGGGGCGATCCTCATGCTGGCGTGCGACTTCCGCATCGCCGCGCGCGGCGCGTTCAAGATCGGCGTCACCGAGACCGCGCTCGGGCTGCCGCTGCCGATCGGTGCGTTCGAGATCGCGCGCCACGCCTTGCCCGTGCGTCACCAGCGCGCGGTGCTGCTCGGCGGCGACGCGTTCGATCCCGAGAGCGCGCAGGAGGTCGGGCTGATCGACGAGGTGGTGCCGCAGGAGACCCTCGAGGAGCGCTGCTTCACGCTCGCCGCGAAGCTCGGCGCGTATCCGTCCGCCGCGTACGGCTACCAGAAGTACCTGCTGCAGGCGCAGGCGAACCACGCGATCCATCATCCGGTCGACGCCGGCACGGGGCCGCTGCTGAAGCAGCTGATGGGCGCGTTCGAGAAGCTTTCGGTCGGCAAGAAGGGCTGAGCGGCGGCCGTGGCGACGCTCGCGAGCGCGCCGTTGCCGATCGGCCTGATCGGCCTCGGCAAGCACGGCATCCGCTACTTGACGCACCTGCGCACGGACGTGCCGGGCCTGCGCGTCGCGGCGCTGTGCCGCAAGGACGCGGCGGCCGGTGCGGCGACCGCGCGCGAGATCGGTGCGGCGTTCCACGCCGACTACGAGGACCTGATCGCGGATTCCCGTGTCGCGGCGGTGATCTCGGTGGTGCCGCCGACCGAGAACGAGCGCATCGTCGCGGCGGCGGTGCGGGCCGGCAAGCCGCTGCTGCTGGAGAAGCCGTTCTCGGCGAGCCTCGCAGCAGGAATCCGCCAGCGCGACCTGCTCGTCGCGAGCGGCCTGCCGTGCCTGGTCTCGCAGACGCTGCGCTTCACGCAGGTCGTGCGCGAGGTGCGCCGGCAGCTGCCGTCGCTCGGGCGCCTGCACCAGATCGTCCTCGGTCAGAGCTTCGAGCCGACGCGGCTCGGCTGGCTCGACGACCCGGCGCTGTCGGGGGGCGGCAACATCTTGCACACCGGGATCCACATGTTCGACCTGCTGCGCCACCTGTCGGGCGGGGAGATCACCCGAGTGGGCTGCACCGCGACACGGGTGACCACGCGCCTCACCGAGGACAGCTTCGCCGCGTCGATGGAGATCGACGTCGGCGACGGCCCGCCGCTCCTCGCTGCGGTGACCGGCGCGCGCACGACGCCGAGCCGCTACGGCCAGCTCCGCGTCATCGGCGCGGCCGGACAGATCGTCGCGGACCACGTCCACGGGCGCGTCGCGCGCATCGACGATCGAGTCGAGACGCCGCTGCTCCAAGTCGAGAGCGACCCCACGGTGGTCACCGTTCTGAGCGAGTTCGAGCGCGTCGCACGCGGCCTCGTGGTGCCGTCGGTCGACGCGGGCGAGGGGCTCGCGGCGGTCGCGATCGCGGATGCGTGCTACCGGTCGGTCGCGAGCGGTCGCTTCGTCGCGAACTGGCCGCGGGAGGATGCATGAGCACGCGCCTTCGCGCACGACGCACGCCGGGCGTGGCGACCTCGCTCGTCATCCTGCTCGTCGTGGTCACTGCGCACGCCGCGCTCGCGGACACCGCACCGCCGGCGGCAAGCTCGCCGAAGCCTACCGTCACCGCCGCTGCTGCCGGCGCCGCGCCGGCGGCCGACGCGATCGAGATCAAGGAGGACGGTGCGCGCTGGGAGAACGGCTACGGCGAGAAGTTCTTCCAGGTCGTCGGCACGGTGACGAACCGAAGTGCGGCTCCGGTCGGTGCCGTCCGCGTCCGGGTCGAGCTGCTCGACGAGTCGGGGAAGGTGGTCGCGACCTTCGACGGCTGGAACGCGCGCGCCGAGGCGCTCGGGGATCTCGAGGGCGATGCGGCACGCGCCGAGCTCGGTGAGCTCGCACCCGGACCGATCGCGCCCGGCGCGAGCGACCGTTTCCGCTCGACGTTCCTCGCGGACGAGACGCCGCCGTTCACGGCACGTCGCGTGCGGGTGATCACCGTTCTGCCGCCTGCTTGACGAAAGGACCGACCATGCCTCTATTCGTGATTGTTGGCCATGACGGCCCCGACGCGCTGGCGAAGCGACCGGTGGTCCGGCCGCGCCACCTCGATCACCTGCGCCCGCTGTCGGAGGCCGGCAAGGTGCCGATCGCCGGACCGCTGTTCGCCGACGACGGCAAGACGCCGCGCGGCAGCCTGATCGTGCTCGAAGCCGCGAGCCTCGACGAGGCACGCGCGCTCGCGGCGCGTGATCCGTACGTCGTCGAGGGCGTGTTCGCGCGGCACGACGTGATGCCGTTCGCGCGCGTCTTTCCGGAGTCCGTGGGCTCGTGACGGTCACGCCGGACGACGAGCGTCCCCATCCGGCGGCCTCGGAGCCGTCGTGGGTGGAGAGCACCTGGCTCGAGCTGCACGACGCGACCTCGCAGCTCGCCGGCATCATCCGGCTGGACGACCGTCCGAATCTGCGCACGAGCGAGGTCTCGTTCAGCTTCTTCCTGCCGGATGCGGGCTTCGTCACCGCACGCCACGTGACACCGCAGGCAGGGGATCGCCTGGACGTGGTCGAGATCGAGGACGCGCGTCTGGAGACCGTCGAGCCGCTCCGCCGGTGGGCCGTCAAGTACGACGGGCCGTCGCACTCGCTCCCCTCGGTCGCGGAAACGGGCAGCCGCGAGGCATGGAGCAAATCGCGCCTCGAGCGCCTGATCGTCGAGCTCGAGCTGGCGGCGGTGCGCGACGCGGTCGGCGGCCGGGCCTCGTTCGCGCAGCTCGTGCACGTCTCCGGCGAGGTCTGGGTCTCGGGCGATCGCTACGAGATCGCGACGAGCGCGCTGCGCGGCCGATCCTGGGGCAGCGGCGCGGTGCCGCGCACGATGACGCGCGTGTCGTTGACGTTCGGCGACGAGCGCGCCTTGCTGGCGCGGCTCCAGAAGCCGGACGGCGAGCCGGGAGATGCGGAGGCGCTCGACGGCTGGACGTTGGCCGACGGCGTCGTTCGGCCGGTGCAGGCCATGCGGGTGGAGCCCGCCGACGCAGGGCCAGGCGCGACGGCAGGTGGAGCCATCGTCGTCACCGACGCGCGTGGCGAGCACCGGATCCGCGTCGAGCTGCCGCACGTCGCGCCCATGCCGGGCGCGCACGGTGGTCGGTCCTACGAGCTGCGCATCGGCGCGGCGCGCGCCATCTGGGATGGCTGCGAGGGCCGCGGCTTCGTCGAGCAGCTTCGCTGAGCGACGGTGCTGCGAGGGGGCGTGCATGCCCCCTCGCAGCAGCGCTCAGAAGTTCCAGCGCGCTCCGCCGCCGAGCGAGTAGAAGTACAGGTCCGAGGCGTCGCCGGCCGCCATCGTGAACGAGTTGTCCACGAAGACCGAGATGTGACGCGTCACGAACAGGTCGATGCCCGCACCGATGCGGCCGGCGAAGCCGATCGTGCGATCGCTGTTGATGAAGCCGTTGCCGTCGTCGACGCGCAGGAAGCCGAAGCCCGACTCGAGGTAGGGCTGAAAGCGGTCGATCGGCAGGATGAGCTTGCCGTTGACCGTCGTGCTCAGCATCGAGATGTTGTCCGCGGTGGTGCCGGGACGGCGCGGTCCGAAGTCGTCCGCGTACTCGACGATCGCCTCGGCGGCGAGCCAGTCGTAGAAGCGGTAGCCGCCGCGCGCGTTGAAGCCCCAGCTGTTGCCGTAGTTCTGGTCGCGGTACGGAGCCTGGAAGCCCGGCACCTGCCAGTTGAAGCCGAGCCCGACGAAGGCGCCGGCGCGCGTGAAGCTGTCCGGGTCGCCCGGTGCGATCGACCAGGGATCGTCCTCGGTCTCCTGCGCGATCGCGAGCTGCGCGTCGAAAGTTCCCGCAAGGATCGCCGTCACGGCGATCAGGCTGCACAATGCCGACCGAATCCTCATCGTCCCCCCCCTCGGCGGAGGGCGCCTCCGCCATACCGCCGGCGATTCTTCGGCCGGCCCTCGGCTCGGGATTAGCCCCGTCCCTCCGTCGGGTCAACGGGGATCCGGGCCCGGGATGTCGCTTGCGGGCTGCTCACGACCCGCCGAGACGTGCGTCGATGGCGGCGAACAGGTCGGCGAAGCGGTCGACCGGCGGGTTGACGACACCGCCCGACAGCGTCGCAAGTCCAGAATTGGACAGCGTTGCCGCGACCAGCGGGCCCGGCGTCGTCGCGGCGACGCGCGCCGACCGGAAGGTCGCCGCGTCGGCGCGCCCGGCGAGCGCGTCGAGCCCGGCGAGGCCGGCGGCTGCGAGCTCGGTGAGCTTGTCCGACCACGGACGGATCTCGGCGAGGAGCTGCGGATCGTCGATCGTCGCCTGCAGCGCCGCCCGGTTCTCCGCCAGCCGCTCGAGGTACGCGCGTAGCTTTGCGATCCCGTCGTCGTCCGTGCCCGCTCCGGCGAACGCGGCGGCGATCCGTTCGCCGAGCTCGGTCGCCTCGTCGGCGCCGGCGAGCACGGGATGGCCGCGATGCTGTGCCGCGAACAGCTCGAGCGCCTCGGCTCCGGCGCCCCCGACGTCGCCGATCGCCCGGTGCCATGCTGTCTCGGGATCGTACGATGCCGGATCGGCGAAGTACTCGGCCGCCGTCGCCACGGCGATCAGCCCCGCGATCGGCTGGCTCATCAGGTTCAGGACGACGCCATCCGCGGCTGCGGCGAGATCCGCTTCGCGGCCGAGGTACGGACCGAGGAAGAGCTCGCGCGGCAGCGAGTCGTTGACCGGGAAGTTGTCCCAGATCACCAGCGGCCGGCCGCTCGCGAAGTCGCGGAAGTCCTGCGCGTCGGCGCGTGTCAGGCGTGCGGAGAAGACGCCAGGACCGGTCCACATCAGCGGCAGGGTCGCGGGAACGAGGTCTGCGTACGCGTCGTAGTACACCTGCGGCGGCAGCGGGGAGAGTGTCGCGAACAGGCCGCGGTTGGCACGCAGATCGTCCGCGAGCCCGGTGTAGACGTGCCCGATGAACCACAGGTCGGTGTCGGGCCCAAAGCTCGCGACGAGATCCGCGACGCGCGCCGTGAGGCTCGCCTGCAGCTCGGGATCGAGTGCGGTCGAGGCGGGATCGAGCAGGTCGTCGAACAGGAGGGCGAAGCCGGTCACACCGCGCTCGTGCACCCCGCGCAGCTTGTCGGCGAGCCGCTCGAAGTCGGCGGGGTCGTCGCGGTCGTACGTGATGCCGGGCGCGATCGCGAAGTAGAAGCGCACGCCGCTCTCGCGGCCGGCTCGTGCGAGCTCCGCGAAGTCGGCGAGCTGCTGCTCGTCGTACGGGGTGCGCCACTGGTCGCGGTGCAGCGGGTCGTTCTTCGGCGCGTAGACGTAGGCGTTCATGCCGCGTGCGCCGATGAAGCGGATGATGCGCGCCCGCGTCGCGGTGTCGTACGGCTGGCCGTAGAACCCCTCGATCACGCCGCGGTGGCGGAACGTTGACGGCTCTTGCGTCGTCGGCGCGTCGCTGCACGCGGTGAGCGTGATGGCGGCGAGGACTGCGGAGACCAGCGCGATCGTGCGACGGACGTTCGGCATGCGCGCCTCTAGCACGGAAGCGCTCGTGTGCGGGAGTCCGTTCCGTGCGTCGACCGCTCAATCGGCTCCGCGCCCGCCGTCGCGCGCGCGAAGCTTCTTCTTGTCGGACTGCGCGCGCTTCTGCTCGAGGCGGCGCTCGACCGCGCCGCGCGACGGTCGGGTCTTCCGGCGCGGGCGCGGCGGCGTCGCGACCGTGTCGAGCATCGCGTCGAGCTTCGCGATGCAGTCGGCGACGTTGCGCCCCTGGTCGCGGTGGCGATCGCTGGTGAGGACGAGATCACCGTCGTTGGTGATGCGGGTCGCGTAGCGCTGCGCGAAGCGCGCGCGGACGTCGGCGGGCAGCGCGCGCGAAGACAGCACCGGCCAGCGCAGGACCGCCTTGGTATTGACCTTGTTCACGTTCTGCCCGCCGGCGCCCGAGCTGCGCGCGAAGGTGATGGTGAGCTCGCGCGCCGGCACGCGCAGGCGATCCGCCGCGCTCATGCGGCGACGCGCGTGTCGTCGGAGGCCGCGCTGCGCAGCGTGATCTCGGTGATCTCGCTCGGCGCGGCAAGGCGCATCGGTGGGCCCCAGAAGCCCGTACCACGGCTCACGAACAGCTGCGCGTCGCCGCGCCGGTAGTGCCCCGCGACGAACGTCACCACCAGGCGCACGAAGTAGCCGAAGGGCCAGATCTGTCCGCCGTGCGTGTGCCCCGAGATCTGCAGGTCGACTCCGAGCGGTGCGGCGGCGCGGAACGTCGACGGGTCGTGCGCGAGCAGCACGACGGTGCGCGCGGGATCGCGGCCTTGCAGCGCGCCGGCGACGTCCTCGCCGTGCCCCGGGCCGAACAGGTAGCCGCGATGATCGTCGACGCCCGCGAGGTCGAAGACCGCACCGTCGGCTTCGATCGTGACGCGCTCGTTGCGCAGCGGGCGGATGCCGAGCGCTGCGATCTCGGCCAGCCACGGATCGGCCCCAGAGTAGTAGTCGTGATTTCCGGTGACGAAGTAGACGCCGTGCGGCGCGCACAGCTCGCGGAACGGGGCGATCTCGGGTCCGAAGTGCTTGACGCTGCCGTCGACCAGGTCGCCGGTGATCGCGATCAGGTCCGGTGCCAGTGCGTTGACGCGCGCCGTGACCGCTGCGGCGAAGCGACGATCGAGCATGGCGCCGATGTGGATGTCGCTGATCTGCACGATGCGGAACCCGTCGAGCGCCCGCGGCCAGCGTGCGAGATGCACGTCGGTACGGACCAGCCGGGGGGCGCGCAGCCCGCTCGCCAGTGCGACGACGCCGACCGTCGCGGCAGCTCCCACGACCAGCGCCGCGCGTACCCCTGCGGCGGTCGTCGGGTCGCCGCTCGGAAAGGCGGCGCCGAGCAGGCCGACCAGGATCTCGGAGGTGCCGAGGCTGAGCGCGAGAAAGAACGCGAAGCCGATCCACGTCGAGGCCGGCCAGATCACGAGCCGAGCCCAGCGCGGCGGCAGCCAGCGCTCCGCGGCGGGCTGCAGAAGGACCGCCGCGCACAGCACGACGAGCAGGGTGGTCGCGAGCAGCGCCGGCGCGCCGGTGAGGCCCGGGTCGCGCACGAGCCGGTCGAACATCACGACGTGTCCCCCGATCCAGACCGTCAGGACGACGAGGGCGAAGGTTGCGAAGACGGCGATCCTCTTCATCGGTGGCAGCGACTCCGCCAGCACCCCCCGGTGCCGGCCGCCCGAAGGGTAAGACAGCGCCGACGGCCGGTCCAGGGAGCATCGCCGCTTCAGCCGCGAGAAGCTTCGAGCACGAGCGGCCGTTGGCGATGCTGACGGGGCAGCGCACGCTCGGGGCCCGGGCGCTGCCGCTCGATCGCCGCAGCCGGGTGGTCGGATCGCGCCGGATCGTCGTCCTCCAGATAGAACACCTGGTTGACCGAGGTCCCCAGCGCGTGTGCGATCCGTAGAGCGGTGACCAGCGTCGGCCGCACGCGGCCGTTCTTGATGCGGTTCAGGTGTCCCTGGTCGAGACGTGCGACCATGGCGACCTCGCCCTCCGCGAGACCGCGGTCGTGCAGGATCCGGTTCAGGCGGTTGCGCAAGACCATCATCCTCCTCCCTTCCCCGGGCGCCGTGGGGAGCCGCGCCCGCGCGCCTCTCAGAGCAGGATCGCGCACCAGCGCGTAAGTGGTCGGCCAGGTATTCGCCGCACAAGGTGTCGTCGGTCGCTGCCGCTCCTGGTCGATGCGCGTGGAGACGTTGCGACGCTGCACGCGGGGGGAACGACCCGACACACGGCCGGATGGATACGCGGCATCGACTCATTTTGGTCTTTGACGCGAGACGCAATCTGCCCTAGACGCGAGCGCCCGCCGCGCCTGCTCGTGTCGGCGGTCGCTCGGCCTCCCATGTCGCTGCGCCACGTCATCCTCGGACTCGTCGTCGAGCAACCTCGGCATGGCTACGCGCTGCAGGCGGCGCTCGAACAGTGCTTCGGGGAGCTGTGCGACCCGGGACCGGGCGAGGTCTACCGGGTGCTGGCAGCGCTGAGCCGGGCCGGCCTCGTGTCCGCATCCACGGTGCGCATCGGGCGGCGGCCGCGACGCAAGGTCTACGCGCCCACGGCTGCGGGACGCCGCGCGCTCACGGCCTGGCTGCGCGACGACGTGCCCGCCGCGCCGCGGCCGGGCCGTGAGGAGCTCTGGCTGCGCTTGCTGGTCGCGGCGCGTGTCGCGCCGGCGCTGCTCGCGGGTCTGCTCGACGGGCAGGTCGAGAGCGGCCGCCGGGCGGTTCGTGCGCTCGAGGAAGCTCGCCCCGAGCTCGAGCGCCCGGTCGAGCTGCTGCCGCTGGTCCTCACCTTGCGGCACGCGAGCGCGCTCGCGGTGGCGCGACAGACGCTGCACACGGCGGAGCTCTGCCGGGACGTGGTCACGCGCTACCGGAGCGGTGCTGCGGTGGCCGAGCTCGTGGAGCGTGCCACGGGCGACGATGCGGCCCGGGCCGCCCGCACCACCCGGTCCGGCGCTACTGGATGATGCCGGGCATCCGCAGGCTGAAGCGCGGGATGTCGGCTTTGAAGACGCCGCCCTCGGCGTCGTGCATCTCGTAGGTGCCTTCCATCGTGCCGACGGGCGTCGCGATCACGGCGCCGCTGGTGTAGCGGTGCGAGTCGCCCGGTGCGAGCACCGGCTGCTCGCCGACGACGCCCGGACCTTCGACCTCCTCCACCTTCCCGTTGCCGTCGGTGATGATCCAGTGGCGGCGCCGGAGCTGGACCCGTGGCGCGCCCTCGTTGGCGATCGTCACGAAGTAGGCGAACGCGTACCGGTTCTCGTCCGGCGACGAGTGCTCCTCCAGGTAGGTCGACTCGACCGTCACCCGGACGCCTGAGGTCACTGCGGTCGGCATCGCGCCGTCTCGATAACAATCCATGCGGCGATACTTCAATCCGCATTCTCGAGAGCGGCTGGGCCGGTGACGGCACGTGCCGTCCGGTGTTTGCGTGTGCGCGCGACGGACCGCTATCGGCACGGGATGGCCGACGAGTACAAGGCTCCCCTGCCGAACCCGACACCGGACTCGAAGCCGTTCTGGGACGGCCTCAAAGCCCACGAGCTGCGCATCCAGCGCTGCAAGGACTGCGGCGACGCCTACTTCTACCCGCGCGACGTCTGCCCCGGCTGTCTGTCCGGCAACGTCGAGTGGTTCACGGCCAGCGGACGCGGCAAGCTGCACACGTTCTCCATCGTCTACCGGCCGCTCAAGTACCCGCCGCTGCAGGCGCCGTACGTGCTCGCCATGGTCGAGCTCGAGGAGGGGCCGCGCATGATGAGCAACCTCGTCGGCATCGAGCCCGACCCGGCGAAGATCCGCTGCGAGATGCCGGTGGTGATCGAGTACGCGGACGTGACCGCGGAGGTCACGCTGCCGCGCTTCCGCCCCGCGTCCTGAGCCGTCCCGCGCACGAAGGATCCTGACCATGGCACTCGAAAAGCTCCACGCGCAGCGCGGCTCGATCGCGATCGTCGGCGCCGCGGAATCCGACCGGGTCGGCAAGCTGCCCGGCAAGTCGGCGCTCGCCCTCCACGCCGAGGGCGCGCGCAATGCGCTCGCCGACGCCGGGCTCAAGGCCAGCGACGTCGATGCCGTGCTGTCGACCGGTCGCCAGACCGCGAACGACGTCCCGGAATATCTCGGCATCCGCCCGCGCTACCTCGACAACACGCAGATGGGCGGCTGCTCGTTCATCGCTCACCTGCAGCACGCGCTCGGCATCATCAACGCCGGCGTCGCGGAAGTCGTGCTGATCACGCACGGCGAGAGCGGCTACTCGCGCGTCGGGATGGGCAGCGGCGACCGCTTCGCGCCCGACACCCCGCCGGGACAGTTCGAGATGCCGTTCGGCATCGGCGGACCGGCGACGCGCTACGCGCTCGCCGCCGTGCGCCACATGCACGAGTACGGCACGACGAAGGAGCAGATGGCGCAGGTCGCGGTCGCGACGCGCGAGTGGGCGCGGCTCAACCCGCGCGCGATGATGCGCGATCCGATCACCGTGGCCGACGTGCTGTCGTCCAAGGAGATCGCCTGGCCGTTCAACCTGCTCGACTGCTGCCTGGTGACCGACGGCGGCGGCGCGCTGGTCGTGACCTCCGCCGAGCGCGCGCAGAGCTGTGCCAAGAAGCCCGTGTACGTGCTCGGCACCGGCGAGGCGTCCTGCCACTCGATCATCAGCCAGATGCCGCGCTTCCACGTCTGGGACGCGGCGATCATGGCGGGCGAGCGCGCCTGGGCGATGTCGGGCGTCAAGCACTCCGAGATCGACCTCGCGATGTTCTACGACGCCTTCACCATCGTGCCGATCCTGGCCCTCGAGGCGCTCGGCTTCGTCGAGCCGGGTGAAGGTGGACCGTTCGTCGCGGACGGCAAGACCGGGCCGGGCGGCAGCTTCCCGATGAACACCAACGGCGGCGGGCTCTCGTACACCCACAGCGGCATGTACGGCATGTACCTGCTGGTCGAGGCCGTCAAGCAGCTGCGCGGCGAGTGCGGCGAGCGCCAGGTGAAGGACGCGACGACCGCGATCTGTCACGGCACCGGCGGCATCCTGTCGGCGTCTGCGACCGCGATCCTGTCCACCGAGCGGTGAGCGACGTTCGGCGCGTTCGCCGCGCGGTGACCGAGCAGCCGCGCGTCGACCGCGCATGAGCGAAGACCGGCGCACGACGGAGCTGCCCGTCCGCAAGATCGTCTCGGGCGGGCAAGCCGGCGTCGACCGCGGGGCGCTCGACGTGGCGCTCGCGCTCGGCATCCCGTGCGGCGGCTGGTGTCCGAAGGGGCGCCTCGCCGAGGACGGCGTCATCGACGAGCGTTACCCGCTGCGCGAGACGCGCAGCACGCGCTACGCGCGGCGGACGCTGTGGAACGTCCGCGACTCGGACGCGACGCTGATCCTCGCGCGCACGCCGCTCGGCGGCGGCACGGCGTACACGGAGCGCTGCGCGCGCGATCTCGAGCGTCCGAGTCTGGTGGTGGCGCCGGATGCGTGCGACGCGGAGACGCTCGGACGCGTCCGTGCGTGGCTGCGCGCACACGACGTCGAGATCCTGAACGTCGCGGGGCCGCGCGAGAGCGGGGCGCCGGGGATCCGCGACCTGGCCGTCGCGTTCTTGCGGGCGCTCCTCGCTCCACGACGTCCCGGCGAGTGAGCGCCGGGCGTCGTCACCGCCCTTCCGCGACCCTCGCGGCGAGCTCCGACAGCAGATCGAGGGCGGGCGCGATGCGCGGCCCGTGCCAGAACGCGAGCGTGCCGTCGATCACGTGGACGGCGCCGTCGCGCGCGGCGCGGGTGCCGGCGAGCGCGCCGTGCGCGAGCGCTTCGGCGTCGTCGGCGGAGAAGCGGTAGGGCTCGTCGGGCAGCAGCACGAGCTGCGGATTCCGCACCGCCACGTCGTCGAGCTCGACCCGCGGGTAGCGTCCGGTCGCGTCGGCGAAGACGTTCCGGATGCCCGCGCAGGCGAGCAGATCGTGTGCGTACGTGTCGCGCGACAGCGTCATCCACGGGTCCTTCCAGACCGCGATGAACGCGTGGACGGTCGCGCGTGCGGTGGACGCGCGTGCGGCTCTCTCGACGGCGCCCCGTACCGGCGCGACGACCGCCTCGCGCACGTCCGTGGTCGCGCCGAGACGCGCGAGCCCGTCGAGGTGGAGCACCGCCTCGCGCACGGTGCGCGGGTAGTCGACCCAGACCGTCACGCCGCGTTCGCGCAGGCGGCGGACGTCGACCTCGCGGTTCTCCTCGAGGTTCGCCAGCACCAGGTCGGGCCGGAGTGCCACGATCGCGGCCACGTCGGGATTCTTGGTGCCGCGCACGCGGGGCAACGGCGGCGGCAGATCGGCGGGATGAATGCACCACTCGGTGACCGCGGCCACGCGCTCGCCGAGCCCGAGCGCGAACAGGCTCTCGGTCACGCTCGGCACCAGCGACACGATGCGGCGCGCGTCGCGCGGCAGGACGATCGACGCACCCGACGCGTCGATGCACGTCTCGCCCGGCACGAAGGCCGTGGGAGCAGGAATCGCATCCGGCACGACGCGGCAATCTAGCAGGCGCGCATGCTTGTTCGCCGCCCCGCGGCGTGTGACGTTCGGCTCGGAGAGCAGCGGGAGGACATCATGTCGCGTGGACACGAACGACGCCTGGCGGACCTCGGGCTCACCTTGCCGCCGGCAGCGAAGCCGGTCGCGAACTACCTGTCCTGCAAGCGCAGCGGCGACCTGCTGTACGTCGGCGGACACGGGCCGGTGGGCGCGGACGGCGTCATCCGCGGCAAGGTCGGCGGCGCGGTGTCGCTGGAAGAGGGGCGCGAGGCCGCGCGCCGCACGGGGCTCTCGATCCTCGCGACGGTGCGCGGCGAGCTCGGCTCGCTCGATCGCGTGCGCCAGGTCGTGAAGGTCCTCGGCATGGTGAACTGCGCGCCGGGCTTCAACCGCACGCCGGAGGTCATCGACGGCTGCTCGGATCTGCTGGTCGAGGTGTTCGGCAACGACGGACGTCACACGCGCTCGGCGGTCGGGATGGCCGAGCTGCCGTTCGACATCGCGGTCGAGATCGAGCTGATTCTCGAGGTCGACTGATGTCGCCGGCGGCCGCCCCGCGGTGGCGCGACGAGGCATCCGGGCGGCCTCGTCCGGCGTTCGCGCCCGCTGCGCCGGAAACGAGCGTCGCGGCGGCAGGGCCGCTCCGACCGGTGTCCCCACGATCCGCGTGAGCGACGATCCGCAGCTGCCCGGCGACGCGCGTCGATCGCCCGCGCTGCTGCGCGAACGCTTCCGTGCAGCGTTCGGCAGCGGGCAGCCGCGGCTCTACCGGGCGCCGGGGCGCATCAACCTGATCGGCGAGCACACCGACTACAACGACGGCTTCGTGCTGCCGGCCGCGATCGACCTCGCCGCCCGGGCGGCCGCGACGGCGCGTGACGACCGCACGCTGCGCATCGTCGCCGCGGACCTCGGAGCCGCTGCCGAGCGCTCGCTCGACGAGCGCGATCCGCAGCCGGCGCACGACTGGAGCGACTACGTCTTCGGCGTCGCGTTGGAGCTCGAGCGGGCCGGGCATCGGCTCCGTGGCGCGAACCTGCTGCTGACCAGCGAGGTGCCGCCGGGGGCGGGCATGAGCTCGTCGGCGGCGATCGAGGTCGCGGTTGCGCTCGCCCTGAGCGATCTCGCCGAGGTCGAGCTCGATCCGGTCGACGTCGCGCGAGTCTGCCAGGCGGCGGAGAACCGCTTCGTCGGCACCCGCTGCGGGATCATGGACCAGCTCGCGTCGTGCTGTGGCCGTGCCGGACACGCGCTGCACGTCGATTGTCGCACGCTCGCCGTGCATCCCGTGGCCGTACCCGGCGACGTCGCAATCCTGGTCTGCGACAGCCGGGTGTCGCATGCGCTCGCGGACGGCGCCTACAACGAGCGGCGTGCCGCGTGTGAGAGTGCCGTACGGGTTCTGTCCCGCGATCGTCCGGAGATCCTCGCGCTGCGCGACGTGACGCTCGACGATCTCGAGGCGTCCCGCGACCTCCTGCCGGAGCAGGTCTGGCGCCGCTGCAGGCACGTCGTGACCGAGAACGCGCGGGTCGCCGACGCGGTGTCGGCGCTCGTCGCGGGTGATCTGCCGCGGCTCGGCGCGCTGCTGCGCGCGTCGCACGAGAGCTTGCGCGTGGACTACGAGGTGAGCTGCGCGGAGCTCGACTTCCTCGTCGACACGGCATCGCGCTGCGCCGGGGTGCTCGGCAGCCGGATGATGGGTGGCGGCTTCGGGGGATCGACCATCAACCTCGTGTACCCCGACGCGGTCGGTGACGTGACTGGGGTCCTGCGCGAGGCCTATCGAGTCCGTCACGGCACGCGTCCCGGAATCCACCTCTGCAGCCCGGCCGAGGGCGCCGCACGACTCGGGTGAGGCCACCCCGGTCGGCAAAAAAATGCCGTCCGCGTCACGGGCTCGACGGCGCATCTGCCATTCCTGCTGCAAAAACTTCAGCAAAGACGCTCGCCACGTCCTGGTGCACCGTTTGCTCAGCGCACCCGACGTCGCGACCGAGCCGAATCAGCGGTCAGGCCTGCGACGGATGGAGACGAGGCTCATGCGCAAGGCAACCCGGACCTGGTCGATCTTCGCTCGTCGCTGGACCCGCGGCACCGGCTCCCTGATGGGGCGCGCGATGCTGCTCGGTGGTGCGTTCCTCATCGGAATGATCGCCGCCTGACGCGATCCCCGCGGCGCGCAGCCCGACGCGTCGCGTCCGTTTCGGGCCGGTCTTGCCTCCGAGGACGCCCCTCGTATCGTGAAGGTGCAACCCGTCACGACGAGACAGCGGCGTCCGCCAGGGCGTTCGCCCCGGAGGACCGATGACCAAGTACACGCTACCCGAGCTGCCGTACGACTACGGCGCTCTCGAGCCGCACTACTCCGCGGAGCAGGTGCGCCTGCACCACGACAAGCACCACGCGGCGTACGTGACCGGCGCCAACACCACGCTGGAGAAGCTCGCGCAGGCACGCGAGAAGGAAGACTTCGCCAGCATCAACCAGCTGCAGAAGAGCCTCGCGTTCCATCTCTCGGGACACGTGCTGCACTCGCTGCTGTGGAAGAACATGGCGCCCAAGGCCGGCGGCGAGCCGGACGGCGAGCTCGCGGCGGCGATCAACGAATCGTTCGGCTCGTTCGCGGGCATGAAGGGCCAGCTCACCGAGGCCTGCCTGAACGTCCAGGGCTCGGGCTGGGGCACCCTCGCCTGGGAGTCGCTCGGCAAGCGTCTCGTGGTCGAGCAGGTCTACGATCACCAGGGCAACATCGGTAACGGCACCGTCCCGCTCATGGTCATCGACATGTGGGAGCACGCCTACTACCTGCAGTTCCGCAACGAGAAGCCGAAGTGGGTCGACGCGTACTGGCAGGTCGTCAACTGGCCGGACGTCGCCGCGCGCTTGGCGAAGGTCCGCGGGCTGGATCTCGCCCTCGGCTGAGCGACGACCCCTCGGCTGAGCGACGACGAACGAGCCGTCGACGCGCCTGCGCGTCGCGTTGGACAGGATGCCGCGCGCGGGGCTAGGAATCGCGCGACCGGTCGCCTCGGGTGACGCGCGCGGCGGTCCGAACGATCCATGCGCATCCTGACCCTCAACTGCTGGAACATCTCGCCGCCGTACGCCGACCGTCTCGCACTGATCCGCGAGGGGATCGAGCGTCTCGGACCGGATCTGATCGGCATGCAGGAGATCATCGTCCGGCGCGACGGCTTCGACATGGGCGCCGAGATTCTCGACGGCCTCGGATACGAGAGTGCGTTCGGTGCGGCGTTCCGCTGGGGAGAGGCGGGCGGGCCGCTCGCACACGACGCCGACGGCGACGCCTTCGGCAACCTCGTCGCGAGCCGCTTTCCGATCGAGCGCAGCGGCGTGTTCGAGCTGCCGGGTGTCGAGACGGGCGAGCGTCGAAGCGTGGTCGCGACGCACGTCGCGACGCCGCATGGCCGGCTCGCGTTTCTCACGACGCACTTCAACTGGCGGCTGCACCACGGCTTCGTGCGCGAGCGTCAGGCGATCGCGCTCGGCAAGCTGATCCGCGCCTGGTCGGCCGACGCCGCGCTGCCGCCGATCGTCACCGGTGACCTGAACGCCGAGCCGGAGGCCGCGGAGATCCGTTACTTGACGGGGCTCCAGTCGCTCGCCGGTACGAGCTTCTACATGCAGGACGCGTGGCGGCTCGCCGGCGACGGCGGTCCCGGGCACACGTGGGACAATGCGAACGTCTTCGCGGCGCCGTCGTTCGAGCCGAGCCGCCGCATCGACTACGTGCTGGTCGGCCAGCCCGACGCGACCGGCCGCGGCGTGATCGAATCGGCCCGTCTCGCGTTGCACGAGCCGCGCGACGGGGTCTTCCCGAGCGACCACTTCGGCGTCGTGGTCGACGTGCGGATCTGAGCGTCCGCTCGCGGCTCCTCCGTGAACGCGGAGGCGCGATCGCATCCGCTCAGTCGCGCAGTCCCTTGTACAGCATCCGCTCGACGATCCACGGGAACAGCACGCGCTCCACCCACCACGGTCCGATGCGAACGCTGCCGCCGCGCGGCGAGAACACGCGCAGCCCGTCGCGCTGGACTCCGAGGACGGATCCCCAGCGGTAGCGCGACGCCGTGTACCTGCGCAGGCGGCGTTGCTTCTCCGCGAGGACGGAGCGGACGTTGTGGATCACGGTGGCGTAACCCATGTTGCGTGCGGAGCTGCGGTTCGGGTCGGAGGCGGCCACGTCGCCCACCGCGAAGACGTTCGCGAATCCGGGCACCCGGAGATACGCGTCGACCTTCACGTAGCCCTGCGCGTCCAGCATGCCGGCCGGCAAGAAGTCCGTGTTCGGCCGCTGTCGGCCAACAGCCCAGAACGCGACGTCTGCCCGGAATGGCGGCTGACCGGACTGCCACTCCACCGCCTCGACGGTGAGTCGGTCGCCGGCGAAACCCGCCGGCACGACCGCGCGGTGATGCGGATGGAGCGCGACGCCCTGGTCGAGCAGCCGCGCGACGATCGCGCGTCGGACCTTGGGGTGGTAGCCGGGCAGCGGCTCCGCCTCGCTGAAAAAGAGGTGCACGTCGACGGCGGGATGGCGCTCCTTCAGGTTCGACGCGACGCTGACGCCGGTGGCGCCGCCGCCGACCACCGCGACGCGCCGGGCGCGCGCGATCTGATCGGCATCGCGCTCGATCCGATCCTCGACGGTCATCAGGTCCTCGAGCGTCGCGTTGCGCCAGAAGCCGTTGGTGACCCCCGAGGCGATCACCAGCGCGTCGTACGGCAGCTCGCGTTCGGTGCCGTCGATCGCGCGGACGTGTACGCGCTGGCCGGCGGTGTCGACGCCGGTGGTCAGCCCATGCACGATCGGCATGCCGTCGAGCCCGCGGTAGCGACGGAACGGCGTGAGGTAATGCCGCCGCCACGCGTCGGGAGCGGCCAGCCGCGTGCCGAGCTCCTGGCCGCTCACCAGGGCCGGCTTGGGCGTGATGCCGACGACGTCGAAGCGGGGGTGCAGGCCGAGCGCCACCAGCAGTCCGGTATCGCCCAGGCCCGCGATGACCACACGAGGCCGCCCCACGCCCGTTCCCGTCCGCGTCACGCTCGCGCGGGTAGCAGCCACGCGAGCGCAAGACCATGCGCAGCCGTGAGCTTCCGGTCGCGGCCCGCGCAGTCTGGGGACACGATTCGGGGAAGAGCCGGCATGGCTTCGGGACACCTGCGGTGAATCCGCAGCGACTCCGCGATCCGCTTCATCGCGATCGCCTGCCGCGCGGATGTCGGTGGCCGCGCTCGCCGACCCGCGCGGCTACCCGGACCCGTTCCGCTACGCAGCAGCGATCAGCTGGCGCAGCACGTACGGCAGGATGCCACCGTGCTGGTAGTACTCGATCTCGATCGGCGTATCGATGCGTGCGGTGAGCATGACCTCGTCGGTCGTGCCGTTTGCACGGTGAATGACGAGCTTGACGTCCTGGCGCGGCTTGAACCCGGGGGTCTCGAGGCCCAGCACGTCGAAGGTCTCGGTGCCGTCGAGGCCGAGCGTCGCGACGCTCGCTCCGTCTTTGAACTGGCAGGGGAGCACGCCCATGCCGACCAGGTTGCTGCGGTGGATGCGCTCGAAGCTCTCCGCGACGACCACGCGCACGCCGAGCAGGCGTGTGCCCTTCGCCGCCCAGTCGCGCGAGCTGCCGGTGCCGTACTCCTGGCCCGCGAAGATCACGAGCGGCGTCTTCTCGGCCTGGTACTTGATGGCGGCATCGTAGATCGCCATCTGCTCGCCGCTCGGGCGGTGCACGGTCACGCCGCCCTCGACGCCGGGCACCATGAGGTTCTTGATGCGGACGTTGGCGAACGTGCCGCGCGTCATCACCCGGTCGTTGCCGCGCCGCGCCCCGTAGCTGTTGAAATCCGCGACCCCGACGCCGTTCTCCTGCAGGTAGAGGCCCGCCGGTGAGGTCTTCTTGATCGCGCCGGCCGGGCTGATGTGATCGGTCGTGACCGAGTCGCCGAAGATCGCGAGCGGACGCGCGCCGCGCACGTCCTCGAAGCGTCCGGGCTCGAGGCCGAAGTCGGTGAAGAACGGCGGCTCCTGGATGTACGTCGAGGCGCGGTCCCAGTCGTAGACCACGCCGACCTTGCTCGGCACCTGATCCCACAGCGGCGTGGCCGAGGCGAAGTCGGAGTAGAGGCGCTGGAACGTGGCCGGATCGGTCGCGGCGTAGAGGCAGTCGCGGATCTCGGCGGTGGTCGGCCACACGTCGCGCAGGAAGACGTCCTTTCCGTCATTGCCCTTGCCGAGCGGCTCCTTCGAGAGGTCGATGTCGACCTTGCCGGCGAGCGCGAATGCGACCACGAGCGGCGGGCTCATCAGGAAGTTCGCCTTCACGCTCTGGTGGACGCGCGCCTCGAAGTTGCGGTTGCCGCTCAGCACGCTCGCGACGATCAGGTCGTTCTTGACCACCGCGTCCTCGAGCGCCGGATCGAGCGGACCCGAGTTGCCGATGCACGTCGTGCAGCCGTAGCCGACGGTGTTGAAGCCGAGCGCGTCGAGGTCCTTCTGCAGGCCGGTCTTCGCGAGGTAGTCGGTGACGACGCGGCTGCCGGGTGCGAGCGATGCCTTGACGGCCGGCTGAACCGTCAAGCCACGTGCGACGGCCTTCTTCGCGAGCAGGCCCGCCGCCAGCATCACGCTCGGGTTCGAGGTGTTGGTGCACGAGGTGATCGCCGCGATGACGACGTCGCCGTCGTGCAGCTGCACCTGCTCGGTCGCGTGTCCGCCGGCGGCGGCCGACGCACCGACGCAGTCGGGCGTCGGGCGGTTGTTCATCATCTCGGTCTCGGTCTCGACGCTGGTGTTGCGCTCGCTCGAGGCTCCGCCGAGGGTGTCGGGTGCGGTCTCGAGCGCCTGCTCACCGCCGCCGGCGGCGAGGCCGGTACGACGCGACGCGAGCAGCGCGCTGCCGCTGCGCAGCGTGGCGTCCGGACGGCCATAGCCGTTGTTCCCCGGCGCGAGGGTGAGCAGCTCGTTGAAGCGGCTCTTGAGCGCGCCGAGCTCGATGCGATCCTGCGGGCGCTTCGGACCCGACACCGCGGGCGTCACGGTGGCCAGGTCGAGCTCGAGGACCTCGCTGTAGTCGCACTGGCCGGCGCGCGGAATGCCGAACATTCCCTGTGCTTGATAGTAGGCGCGCACCAGGTCCACGTGCTCCGCGCTGCGACCGGTCGCGAGCAGATACTTGCAGGTCTCCTCGTCGACCGGAAAGAAACCCATGGTCGCGCCGTACTCCGGCGACATGTTGGCGATGGTCGCGCGGTCCGCGACCGACAGCGTCGCCGCACCCTCGCCGTGGTACTCGACGAACTTGCCGACGACCTTGGCCTTGCGCAGCAACTCGGTCAGCCGCAGCACGAGATCGGTCGCGGTGACGCCTTCCTTCAGCGCACCCTTCAGATGCACGCCGACCACGTCCGGGGTGAGAAAGTAGACCGGCTGCCCGAGCATGCCGGCTTCCGCCTCGATGCCGCCGACACCCCAGCCGACGATGCCGAGGCCGTTGATCATCGTGGTGTGCGAGTCGGTGCCGACGAGCGTGTCGGGGAGTGCCACGCCGTCGCGCTCGAGCACGCCCTTGCCGAGGTACTCGAGATTCACCTGGTGGCAGATGCCGATGCCCGGCGGCACGACCTTGAACGTGTCGAACGCCTGCATGCCCCACTTGAGGAACTCGTAGCGCGCGGCGTTGCGCTCGAACTCCATCTGCATGTTCTGCGTGAGCGCGGTCGGCGTGCCGGCGAAGTCGACCTGCACCGAGTGGTCGACGACGAGATCGACCGGAACGAGCGGCTCGACGATCTTCGGATTCTTGCCGAGCAGAGCTACCGTCGAGCGCATCGCCGCGAGGTCGACCAGCAGCGGCACGCCGGTGAAGTCCTGCAGCAGGATGCGCGCGACCACGAACGGGATCTCCTCGGTGCGCTCGGCCTTCGGCTGCCACGCGGCGAGCGTGCGGACGTCGCTCTCCCGGCAGCGCTTGCCGTCGACGTTGCGCAGGACGGATTCCAGCACGACGCGGATGCTGACCGGCAGCCGCGAGATCTTGCCGAGGCCGGCCTTCTCGAGCGCTGGCAGCGAGTACAGCTTGCCCTGCCGCTTGCCGCCGATGTCGAAGGTCTGCAGGGAATCGAAGAGATTGTGCGCGTCGTTCGCCATTCCGGTCGTTTAACGCTCGGTCCCCGCTCGTGCGAGCCCATGGCCGCGCGGGGCGCGGTCACGAGCGGTCCTCCACGATCAAGGTGACCACGTCGCCGATGACCCCGCTGGTCGGCCCGACCGTCCCGATGCCACCCAGCGCCGGGTAGGTGATCGTCACCGAAGCGATCCCGGGTCGCAGCGGCGTCACGAGCGCGGGCGAGCGGGCGTCGCCGAGGCTCGTCACCTGCGCGACGGTGGGGTTCGAGGAGTTCCAGGTGACGCGGCCCTCGAACGGCATCAGCACGCCGCTGTCGAGCTGGCTCCGCGCCGAGAGCATCACCGGCTGGCCGACCGCGACGCGCAGCGCGCCGCCGTCCGTGGGCTGCGGTACGATCGCGACGCGCTTCGCCGGCGTTCCCGTGTTGGCCCCGACCTCGCTCACGAACAGGAGCAGCGCCAGCGCGGCGATCGCCCGCAGCCGTGTGTGTCCTCCGAGCAATGAGCGAACGAGATGGACGTGATCGATCATGCGAGTATCCCTCCTCCTGTTGATGGAGACGAAAGCGTCGTTCGCGCGTGCCCGAAGCAGGCGGCGTGCCGGTGCTGGTCGCCGCGCGACGCCCGGATGCGTCGTCGTCGCGCCGTCCGCGGCGATGGAAATTGGCACTTGTCGCGTTGCGCCACGCGTGGCTCGTGCGCGGGGCGCGGGGAGTTCCGCCTCAGGGTGGCAAATCGCCGCATGCCCGGACGGCCACTCGGGTGGCAGCGCGGCCCCGTGCGCACGGCTCGCTGCGGCCGCGGGGCGCGCGATCCTCGCCGAGGCCAGCGCCTGATCCTCGCCGCGACGAGCGCAGTGCGGTAGACCCGCGCCATGAGCCACGTCTGGTACTTCGCTTACGGCTCCAACCTGCAGACCGCGACGCTCTGCGGGCGACGTGGCGTCGTGGTCCGGCGCTCGGTGCCGGTGCGCGCGGACGGCTGGCAGCTGGTGTTCGACAAGCCCCGTCTGTTCGGCGACGGCTCGGTCGCGAACATCGTGCCAGCCGACGAGTGCCACGTGCTCGGGGTTGCCTTCGAGATCTCCATCGACGACCACGCGCACGTGGAGCTGACCGAAGGGGTCGCGATCGGTCACTACCAGCGCGTCGAGCTGCCCGTGATCCCGCTCGCCACGGTCGACGACCCGCCGCGGAGCGCGCTGTCGCTGAGCTCCGACAAGCGCGACCCCGCTCTGCGGCCGTCGACGCGCTACATGGGCCTCGTCATCGAGGGGGCGATCGAACACGGCCTGCCCGACGCGCACCTCGACTTCCTGCGCGCGATCCCGTCGATCGAGGAGAGCGCGCAAGCCGCCGCCCTCCGCCCCATGATGGACGCGCTGATGAAGCGTCGCTGAACGCTGGTCCCCGGAACGCCGCGGGGTGCGAAGGGCGGCATATCCGCGATCACGGCGTCGGCGAGCCGTCGATCACCGTGCACGGCCGTGCACGGTGCGCGGTCGACCGGGCACGGGGAGGTTCGCCGTCGAGCCGCTAGATCGTCGCGCCTTCGGCCGGCGTCAGGATGCAGCCGAGCACGCGCCAGGTTCCGTCGGGCTGTCGCGCCATCAGGTAGAAGGCTTCCGCAGCGACGCCGTCCTCGCCCACCACCGTCACGCTCTGGGTGAACTCGCCGCCGACCAGCTCGAGCTCGCGAAAGGTGAAGCTGCGCGGACGGTAGATCGGCGGATACTCGTGCTCGACCATGAGCATGAAGCGCTCCGGCGTGCCGAACAGATCCTGGATCGCCGGTGCGGCATACGCGAACGCGGCCGTGCCGTCGCGGCGCTTGAACGCCTCGAGCTGCCCTTCGATCACGCGACGGATCGCCGCACGCTCGGACGAGGGCAGCGACACTGCTTCGGCGGCAGCACGCGGTGCGGTCAACGCGAGCAGCAGGACTACCGCGGATGCCGCGGATGCCGCGACGATCCGACGAACGCCTCGGCGCGGTGCGGGGACCGATCCGCTGCGCGAGCTGTGCATGCGCGAAGCTTGCCGGTCGGGTCGGGATGACGGAAGGCCATCGACACGTGCGCGGCGACACGATCGTGCGAGGCGCAGCGACGACGCGGCCGATCGCGGCAACGCAGGCACCCCGACGTCGGCATTCATTTCGTGATCGGCGAACCGATCCCGACGTCAGACGACGATGCCGTGCGCCGCAGCCAGCACGTCGGCCGGGTGCTCGACGCGAATCGACAGCCCGCGCGCGATGGCGCCGGCGCGGATCTGCAGCAGGCAGCCGGGGTTCGCTGCGACCACGATCTCGGCCCCGCTGCGCTCGACGTGGTCGAGCTTGCGTGCGAGCAGGCGCGCCGCGAGCTCGGGCTCGGTGAGATTGTACGTCCCGGCGCTGCCGCAGCAGAAGTCCGACTCTTCGAGCTCGACCAGACGGAGCCCGGGTACTTGACGGAGCAGCGTACGCGCCTGTTCCCGTACGCCCTGCGCGTGCGCGAGATGACAGGGGTCGTGGATCGCGACCGCGTGCGGCAGCGCATGGCGTGCGGCCGGCAGGCCGAGCTCGGCGAGCAGCGCCAGAGGATCGCGTGCGCGCCGTGCGAGGTCGGCGGCCGATGCGTCCGGCGCGAGCAGATGATCGTACTCGCGCAGCAGCGCACCGCAGCCCGCCGCGGTCGCGACCACCCAGTCGGGCCGCGTCCGCGTGACGAGTGCCACCACGCCGCGGGCCAGCGTCGTCGCCCGGTCGTGTCCGCCGAGATGCAGCGACAGCGCACCGCAGCAGCCCTGTCCGGGCGGGACGAGCACGCGCAGGCCGGCGCGTGCCAGCAGGTGCGCGATGGCCGCGTTGGTCGGAGCGAACAGGTCCTGCGCGACGCATCCGGTGAGCAGCAGTGCGGTGCCGCGCGGCGCGCCTTCCGGCTCGAGCACGGCGGGTAGCGGAGCGTGCAAGCGCGGCGACGGCAATGCTGCGGCGTACGCCGGCAGCGTGCCGCCGGTGCGGCGCG
>JAIEPK010000039.1 GCA_019749875.1 Candidatus Binatia bacterium | reverse complement strand
TCCGGCGGCGCGACGTCGAACACCGCCGCCGCGCGGAGCGCGATCCACGGCCCGAAGGTCGGGTGGACGCAGAGCATCGCCGGCGTGAGCGCCGCGAGGCCCGAGACGTCGGCGAGACGCTGCATCGCCACGCGTCGTGGCGGCGCCTCGAACGAGAACCGCACCGCGTGCGCCACCGCGCTCGCGGCGAGCGCGTCCGTCACGACCTCGACCACGTAGCGATCGATCGGGTCGGGCACGTCGACTCGCGTCGCGTCCTCACGCAGCCAGGCGAGGAACGGCTGCCAGAACGCGCGCGAGCTGCCGATCAGCAGCGCGAGCCGTGCGTCGCGCTGGCCGGCGCGCGGCAGCCGGTACTCCGGCGCCACGACGGAGTCGTAGCGGCGCGCGTCGAGCGCCTGCACCAGGTCGAGACCGGTCGCGACGAGTCGGGGGCCGAGCGCGTCGATCACGCGCGCGGCGTCGTGTCGGCGGGAGTCCACGTCGCGACTGTCGCGGCGCGACGTGGCGCGTGCAAGGCCGCGCGCGGGGCGAACGCCTGCTCGCGTTCGCGTGCTCCGCGGTCGCTGGTGTCGACGAGGCGGGTGCCGCGGCGGTGCGGGCCCCGGTTTCGCCGGCGCCGTCGGGTCGTTAGGGTAGAGACCCCCATGTCGCACCCCGTCGTCGAGGAGGAGCTCGCCCTGCTGTCCCGGGTGAACGAGCGCCTCGACAGCGCCGGACCCGTCGTCCCGCCGTCGGAGGAGTCGCTCGTCGCGGAGCTCGAGCACCTGCGCGGCCAGCTGCGCGAGGGCGCCAAGGCCGAGGATCGGGCCGCACTGCTGCAGCAGTGGGACCGGCAATCGGCGCTGCTCCAGCAGCTGCGTTCGGCACGGACGACGCCCCAGGTCGAGCTGGCGTCGCCCTACTTCGGGCACCTGCGTCTGAAGGAAGGTCGCCTCACGCACGACATCCTGCTCGGCAAGGCGCCGCGAATGCTGTCCGGCGTGCCGATCGTCGACTGGCGCAACGCGCCGATCTCGAAGATCTTCTACCGCTACCGGCAGGGCGAGGAGTACGAGGAGGAGGTCTCGGGTCGGCTGCGCAGCGGCGAGGTGGCGGCACGGCGCGTGGTGACGATCCGCGACCGCGAGCTGAAGCGCGTCGAGGCGCCGGAGGGCGTGTTCGAGACCGATGCGGCGTCCGCGGACGGCTGGCGACAGAGCCGCACCGAGCCGCCCCGGCTCGCCGGCGGCGCGGGTGCGGCGCTGCGCGCGCACGACGTCCAGGCGGACGAGCACGGACACCTCGGGTCGGGTCGGCCGGCGTTCACGCAGCGCGCCGACAAGCACCTCGCCGACATCGCGGGCCTGATCGATCCCGAGCAGTTCGAGCTGATCACCAAGCCGTCGGTCGGCTACCTGGTGATCCGCGGCACCGCGGGCTCCGGCAAGACCACGGTCGCGCTGCACCGCATCGCGTTTCTCGCCTACGAGAACCCGGCGATCGACTCGCCGGAGACGCTGGTCGTCGTGTTCTCGCCCGCGCTGCGCGACTACGTGAGCCACGTCCTGCCGGCGCTGCAGGTCGAGCGCGTGCAGGTGCGGACCTTCGAGGAATGGGCGCGCGAGCAGGTGCAGCGTCTGCTGCCGCGTCTGCCGCGCCGCATCCGCGAGATCACGCCCGCGGTCGTGCTGCGCACCAAGTTCCATCCGGCGATGATGAAGGCGCTCGAGCAGCACGCGGCGCGCGTGCCCGGCCGCGGCGACGCGCGTCAAGTCACCGACGACTGGGCGAGCGTGCTGTCCGATCGTGCGCTGCTCGCCGACGTATTCGAGCGCGAGGCGCCGGGGGCGTTCTCGGCGGACGAGATCGAGCGCGCGGCGGCCTACAATCGCGCGCGCCACGAGGAGCTGATCGCGTGGCTGCACAACGAGCCCGGCGTCGATGCGGAGCTCGACGAAGCCGACCTGCCGCTGCTGCTTCGCGCCTGGCAGCTGCGCGCGGGCAGCCTGCCCGGTCCCGGCGGCGCGCTGCGCTATCGCCACGTGGTGATCGACGAGGTGCAGGACTTCTCGCCGCTGGAAGTCCGCGTGCTGCTCGGCTGCATGCGGAAAGAGAGCAGCATCACGCTCGCCGGCGACACGCAGCAGCACGTGGTCCAGCAGGGCGGCTTCACGTCGTGGGGCGCATTCCTCGGCGACCTCGGCCTCGCCGGCGCCGAGGTCAGCACGCTGCGCGTGAGCTACCGCTGCACGCGCGAGATCGCGTCGTTCGCGCAAGGCATCCTCGGCGACCTGCGTGAGGACGACGAGCCGCCGCTCACCGTGCGCTCCGGACCGCCGGTCGAGCTGCTGCGCTTCACCGAGCACGGAGCATGCGTCGCGTACCTGGCCGACGCGCTGAAGGAGCTGGCGGCGAGCGAGCCGCTCGCCTCGGTCGCGGTGCTCACGCCTTCGCGCGAGCTGTCGGCGCTCTATGCGAAGAGCCTCGTCGACGGGGAGGTCCCGCGCGTGCGCCAGGTCGAGCAGCAGGACTTTCGCTTCACGCCCGGCATCGAAGTCACCGAGATCGAGCAGGTGAAGGGTCTCGAGTTCGACTACGTGATCTGCGTCGAGGTGAGCACCGGACAGTTTCCGGACACGCCGGCCGCGCGCCGGCGGCTGCACGTCGGCGCCACGCGCGCTGTGCACCAGCTCTGGCTGACGACGGTCGGTCCGCCGTCGTTGCTGGTGCGCGACCTCGTCGCGTCTGCTTGACGCGCTCTGCGCGACGCCACGCTCGACGAGCTGCTGCCGGCTGTGCGGTCGGCGTGACGGGTGAGTGCGCACGGAGCGGCCGTGCGGGACGAGATGTCGCTCGCGCTGCGGCCGCACGTCTCTGCAGCAACCCTTCGCAGTCGAGCCGATTCCGACGAGCGTTCGGATGCGAAGACGCCTGTGTCGCTCGCGGCACAGGCGCGCGCTCGAGCGTGCCGTGCGCGCCCGCGGCTGGCACACGTGTCGCGTACCGGCCCTCGTGTTTTCGGGATCTCTGGAGCGGCGCGCGCCTTGCAGAAGCGATCCGACGTCTCCGCGTGACGCATCGATGCAGCGCGGAGCGGCGAACGGAGAAGACCATGGCGGCGCGAGGCTCGGCACGACGGATCCTGATGGTGGCGATGATCACGGCGGTGACCATCCTGCTGCTCGCGCGGACGCCGACGCGCGTCGAGTCGAGCGAAGGATCGATGCTCGGCGCGGCGCGGATCAGCCCCGGAGCGGGCTGGCAGCAGGCCTTCCACGTCCTCGCCGTAGGACCCTGAAGCACCCCCGCGCGCGCCGCGCGGTCCCCCCACGACGCCGTCCCTCCCGGCGTCTTCCCGCGCGGCGCGCCCCCCCCGTCTCGCAGTGCTCCTCGCTCGCTTCGGCACCCGCCGTCGCCGGTGCGATGTCGCTGCGCGCTGCCGTCAGCTGCGCTGCGCCGCTAGCCTGCCCGCCGGGCCCGGACGGAGCAGCGCTCTGGAATGACGCGGCTCGTGGCGCCGGGCGGCTGGAGGGACGGAATCGGGGTGCCGGGATGGATCAGCGGGCGATGACACGGACCGTCAAGTCGGACGCAGAGCGCCTGCACGAGCTCGGCTACGCGCAAGAGCTCGCGCGTACCATGTCGGCGTTCTCGAACTTCGCCGTGTCGTTCACCATCATCTCGATCCTGTCGGGATGCTTGACGCTGTACGGGTACGGCATGAACACCGGCGGTCCGGCGCTGATCGTGTGGGGCTGGCCGCTGGTCGGCGGGATGACCCTCTTCGTCGGGCTGGCGATGGCGGAGGTCTGCTCCAGCTATCCGACGGCGGGCGGCCTCTACTACTGGGCCGCGAAGCTCGCGCCGAGCCATGGACCGGCCTGGTCGTGGTTCACCGGCTGGTTCAACTTCCTGGGCCAGGTGGCGGTCACCGCGGGCATCGACTTCGGCGCGGCGTCGTTCCTCAACGCGCTGCTCGAGCTGCAGTTCGGGCTGCCCGCGACCCCCGTCAATACCATCGCGCTGTTCGGCGCGATCCTGCTGCTGCACGCCGTGCTGAACACGTTCGGCGTGCGGCTCGTCGCGCTGCTGAACGACGTCAGCGTGTGGTGGCACATCGTCGGCGTGGCCGTGATCGTCGGTGCGCTCGCCGTGCTTCCCGACCACCATCAGCCGGCGTCGTTCGTGTTCGGCGGCTTCGTCGACAACACCGGCTGGGGCTCGCCGCTCTACGTCTCGCTGCTGGGGCTGCTGCTCGCGCAGTACACCTTCACCGGGTACGACGCCTCGGCGCACATGACCGAGGAGACGCACGACGCGGCGGTCGCCGGACCGCGCGGCATCCTGCTGTCGATCGTCGTGTCGCTGGTCGCGGGCTGGGTCCTGCTGATCGGCATCACCTTCGCGATCCAGGACTACGACGGCGCGCTCGCGAGCAAGACCGGCGTGCCGCCGGCGCAGATCTTCATCGACGCGCTGGGGATCACCGGCGGCAAGCTGCTGCTGCTGATCGCGATCGGCGCGCAGCTGTTCTGCGGCATGGCGTCGGTGACCGCGAACTCGCGCATGATCTACGCCTTCTCGCGCGACGGCGCGCTGCCGGCGTCGGACCTCTGGCACCGGATCAATCCGCGCACCCGCACGCCGACCAACGCCGTGTGGCTCGCGGCGGGCGGCGCGTTCCTGCTCGGTCTGCCGTACCTGTGGAACGCGACCGCGTACGCCGCGGTGACGTCGATCGCGGTGATCGGGCTCTACATCGCGTACGTGCTGCCGACGTTCCTGCGCCTGCGTCGGGGTGACGCCTTCGAGCGCGGCCCCTGGCACCTCGGGCGCTGGAGCCACCTGATCGGCGTCGTCGCGGTCGCCTGGGTGTGTTTCATCAGCGTGCTGTTCATGCTGCCGACCGCGTATCCGGTCACGCTCGCGAACTTCAACTACACGCCGGTCGCGGTGCTCGCGGTGCTGGGCTTCGCGGGCGGCTGGTGGATGCTGTCGGCACGGCACTGGTTCACCGGACCGAAGGTCCAGGGCACGCCGCAGGAGATCGCGGCGATCGAGCGCGAGCTCGCGTCGCTGGGCGGATCCTAGCCTGGTACACCGCCGCGCCGGGCGCCGCGGTGCCCGGCGCGGTGGGGATCGCTCCCACGCGCGTCCGTCTTGAGGGCGCGGCGCATGTCGCCTACGGTGGTCGCGGCGCATGTTTCGCAAGGTGCTGATCGCGAACCGAGGTGAGATCGCGGTGCGCGTGGTCCGGGCGTGCCGCGAGCTCGGCATCGCGACGGTTGCCGCGTACTCGACCGCGGATCGCGACGCGCTGCACGTCCGCCTCGCCGACGAGCAGATCTGCATCGGCCCGCCGCCGGCCGAGCAGAGCTACCTCAACATGCCGGCGCTGATCTCGGCCGCGCAGGCGCGCGGCTGCGACGCGGTCCACCCGGGCTACGGCTTTCTCTCCGAGAACGGCGACTTCGCCGAAGCGTGCCAGCGCTCGGGACTCGCGTTCATCGGTCCGCGCGTGCGCAACATCAAGCTGATGGGCGACAAGGCGCGCGCGCGCCGCTTCATGCGACGCGCCGGCGTGCCGGTCCTGCCCGGCAGCTCGAGCTCGGTGCGCACGCTCGACGAGGCGCACCAGATCGCACGCGAGATCGGCTACCCGGTGCTGGTCAAGGCGACCGGCGGCGGCGGCGGGCGCGGGCTGCGCGTCGTGCACGACCCGACCGAGCTCGCGGCTGCCGTCGATGCGTCGCGCGGCGAGGGTCAAGCGGCATTCGGGCAGGCACGCGTCTACCTCGAGAAGTACGTCGAGCGCGCGCGCCACGTCGAGTTTCAGATCATCGCCGACCAGCTGCGCAACGCGGTGCAGCTCGGCGAGCGCGAGTGCTCGCTGCAGCGGCGCTACCAGAAGGTTCTCGAGGAGGGGCCGTCGCCGGCGCTCGACCGCCGCCTGCGTGCGCGCATGGGCCGCGCCGCGCTGCGCGTCGCGAGCGCGATCGGCTACACCAACGTCGGCACGGTCGAGTTCCTGGTCGATCCGCACGGGACGTTCTACTTCATCGAGATGAACACCCGCGTGCAGGTCGAGCACGGCGTCACCGAGATGCTGACCGGCATCGACGTCGTCAAGGAGGGAATCCGCGCCGCGGCGGGCCTGCCGCTGTCGGTGCGCCAGCGCGACGTGATCCCGACCGGTCACGCGATCGAGTGCCGGATCAACGCAGAGGATCCGTTCACCATGCGGCCGTCGCCCGGCACCGTCCGCACGGTGCGGCTGCCGGGCGGACCGGGCATCCGCGTCGACTCCGCGCTGCAGGCCGGTGGCGTGGTGCCGCCGTACTACGACTCGCTGGTGGCGAAGATCATCGCGCACGGGCGCGACCGTGCCGAGGCGATCGTGCGCATGCGCCGCGCGCTCGCCGAGCTGCAGGTCGAGGGCATCACCACCAACGTGGCGTTGCACCTGGCCCTGCTCGACGACGAGGGCTTTCTCGCGGGACGCGTCCATACGCGCTATCTGGAGGCCTGGGCTGGACGACGCGCGGTCGAGGCGGCGCGCGCGTCCTGAGGGGGGCAGGAGGAAGGGGGATGACCACCGTGACCAGGGAAGGCCGCGGCAGGAAGCTCAGGACGGCGACGAGGCTCGTGCTCGCGACGGCGCTCGCGACCCTCGCCGGGTGCGCCGCGACCACGGTCGCACCGACCATGCTGCCGCCGCCGAGCGGCGTCCAGCTGATCGCGCTGCAGGACGATTTCGACTTCGGCACCGTCGAGAGCGGGCCGCTGGTCGCACACACCTTCCGGCTGAAGAACCTCGGCCCGAACACGATCGACATCACGTCGGTCACTCCCGCGTGCGGCTGCACGGCGGTGCTCGCCTCGACGCCCACGCTGGCGCCCGGCGAAGAGGGCGGCGTCGAGGTCGCGCTCGACACGTACAAGCTGTCCGGCACGCAGGCGAAGACCGTCACGGTGCGCAGCAACGACGTCGTTCGACCGGAGCTCGTGCTGACCGTGCACGGCACGGTCGCGACCGACCTCAAGGCCGCACCGTCGCGCGTCTACCTCGGACGCCTGCCGGCCGGTGCGGTGGTGAGCCAGCACATCGACGTCGAGACCAAGCCGGACGTCCAGGTCACGGGCGTGTCGAGCGAGAGCAACCGCCTGCAGGTCGAGACCACGCCTCTCGATGCGCCGCAGCACGGCGTCCGCGTCCGCGTCACCCTGCTGCCTACCTCGACCACCGGCACGTTCGACGATCGCATCGTCGTGTCGTCGACCAGCCCGCGTCAGCCGACCGTGACCATCCCGGTGCTGGGCACGATCGAGACCCAGCAGCAGTACGCCCGTCATCGTGGCGGCGACATCGCGTCGCGCTGAAGCGGCGCGCACGATCCCGAAGACGGAGCGCATGGCGCAGCGCGTGGACGAGACGGGGCTCGCGTACGTCGTGAATGCGCTCGGGCAGCGCGTCGGCGTGCCGTTGCCGGACTGGAAGCGGCCGGAGCGCCCTCCGCGCACGGTGCTGGAAGGTCGTACCTGTCGCGTCGAGCCGCTCGATCCGGCGCGGCACGCCGACGACCTGTTCGCCGCCAACGCGCGCGACGCCGACGGTCGCGGCTGGACCTACCTACCGTACGGCCCGTTCGCGGATCGTGCCGCGTACGACGCCTGGATGAGCGCCACCTGCTGCGGCGACGATCCGCTGTTCCACGCCATCGTCGACGCAGCGACCGGACGCGCTGTCGGGGTGGCGAGCTACCTGCGCATCGATTCCCACGCCGGCTCGATCGAGGTCGGGCACCTGCGCTTCTCGCCGCTGCTGCAGCGCAGCGTCGCGTCGACCGAAGCGATGTACCTGATGCTGAAGCGCGCGTTCGAGCTCGGCTACCGTCGCTGCGAGTGGAAGTGCGACGCGCTCAACGCGCCGTCGCGCGCGGCGGCCGAGCGGCTCGGCTTCACCTTCGAGGGCATCTTTCGCCAGGCGATCGTCGTCAAGCGACGGAATCGCGACACGGCGTGGTTCTCGATCCTCGACGGCGAGTGGCCGCGGCTCGACGCAGCGTTCCGGCGCTGGCTCGACCCCGCGAACTTCGCGGCCGACGGCGCGCAGAGGTCGCGTCTGTCGCAGCTCACCGCGCGCTGACGCTCGATCGTCGGGCGCACCGAGGCCGATCACCGCCCGCAGCAGGCACCGCGGCGACGTTCCACCGGGTCGCAGCGCTCAGCGCGCGTCGACGCGGGCGGGCTTGCGCGCGGCGGACGGCTCGGGCGACTCGTTGCGCGCGGTGCGGCTGCGCAGCGACGCCGGCGTGCGGCTCTGATCGCCGGTCCTTGCCTGCGCACCGTCGTCGCGCGTCGCGCCGTTGCCGCTCGTCCAGTGGAGTGCCGCGCCGTGCGCCGCGTTCACCACGTCCGTCGTGAGCGCCGGACACGCAGCAGCTGGTACGCGACGATCCGCTGCGTCCGGTCGAGGATGGGCTGGCGCCCCGGGAAGAAGTCGCTGGCTCCGCTCTTGGACATGAAGGGTCGTTCGCGCTCGCAGGGCGTCGCATACCGCCTGACCGCTCTTCGGAGACGTGGGCGCACGACTTGCAAGAAAGCGGCTGCGACGGAACGTTCTACAGACGAGTGCCATGGCGTGGACCATGGGCCGCGAGGGCCTTGGCACGGACTCGCGGCGCCCGTACAACGCACGCCCATGCGACGGATCGTCGAGGGTCTCCACCGCTTCCAGACCGACGTGTTCCCCACCAAGCGGGACCTCTTCCACAAGCTCGCCGAGAGCCAGAATCCGCGCGCGCTGTTCGTCACCTGCGGTGACTCGCGCATCGTGCCGGATCTCATCATGCAGACGAGCCCGGGCGAGCTCTTCATCTGTCGCAATGCCGGCAACATCGTCCCCCCGTTCGGCGACGTCGCGGGCGGCGTGTCGGCGACCATCGAGTACGCGGTGGTCGCACTCGAGATCCCGCACATCATCGTCTGCGGCCACTCGGACTGCGGTGCGATGAAGGGCATCCTCTATCCGCAGTCGACGGCGGCCATGCCGATGGTCGCGCACTGGCTGCGGCACGCCGAAGCCGCGCGCTACGTGGTCGAGGACCTGCACCGCGACAAGAGCGAGGAGGAAAAGCTCGAGATCCTGACGCGCGAGAACATCCGCGCGCAGCTCACCAACCTGACGACGCATCCGTCGGTCGCGGCCCGGCTCGCACGCGGCACGCTGCAGATCTACGGCTGGCACTACGACATCAGCTCCGGTGACGTGCTGACGTTCGACGCCGAACGGAACGAGTTCGTGCACCTCGAGCCCGCCGATCGCGTGCCGAGCGCGACGCCGCGACCGCGCTCCGACGTCGGCTGACATTCGCGCCGCGGGCGTCTTGCCTCGCGTCGGTCGGCGAGCACGACATGCGAACGCGGACCCGCGTCGCGCCGTCGCCGCGTCAGCGGGTCGGGTCGGTGGACGCGGAGCGGCGCTCGCCGAGCGCGGTCGCGAGCGCGCCGCTCATGCCCTCGAGCCGCTCGACGACCTGCGTGAGCGTGTCGGCGAGGCCGCGCACCCGGTCCTCGATCGAGCCGACCTTCCGCTCGAGCTGCGTCTCGTCGCCATGGAGCGTCGCTCCCTGCACGTCGACCACCCGCGACAGGCGTCCGACGATGTCGACCAGGCTGTCGAGCTGCGTCGCCGCGCGGCCGAGCTGCGCGCCGGTCGCGGCGACCTCGCCGGCCATCTCGTCGATGCGCCGCTCGAGGCGGCGGATGCGCTCGGCGAGGAGATCCCGGGGCTCGGCGGTCGCGGTCACGCTTCGATCGATACCAGCGCATCACGTCGATGCGAAGCGCCGCTGACGGGCTGCGATCCGCGCCCGGTCGTTCGCGCCGGCGCGGCGCAGGAACCGGCGCGGCGCGCACTGCTCGCCGGTTCCCCGTACGGCCCCCTGGAAAACCGGTCGGCCAGCGGCGATGGTAGGAGACGAGGTCGCTCCCGACGCGCCCACCCCCGACCTCGCAGACGACCCGACAGCGCTCATGTCGCAGCCTTCCGATCCGAACCCGACCCGTCGCAGCATCGCCGCGGCGGTGACGCTGGCGCAGAAGCGCCTCGCCGCGGATCGCCACGCCCGGGTCCAGGGGCTGCGCGGCTCGGCCCGTGCGGCGTATCTGGCGGCACTCTACCGTGCGCAGCCGCGGCCCATGCTGGTCCTCGCGGCGAGCTCGGGGGCCGCCGAGACGCTCGCCGCCGACCTGAACTTCTGGCTCGGCGAGGAGGCCGCCTCGTCGGTGCTGCGCAAGCGCGTGCACGTCATGCCGGCCTGGGACGTGTCGCCGTTCGCGCCCGTGTCGCCGAGCCCGGAGACGGTCGCGCAGCGCATCGAGGCGCTGCACCACCTGAGCCAGGGCCGCAATCCGATCGTCGTCAGCACGCCGGAGGCAGTCCTGCAGCGGGTGATGGCGCCGGCCACCCTCGCGCGCGCCAGCAGCTACGTCGTGCAGGGCGACGAGATCGACCTGCACGAGATCGCGGAGCGCCTCGCGGACTGGGGCTACCGGCGTCGGCCCCTGGTCGAGGATCGCGGTGAGTTCGCGGTGCGCGGCGGCCTGATCGACGTCTACGTGACCGGGCTCGCGGACCCGGTCCGTCTCGAGCTGATCGGTGACGTGGTCGATTCGATCCGCACGTTCGATCCGCGCTCGCAGCGCCGCCTCGACGCACAGGAAGATGCGCTGATCCTGCCCGCGGCGGAGTTTCCCGCGAGTGCGGCGGCGCAGCACGAGGCCCGGCGTCGCGTCGAAGACCGTGCGCGCGAGCTCGAGATGCTGCGCGAGGATCGCCACCAGCTGCTCGACGCGATCGCCGAAGGCGTGGCACTGCCCGGCATCGAGACCATGGCACCGTACCTGGTCGAGATGGTGCCGCTCGCGGCGTACCTGCCGAAGGACACGCTGGTCGCGCTCGACGACGAGGCGGCCGTCGAGCGCTCGGGCGACGAGGCCTGGCAGAGCGTCGTGCAGCACGCGGCGATGGCGCTCGAGGAGCGGCGCTTCCATCCGCCCGCGGAGATGCTGTTTCTCACCGCGAGCGAGTTGCGCGCGGGGCTGCGGGAGTTTCCGACGCTGTCGCTCGAAGAGCTGCCGACGCTGGACAGCGAGCTCGCCGGCGGACGCGCCGAGCGTGTGACCACGCGGCTGCCGTTCGAGCTGCGCGCGACGCGGCTCTTGCGTGAGGAGAAGGGCTTCGCCGCCCTCGCGACGCGCATCCGCGACTGGACCAGGTCCGGCGCGCGCGTCGCCCTCGTGGTCGGGAACGCGGCGCAGGCGGAGCGTCTCAAGCACATCCTCGAGGGCGAGGAGCTGCTCGTGCCGGCCGTCGGCGAGCCGTTTCCCGAGGCGCTCGCCGCGCGCGAGACGCCGGGCCCGTTCATCGTCCAGGGCGAGGTCTCGGAGTCGATCGAGCTGCCCGACGACGACCTGGTGTGCGTCGCCGAGGTCAACCTGTTCGGCGAGCACCGGCGCTCGCGGCGCCGGCAGTCGGTCGCGCTGAGCCTCGACCAGGTGATGCGCAGCCTCGCGCAGCTCAAGCCCGACGACTACATCGTGCACCTCGATCACGGCATCGGGCTGTACCGGGGCCTGCAGCATCTGAACGTCGCGGGCACCGAAGGCGACTTCCTGCACCTCGAGTATCAGGGCGGCGACCGCCTGTACCTGCCGGTCGACCGCGTCAACCTGGTGCAGAAGTACGTCGGCGGCGACGGCGCGAAGCCGCTGCTCGACAAGCTCGGCAGCGCGTCGTGGGAGCGTGTCAAGAAGAAGACCAGGGAATCGATCCTGTCGATGGCGCACGAGCTCCTGCAGCTCTACGCGACGCGCGCCCGCAACGAGAGCCACGCCTTCTCGACCGACGACCCGTACTATCAAGAGTTCGAGGCGCGCTTCCCGTTCGACGAGACCCCCGACCAGCAGCGCGCGATCGACGAGGTGCTGGCCGATCTGGGCAAGCCCAAGCCCATGGACCGGCTGGTCTGCGGCGACGTCGGCTACGGCAAGACCGAGGTCGCGATGCGCGCGGCGTTCATCTGCGCGATGGAGGGCAAGCAGGTCGCGGTGCTGGTGCCGACGACGGTGCTGGCGCAGCAGCACACCGAGACCTTCCGCAAGCGCTTCGCCGGCTACCCGGTGCGCATCGAGTCGATGTCGAGCTTCCACACCAAGCGCGAGAACGACGAGGTGCTGGCACGCGTCAAGTCCGGCGCCTGCGACATCGTGGTCGGCACACACCGGCTGCTGCAGGGGGACGTCGACTTCGCGCGGCTCGGCCTGCTGGTCATCGACGAGGAGCACCGCTTCGGCGTCAAGGACAAAGAGAAGATCAAGCAGATGCGAAAGCTGGTCGACGTGCTGACGCTGACGGCGACGCCGATTCCGCGCACGCTCGAGCTGTCGCTGACCGGCATCCGCGACCTTTCGGTGATCGAGACTCCGCCCCTCGACCGGCAGGCGATCCGCACCTACGTCACCAAGCTCGACGACAACGTGCTGCGCGAGGCGATCCTGCGCGAGCTGCGGCGCGGCGGGCAGGTCTTCTTCGTGCACAACCGCGTCGAGTCGATCGAGCGCATGGGCGAGAAGATGCGCGCCCTGGTTCCCGAGGCGCGCATCCTCATCGGGCACGGCCAGATGAAGGCGCACCAGCTCGAGAAGGTCATGCTGGATTTCCTCGAGGGGCGCGCCGACATCCTGCTCTGCACCGCGATCATCGAGTCCGGCATCGACATCCCGAACGCGAACACGATCATCATCAACCGCGCCGACACGTTCGGGCTGGCACAGCTCTACCAGCTGCGCGGCCGCGTCGGACGATCGCCGGCGCGCGCGTACGCCTACCTGCTGATTCCGGGCGAGCGTCTGCTCACGCAGGAGGCACGTCTGCGCCTCCAAGTCCTGCAGGAGCTCGACGATCTCGGCGGCGGCTTCAAGATCGCGGCGCACGATCTCGAGATCCGCGGGGCAGGGAACTTGCTTGGCAAGCACCAGAGCGGACACATCACCGCGGTCGGCTTCGAGCTCTACACGCAGATGATGGAGCAGGCGGTCCAGGAGCTGCGTGGCGAGCCGTCGCGGGAAGAGATCGAGCCGGAGCTGCAGCTCGGCGTCGCCGCCTACATTCCGGACGCCTACATCGACGACGTGAATCAGCGTTTGACGTGGTACAAGCGTCTCGCGGCGCTCAAGCGCGCGGAGGACAAGGTGCTGATCGCGGAAGAGATGAGCGACCGCTACGGGCCGCTGCCCGACATCGTGGAGACGCTGATCGAGGTCATGGACGTGCGGCGCCGCCTGAAGGGCATCGGCATCTCGGAGGCCAAGGTGCGCGGTGGACGGTTGTCGCTGCGCGTCCACGAGTCGTCGCCGCTCGCCGGCGAGGCGCTCGTCGGGCTCGTGCAGACGCCCGCACGCGGCTTCCGCCTGAGCCCCGACGGCACGCTCGGTGTGCCCCTCGGTCCCCGGCCGGAGCGCGTGCTGGTCGAGGTGCGTGACGTGATCACGGTGCTCGAGGACGTGGCATCGCGCAGCCGTGCGACGAAGGTCGCTTCCGCGGAGGCACCGTGAGCGCCGTCACCGAGTCGCCCGCGGCGACGCAGCCGCCGGCTTCGGCCGCGTCGCACGAGGACGGCGCGCACCATGTCCACGGCTCGCTCGGAGCGCTGGCACTCGGTGCGCTCGGCGTCGTCTACGGCGACATCGGGACGTCGCCGCTGTATGCGCTGCGCGAGTGCTTCATCGGCCCGCACGCGGTCGCCATCTCCAACGCCAACGTCGTCGGCGTGCTGTCGCTGATCGTCTGGTCGCTGATCATGGTGGTCGTGGTCAAGTACCTGACGTTCGTCATGCGCGCCGACAACCAGGGCGAGGGCGGCATCCTCGCCTTGCTCGCGCTGTCGAAGGCGGGCACGGCGGATCGGACGTCCGCGACCGGGCACTATGCGCTCATGCTCGCGGCGCTGTTCGGCGCGGCGTTGCTCTATGCCGACGGCATGATCACACCCGCGATCTCGGTCCTGTCCGCGGTCGAGGGGCTCGGCGTCGCGACGACGACCTTCGAGCCGTTCATCATCCCGATCACGGTGGTCATCCTGCTCGGCCTGTTCGCGGTCCAGTACCGCGGCACGGCGGGCATCGCGACGGTGTTCGGCCCGGTGATGCTCGCCTGGTTCGCCGTCCTCGGCGTGCTCGGCATCGTCCAGATCCTGCAGGAGCACCACGATCACATCTCGATCCTGCAGGCGGTCAACCCGCTGCACGGTCTCGAGTTCCTGACCGCGCACGGCGCGCACGGATTCCTGGTCCTCGGCTCGGTGGTCCTGGTCATCACCGGCGGCGAGGCGCTCTACGCCGACATGGGGCACTTCGGCGCGCGGCCGATCCGCGTCGCCTGGTACGCGATCGTCATGCCGGGCTTGCTGCTCAATTACTTCGGGCAGGGCGTGCTGCTGCTCGAGCACGGCGAGCAGGTCAAGAATCCGTTCTTCGAGCTCGCGCCGGACTGGGGCCTCTACCCGCTGGTCGCCTTGTCGACCGCGGCGACGATCATCGCCTCGCAGGCGCTCATCTCCGGCGCGTACTCGCTCACGCAGCAGGCGGTGCAGCTCGGCTACGTGCCGCGCTTCACGATCGTCCACACCTCGGAGACGGCGCAGGGGCAGATCTACATCCCGCAGGTGAACCGCATCCTGATGGTCCTGTGCGTGCTGCTGGTGCTCGGCTTCGAGAGCTCCAGCGCGCTCGCGGGAGCCTACGGCATGGCGGTCACCGGGACCATGGCGATCACCACGCTGCTGTTCTACGCCGTCGCGCGCGAGCGTTGGCATTGGTCGAAGGTCGCCGCGGGATCGCTCGTCGCCCTGTTCTTGACGTTCGACCTGGCCTTCTTCGGCGCCAACCTGATCAAGCTGTTCGACGGCGGCTGGTTCCCGCTGTCGATCGGCGCGATCATCTTCACCGTCATGACGACGTGGAAGCGCGGCCGCTCGGAGCTCGGCAAGCTGCTCCGGCTCGGCAATCTGCCGATGGACCTCTTCCTCGCGGACCTGAAGTCGCAACAGCCGCACCGCGTGCCCGGCACCGCGCTGTTCATGACCTCGGACACCAGCGGCGTGCCGAACGTGCTGCTGCACCACTTCAAGCACAACAAGGTCCTGCACCAGCGCGTGATCCTGCTGTCGATCTTGAGCGAGCGTCGCCCCGAGGTCGATCTGGACCATCGTGTCGAGGTGGCGTCGCTCGATCACGGCTTCTTCCGCATCGTCGCGCGCTTCGGCTTCATGGAGAAGCCCGACATCGACCTCGTGCTGCGCGCCGCCGCAGGGCAGGGGCTCGTGGTCGACATGAACTCGACCACGTTCTTCCTCGGCCGTGAGACCCTGCTGGTCACCGGCACGTCGGGCATGATGCGCTGGCGCAAGACGCTGTTCTCGGTGCTGTCGCGCAACGCGCCGTCGGCCGTGCAGTACTTCGGCATCCCGCCGAACCGGGTGATCGAGCTCGGCGCGCAATTCGAGATTTAGGACCACGAGCAGATAGCGACCCTCGAGCTCGCCGGAGTCGTTCTGGATGAGTGACGGCCGGACCCAAACGATCGCGTCCCACGCGGCGACGTCGCGCGCGAGCGTCGTGACCGGTGTCGCACGCGTGGCGTTCGTCGTCGCCGTCGCGGCGTTCGCACGCTGGGGGCTCGATCCGTGGCTCGGCGGACAGCACGTCTATCCGCCGTTCCTGTTCGCGGTCGCGTTCGCGACGTGGTGGGTCGGCGTCGCGGGTGGGCTGACCGCGCTGGTGTTCGGCTACGTGGCGGGCAACGTGCTCTTCGTTGCTCCGCACGGCGGCCCGTCGCTGCTCGGGCCGCTCGACGCGGCGGCAGTCGCGGAGCTTCCGGTGTACACGGCGCGCGCGGTCGTGCTGATCGTCCTGGTGCGCGCCCTGTCGCGCAAGGATCAGGAGCTGCGCCGCGCGCACGCGAACTTCGCGAGCATCGCCGAGGGGATTGCCGACGTGCTGTGGATCCTCGACACCGAGCGCCGCCGGATGATCTACGTGAGCCCCGCGTACGAGCAGATCTTCGGTCGCAGCCCGGAGCCGCTGCTGCGCGACCTCGCGACCTGGGCCGACACCATCCATCCCGACGACCGCGCGCACGTCGGTCGCGCGTGGCGCACGGCGCTGACCGATCAGCGCGGTGAGGTCGAGTACCGCATCATCCGACCGGACGGCGGCGTGCGCTGGATCCGCCACCGCGGCTTCCCGACGCGCGTGCCCGGACAGATGGTCGGCATCTCGACGGACGTCACGCGGCTGCACGAGGCCGAGACGCGCCTGCGCACCAGCGAGGAGCGCTTTCGCGGCATCTACGAGCACACCCCGACCGCGATCGTCATCACCGACGCGAGCGGCCGCTTCGCGGAGTGCAATCCCGCCTACTGCGCGCTGCTCGGCTACGGCGAGGAGGAGCTGCGCGAGGTCCCGCTGGTCGACCTGCTGCACCCGGCGGACCGCGAGAACAACCGGCACCAGATCGCGCGCCTGCGGCGCGGCGAGATCGCGCACTTCGAGATCGAGAACCGCTACGTCCGCAAGGACGGCACGCCCGTCTGGGTGCACAAGTTCGTCTCGGTGATCCGCGACGCGAGCGGCGCGATCGCGCACCTCGTGGCGCTGGTCACCGACATGACCGAGCGTCGCCGCGCGCAGGAGGAGATCGTCGCCCAGACCGACCTGCTGCGCACGATCACCGACAACGCGACCACGGCGATCTTCATGATGGACCCTGCGGGGCGGCTGACGTTCATGAACCCCGCAGCGGAGGCCATGACCGGCCTCGCACGCGACGAGGTGCGTGGCCGCGTCCTGCACGAGCTCGTGCACCACACCCGCCCGGACGGCAGCAGCTATCCGATGGCCGAGTGTCCCATCGACCGCGCGCGTCCGCAGGGAGTCGACGTCCGTGACCACGAGGACGTGTTCGTGCGCAAGGACGGCACGCTGTTCCCCGTCCTGGTGAACGCGCGGCCGGTGTTCGGCGACGACCCGTCGCTCGGCACCGTGATCGAGGTACGCGACATCTCTCGACAGAAGGAGCTCGAGGCCGAGCACGTGCGCATGATGGCCGAGCTCCAGGACGCGAGCCGTCGCAAGGACGAGTTCCTCGCCATGCTCGCGCACGAGCTGCGCAACCCGCTGGCCCCGATCCGCAACGCGGCGCACGTCCTGCGCATGGTCTCGCCGGGCGAGCCGCGCATCGAAAGGGCGCGCGAGATCATCGACCGGCAGGTCGTGCACATGACGCGTCTCATCGACGACCTGCTCGACGTGTCGCGCATCACGCGCAGCAAGATCGAGCTCCAGAAGGAGCGTCTGCTGCTGCGCGAGGTGGTGGAGAATGCCGTCGAGGCGAGCCGTCCGGTGCTCGAGGCCGCGCTGCACACGATCGCGGTGAACGCCGGCCCGGACGTCTGGATCGAGGGCGATCGCGCGCGCCTGGTGCAGGTGCTGACCAACCTCCTCACCAACGCGGCGAAGTTCACGCCGCGCGGCGGGCACGTGGCGCTGCTGGTCACGCGCCGCGACGGTGCGGTGGCGATCTCGGTGCGCGACACGGGCGTCGGCATCCCCAGGGACGCGCAGCAGCGCATCTTCGACCTCTTCCAGCAGGAGAACGTCTCGCTGGAGCGCACGCACGGCGGGCTCGGCATCGGCCTCACGCTGGTCAAGCGCCTGGTCGAGATGCACGGCGGGACCGTCGCCGTGGCGAGCGAGGGCGCGGGCAAGGGCGCCGAGTTCACCATCGTCCTGCCGGTGCTCGCGGAGGTCGCGGTGCAGCCCGCGGAGAGCGCCGATGCGCGACACGGGGCCTCCGGTCCGATGCGCGTGCTGGTGGTCGAGGACAACGAGGACGCGGCCGAGAGCTTTCGCATGCTGCTCGAGCTGCACGGCCACGTGGTGCGGGTCGCGCGCGACGGTCTGGACGGGCTGCGCGCGTTCGAGGAGTTCGCGCCCGAGGTCGCGTTCGTCGATCTCGGGCTGCCGGGGATCGACGGCTTCGGCGTCGCCGAGCGCATTCGTGCGCTCGCGGGCCGGCGGCCGGTGCTGGTCGCGCTGTCCGGCTATGGCCGCGACGAGGACAAGCGGCGTGCGCAGGACGCGGGCTTCGACGCGCACATGACGAAGCCCGTCGACCACGACCGCGTCGAGGCCTTCCTGCGCGACCTCGCCGCGTCGCCCCGCGAGGGGCGCCCGGCGACGGTGCACTGACAGCGCGGCGGGATCAGGGCGCGAGCGGCTCGGTGGCCTGGCAGTAGCCGCGGCCCTTGACGTCCATCGCGTACAGGCGCGCGTCGTCGGCGAGCAGGTTCTGCGCCGTCTCGTCGAGGCACGCGGGGCAGATGCCCTTGCGCTTCAGCTGTGCGACCTTGTCGTCGAAGGTCGAGCGGCACGCGCTCGCGCACGCCTGCTCGTCGTAGTTCTTGTCCGCCAGCTCCTTGACGGTCTTCTTCGTGCGGCACCTCAGCACGCACTTCACGTAGCCGCCGACCCGTGTCGTGATCGCGTTGGCGCACCTGGCGCTGGCGCGGTCGGGCGGCAGGTAGCCGTCGACGCCGCAGTCGTCGCCGGTGACGCCGGCGGGGCAGTCGCAGGAGAAGCTCCCGGCGGTGTTGATGCAGCTGCCGACACCGCACGTCGCACCGCTCGCGCACTCGTCGACGTCGGTGCAGGTGACCCCGTCGCCCGCGTAGCCGGCGACGCACGAGCAGGAGAAGCCGCCGCTCGTGTTGGTGCACGCGGCGTTGGCGTCGCAGCCGCCGTTGCCGATCGCGCACTCGTCGACGTCGTCGCAGTCGTTCGTGGCCAGGTTCAGCCGGAAGCCGTCGGCGCACGCCGTGCAGGTCGGACCGGGGACGCAGTCCACGCAGTTCGCGTCGCAGTCCGCGCCGGCAGGGCTCGCGGTCGCGCCGATGAGCAACGCGATGGAAACGACGACGAATGCGGTCGAGCGACGAGGGGCACGACGGCCGTGATCGGTCATGCCCGCTCTTCGGGTCGCGCAGCGCCAGGGATTGGCGACGGTGTGCCGTCGGACGGCGGCTGCGCGGCCCGGGCGGCTCGCCCGGCAGGGCGTCCGCGCTGCGCTCTGCGCGGAGTCGGGCGATCAGGGTGCGAGCGGGAGCGCTCCTTCACAGTACGCGCGGCCCTTGACGTCGATCGCGCTGCCGAGCACGTCGTCGCCGAGGAGCCCCTGCGCCACCGCGTCGAGGCAGGCCGGGCAGTCGCCCTTCGCGATAAGTGTCGCGACCTTCTTGTCGTAGGCGGCGCGGCAGCCCTTGACGCCGGCGCGGCACTCCTGCTCGTCGAAGTCCTTGCCGGCCAGCGCCTTGTCGGCCTTCTGCTGGCGGCACTTCAGCACGCACTTGACGTACTTGGCGACGTTGGACGCGACCGAGCTCTCGCACTTGCCGACGTCCTTGTCGGGCGGCACGTAGCCGTTGATGTCGCAGGTCGTGCCCGTGACGCCCTGCGGGCAGGTGCAGGTGAAGGTGCCCGCACCGTTGCTGCAGGTGCCCGGACCGCACGCCGTGCCGGTCGCGCACTCGTTGACGTCGGCGCAGGTCACGCCGTTGCCCGCGTATCCGGACGGGCACGCGCCGCAGGTGCGCGAGCCCGCGGTGTTGGTGCAGGCGACCGGAGGCGAGGTGGAGCAGCCGCCGTTGTTGGTCGCGCACTCGTTGACGTCGTTGCAGGTGAAGCCGTTGCCGTTGTAGCCCGCGTCGCAGGTGCAGGAGCTCGAGCCGGCGGTGTTGGTGCAGGTGGCGCCGGTCGGAGCGCAGCCGCCGTTGGCGGTCGCGCACTCGTTGATGTCGCCGCAGGTCACGCCGTCGCCGTTGTATCCGGACGGGCACGCGCCGCAGGTGCGCGAGCCGGCGGTGTTGGTGCAGGTGACCAGTGGCGACGCGGAGCAGCCGCCATTGCTGGTCGCGCACTCGTTGACGTCGGTGCAGACCGTGCCGGGGCCGGTGTAGCCCGAGTTGCAGGTGCAGGTGCGCGATCCCGGGGTGTTGCTGCAGGTCGCGGTGCCGATGGCGCAGCCGCCGGCGTTGGTCGCGCACTCGTTGACGTCGTTGCAGGTGATGCCGTCGCCCGTGTAGCCGGCCGGACACGCCCCGCAGGTGCGCGATCCCGCGGTGTTCGTGCAGGTCGTGCCCGTGAAGCAGCCGCCGTTCGCGGTCGCGCACTCGTTGACGTCGGTGCACGTTCCGGTCGCCGTGCCGCCCGCGTTGCCGTAGCCGGACGGACAGTTGCAGGAGTACGAGCCGGGCAAGTTGCTGCAGGTCGTCCCTGCGACGACGCCGCAGCCGCCGTTGGAGGTCGCGCACTCGTTGACGTCGATGCACGTGTTCGAAGCGAGCGTGTAGCCGGACCTGCACTGCGTGCAGGTCGGCTCCTGCACGCAGGTCGTGCAGTTCGGAACCGAGCACTGTGCGCTCGCCGTGACGGCGGTCGCGAGCACGAGCAGAAGGGCGCCGATCGCGAGCAGGGTGGTGCCGATGGGCCGTCGTCTGGTGGTGGTGCCCGCGAGTGTCATGCCGCCTCCGTCCGCAAGGGGATCGTCGAGAAGAGCGAAGGCGTCAAGGTTTCACGCCCCGGTCGTCCGGGCAAGCAATTCGTTCGAGATTTCCACGGCTTCCGGGTTTGTGTCCGGCGCGCCCCGGGTGCTACTCGGGGCAGCCTTGCCCCCGTCAAGCGCCTGCGTGTCGATCGTGATCCCGGTCTACAACGAAGCGCCCTACGTGACGGCCGTCCTCGACGCGGTCCGGGGCGCCGCGCTGCCTGCCGGCGTGCGTCGCGAGATCGTCTGCGTGAACGACGGGTCCAGCGATGGAACGCGTGCGATCCTCGACGCTTATGCCGGCGAGATCGTCGTGCACCACTCGGCGGTGAACGGCGGCAAGGGGACCGCGATCCGGCTCGGCCTCGAGCGCGTGACCGGCGACGTGGTGGTGATCCAGGACGCCGACCTCGAGTACGACCCTGCGGACTACACGGCGCTCGTGACGCCGATCCTCGAGGGACGCGCCACCGTGGTCTACGGCTCGCGCTTCCTCGGCAGCTGCGAGGGGATGCGCTGGCCGAACCGCGCGGTGAACGCCGTGCTCGCCTGGCTGGTGCGCGTCCTCTACCGGCAGGCGATCACCGACGAGGCCACCTGCTACAAGGCCTTTCGCGCCGACGTGCTGCGCGGTCTGCCGCTGCGCTGCGAGCGCTTCGAGTTCTGCCCCGAGGTGACGGCACTGCTGTCGCGCCGCGGGCACCGCATCGTCGAGGTGCCGATCCGCTATCGCGCGCGCACCACCAACCAGGGCAAGAAGATCCGCTGGACGGACGCCGTGGCCGCCGTCTGGACGCTGGTCTCCCTGCGCGTGGCGGAATGACCGCCACCGCCGATGCCCTCGCGCGTGGCGCGGCGCCGGCGGGCGAGCGTCTCGCCGCCACGCTCGCGTGGCTCGCGCTGTGGACCGGGTTCGCGTGGTGCATCGGCCTCGGCACGTGGGGCCACTGGTACTCGCGCAGCCTCGCGCACCGCCTGCAGACCGACGCGCTGCTGCGCGGGACGTTCGCGCTGCAGGACGCGCCGTACGGTCAGATGGCCGACTGGGCGTGGGGCAACGGCAGCCAGCACGTGTGGGGCCTCGGGCCCGCGCTGTGGCGCCTGCCCTTCGAGGCCGCGGCGCGCATCGCCGGAGCGCCCGGCTTTCCCGATCGCGTGGCGCTGCTGCTCGCGTTCGTCGCGGCGAGCCTCGCCTGCGCGCGTCCGTTCCGCGACGTGCGCCCGCTCGAGCGCTTCGTGCTCGCCGCGGTGATGGTCGCGCCGCCGGCGTTCGTCACGCTCTGCCGCACGCGGCTCGCGGTCTACGAGGAGTCGGTCGCGTACGCGCACCTCGTCGCCGTCACGCTGGCGGCGCTGCTGCTGTCGTTCACCGTGCGGCACCGCGAGCGCGACCTCTTCGCCGCGTGCGTGCTCGCCGGGATCGCGCCGCTCTTCCGTCCGACGCTGCTGTTCGCGGCCGGCATCACCGTCGCGCTCGGCTGTTGCGCATGCCTGCTCGCGTCGCCGCGGCGTTCGACCGCCGCGCGATTCCGGACGATCGCGATCGCGGCAGCGGCCTTCGCCGGCGGGCTCGCGCTCGACGCGGCGATCGGGGTGGCGCGCTTCGGCAGCCCGTTCGAGACCGGACAGCTGCTGAACGTCTCGTACATCCCGGCCGACCAGGCGGCGAAGCTCTTCGGCTACCCGTTCCGCGCGCAGCCCTTCGCGGTCGCCGCCGCGGAGCTGCTGTCGTCGCTGGTGCTGCCCGCGAGCTGGAACACGCCGCGCTGGTACGCGACGGGGATTCACCCGTGGCAGGCGCCGGTGGTGCGCTTCCGCGAGTTCTACTTCGTGCCGTTCACCGTGCCGCAGCTCGTGCTGCTCGCCGCCGCGTGGACCGCGACCGCATCCGTCGCGATCGGCGCGCTTCGCAACGCACGCCTCCGGGCGTGGATCGAGAGCCCCGTCGGGGTGGCGACGGCCTGGTCGGCCGCGGTCGCCGGGTGCTTGACGGTGTTCTACCTGTGGGCGCCGTCGATGACCTCGCGCTATGCGGTGGACTTCGCGGCGCCGTTCGGCGTCGCGGCGAGCGCGCTGCTGCTGATGCTGCTGCGCGCCGTCCGCGCGCGCGCACCGTCGGAGCAGTCGCCGCAGCTGTGCGCCGCGCTCGCCGGCGCGGTGCTGCTGTGGCTCGGGTACGACGCCGTCGCGACCGAGATCGCGCCGTCGCATCGCGCGACGCCGCTGCTCGATGCCGCCGAGCTCGTCGTCGCGGGGCGTCGGCCGCTCCCCGAGCCGCGCCCGCTGCCGGCGTCGTACCGCTGCGGTGACGCGCCCGAGAGCACGGGCGTCAAGTTCAACGGCTCGGGCTGGGCGACGCCGGGCGGCTGCGAGGTGCACGCCGCGACCATGCTCTTCCTGCCGGCGCTCGAGGGCGGCTGCGTGCGCGTGCGGATCGCGCCGCTTCCGGGTGCCGCGACGCTCGGTGCAGAGCAGACGTCGATGGTGCGCGCGAAGCTGGGCCTGAGCGAGCTGGAGCGCCGGGTCGATGCCGCGGACGGGGACGGTCGTGCGCTCACCTTCTGCGTGCCCCGGAGTCACCGTTCGAACCCGCGCGGCATCGAGCTGCTCTACCTCGGCTGGGTGCGACCCGCGGACCTGTCGCCCGACGCGCGTCCCTTCCGGCTGCTCGCGGTGGAGGAGGTCGCGGCCCCGTGAGTCGCGCCGCGCGACACTGGCGGCTCGGGCTGGTCCTGCTCGCGACGCTGGTCACGTTCCGCAACGTGACCGACCTGCCGTTCGCCATCGTCGACGATCCGACCTGGGTCGTGCAGAACCCGCTGGTCGCCGACCCGTTCGGGCAGGGCATCGTCGAGCTGCTGCGCACGACGTCGATGGCCTACCCGCACGGCGTGACCGTGCTGTCGCTGGCGCTCGACCGCGCGCTGTACGGCACGGCGCCCGCGGGCTACCACGCGACGAGCCTGCTGGTGCACCTGCTGAACGTGGCGCTGGTCTACCTGCTCGCGCTGCGCTTCGACGCGACCCTGCGTGCGGCGGCCGCCGCAGCGGCGCTGTTCGCCCTGCACCCGATCGTCGTCGAGCCCGTGTGCTGGGTGATCGGCCGCAAGGACCTGCTCGCGACGACGCTGCTGCTCGCGGGGCTGCTGGTGCTCGTGGGGCGACGCGACGACGCCGGGCGTCGCATCGGCGTGCCGCGCTGGGTCCTCGGCGACCTGCTGTGCATCGCGGCGATGCTCGCCAAGCCGTCCGCGATCACGGCACCCGGGCTCGTGTGGGTGGTGCTGCGCTGCCTTCGTCCCGGCGAGTCGCTCCTGCGCGTGGCCTGCGGCGTGGCGCCGCAGCTCCTCGCGGCCGTGCTGGTCGTGCTCACCGGCGTGCCGGGGCTGCGCGCGCAGGGGGCGGTGGTCGAGCGCGGCCACGCCGGGACCCTGTGGGACATCCTGCGCGCGTGGACGCTGCAGGTGCAGCACGTCCTGTGGCCGCGCGGGCTCGTCGCCGAGTACGAGCGCACGGCCGAGGCCGTGCCGGCGCCCTGGCTCGTCGTCGCCGTGACCGTGGCGACGATCGCGCTGCTCGCGTGGCTCTGGATGCGCTCTCCGCGACGCTCCACAGGGCGCACGGTGCCGCTGTTCATCGGCCTCGCCTACCTGCCGGTCGCGGGCTTCCTGCCGACGCAGCACTGGACCGCGGACTCGTACTTCTATCTCCCCCTGGTCGGGGTCGCGCTCGGCTTCGCGACCGTCGTCGCGCGCTGGTGGCGGGACCTCGCGGGCTTCGCGTTCGTGGCGCTCGCCTTCGCGATCGTGTCGTTCGTCCAGGTGCGCTCGTGGAGCGGAGCGGTCGCGATGTTCGCACCGGTCGCCGCGGTCTATCCCGACGACCCCCGACCGCTGAACCGTCTCGCGTTCGCCTACGCGCACCAGAACGACTTCGTCGCGGCGGCGCGCGCGTACGTCGAGCTCGAGGAGACGTTTCCCGACCACCCGTACAACCGCGGCGAGCGCGCCTGGGCGTACGCGTTCCTCGGCGACCTGCCGAGGAGCGACGCGGTGCTGCGCCGCTGCGCCGCGCTCGGCGATGCGGAGTGCGCGGCGCGGCTGTTCGTCGACGTCGTGGCGCGCCGTCGCGACCCGCGCAGCGTGGGCCCGCAGCTGCTCGCGCCGACCTACGAGGTCGCCGCACCGGAGCTGCCGCGGCGCCTGGACGCGGAAGGCCTGCGCACGGTCGCGAGCTGGCTGCGTGACGCCGGGCTCGACGCGCTCGCGGC
>JAIEPK010000029.1 GCA_019749875.1 Candidatus Binatia bacterium | reverse complement strand
TCGGTCGTGGGGTGACGGCGCCGCGCACGACGTACGGATCGACCGGCAATGACGGAGGTTCGGGTGGCGGTCGAGCCGCGACCATGCCGCGCACCGTCTCTCCCTCGGGTGGCGGACCGGGCGGCGCCGTCCGCTCGACCGATGCAACCGGTGGCTCGATGCCGGCCGGATCGTCGCCGCGTGCCCTGCCCGGTGGCAGCATGACCCGGACGATGCCGTCCGCGCCACGGACGGGGTCGTCGCCCGCCACCTATCCGCCGACCGTGCGCTCGGCCCCGGCGCCCGATCGGGGTGGCGGCTCCCGCAGCTACTTCTCTTCACCGCGGAGCGTGACCAGAGCGCCCGATGGCGCCTACGGCGATCCGCGCACGGCGACGCGTTCGGGGTCGGACTTCAGTCGGTCGATGCCGTCAGCGGCACGGCCGCGCACGTCCGGCCCGTACGGAGCGGCGCCGCAGATGCGCTCCGCGCCGGCGCGAGAGCTGCGGTCCCCCGCCGCCTACGGCTACGGCTCGCGGAGCGGCCCGATGGCGTACGGCCGCAGCATGCCGTCCGTGCAAGGCAGTAGCGGTGCGACGTCGCGCGCTCTTGCCGGCGGCATGGGCCGCGCCGCTTCCGCGTCCACCGGGAGCTTCGCGCGCTCGGGCGGAGGCTTCGGCGGTGGAGGTTTCGCGCGCTCGACCGGAGGACTCGGCGGTGTGCGCTCGGGCGGGAGCTTCGGGGGCGCTGGCTCGTCGCGCGGCGGCGGCTTTTCGGGTGGAGGCGGTGGCGGCCGATCTCTCGGCGGCCGCGGCGGCTGAGACGGTGCCACCGCGGCTCACGGCTTCGCAGCGTCGCGTCGCATGACGCGCGTCAGCAGAAGCGGGTCGCGCGCCCTCGCGCGACGGTGATAGCAGGGGCCGACCCGAGGCAGTCGCTCGGGCACAAGCGGAGGTCCCTGATGCTGCTGCGCCGCTCCCTGCTCGTCCTCCTCCTCACGCTCGTGGCCGTGCCCGCGACGGCGGTCGAGCAGATCTTCGAACCCACCGGTCCGTCCTTCTACGACATGCCGTTTCCGATGGAGCTGCGGCGTGACGCCGACGGCAGCGTGTCGCTCGCCGGATTCCCGTTTCCTTCCGGCAACGCCCTCATCGAGCGCTACCGCGTGGCCCTCGAGCGCACGCGCGGCTTCGGGATCGCCTCGGGAGTGTTCTTCAAGTTCGACGGCGGGATCGATCCCGCAACGCTGCCGGTCGATTCGGCCGCGAGCGCCGCTCCGGGCGCGAGCGTCTTCCTGATCAACATCGATCCCGGTTCGCAGGCGCGTGGCACGCGCACCCCGCTGTGGATGGAGTTCCGCGCCACGGGCGACGCGTGGCGCGACGACAACCTGCTGGTCGCGATGCCCGTACCGGGCTTGTCACTGGAGCCCGACACCCTGTACGCCGCGGTCGTCACCGACGCTCTACACGGCGACGACCTGGCCCCGGTCACTCCGTCGCCGTTCCTCGAGCAGATGCGCGCCGGTGCGGCGACGTCACCATTCGAAGCGGCGGCAGCGCCGCTCTACGCCAGGCTCTGGCGGCAGCTCGAGCGCGACGAAGGGCTGTCGCGCGAGCACGTGGTGGGCGCGACCGTGTTCCGCACCGGAGACGCCACGGCGCCGCTCGAGAACGTCGAGCGGTTCGTTCGCTCGAGGGTCCGGCCGCGCGCATCGAACCTCGTGCTCGACGTCGCGCGCTCGACCGGTGCCTACTGGACCTTCATCGGGGAGATGCAGGCGCCGCAGTTCCAGAGCGGCACGCCACCGTTCGCCCCCGAGGGGTCTGGCATCTTCCAGTTCGACGCGAAGGGCCGCCCGCTGGTCCAGCGCAACGACACGCTGAGCTTCGTCCTGACCGTGCCGAAGGAGCGCGACGACGGCACGCTCGCCATGCCGCCCCGTGGCTGGCCGATCGCGCCCTACATGCACGGCACCGGCGGGAGCCGGAACAGCTTCGTGAACGACGGTACCGCGGGGCGCCTCGCGGCACAGGGGATCGCCGCGCTCGGCATCGACCAACCGCTGCACGGTCTCCGGCCCGGCGCCACACCGGACGGCGCGAACTTCTACAACCCGCTGAACCCGGACGCGCTGCGCGACAATCCGCTGCAAGCGGCGACCGATTCGCTGGTGGTCCACCAGCTCGTGCGGCGCTTGACGCTGGAGCCTGATCTGCTCGCGGCAGCGGTGCCCGGTGCCGGCTTCGAAGTCACGACGCGACCGATCCGCTTCGACCGCAAGCGCGTGATGTATATCGGGCACTCGCAGGGCGCGACCACCGGTCCGCTGTTCCTCGGTGTCGCGCACGGCGTGCTGGGCGGCGTCATCTCCGCGGGCGGCGGACACCTGCTGGTGAACATCCTCACGCGTGAGCAGGTGTTCTACGCGGGCCTCAAGCTGCGCGATCTGGTCGAGATCCTGATCGGGGGGCCGGTCGATCTGTTCCATCCCGCGCTCCACCTGCTGCAGATGGGCAGTGAAGTTTCGGATCCGGTCGCGTTCGCGCCTCGGTTCGCGAAGCACCGGAAGGGTCCTCCACTGTCGATCCTGTTCACGCACGGCACCGCGGACGGCTACGTGCCGACGCCGATGGTCACCGCGATGGTGGTCGCGGCTGGCTATCCGCTCCTCGCCCCGACGTTCCCGCCGATCTCGTTCCCCGAGCTGCCGGGCTACCAGTACCAGGAGGCGTTCGACCTCGCGGGTCTGCCGACGCTGACGCCGCCGGTGTCGGGCAACCTCTCGAGCGGCAAGAAGGTCGCGACCGGCGGTCTCGCGCTCTACGACGGCCAAGGCCACTTCCCCTTCTTCCAGTTCGAGCCGGCGCGGGTGCAATGGACGTCGTTCATGCGCTCGCTGGCCTACGAGGAGGTCGCGACGATCCCCGTGCAGCCCTGACGTCGCACGTGCGGCCCGGGCGTGCTGGTCACGCGCGGCGGTGCGGGGTAGCTGTGACCACGTGACGCTGCGCGCTCGCCTGGTGCGACCATCGGGTTCGCTGCTGCTCTTTGCCGCCGGTCTCCTGCTTTCGTCGTGCCGGGCGCGGACGCAGCAGATCAGCAGCGCGCAGTTCGAGGCCATCCAGCGTCAGCTCGCGGCGCAGGCGAGCGAGGTCGCGGTGCAGGCCGACGACGACGCCAAACCGCCCGGGCCGACGCCGTTGCCCCCGCGCGACGATGCCGAGCGTCGTGCCCGCGCCGCGAAGGCGCTGCCGGCGGGAGTCGACCTGGGAAACCTCGCCGTGGTCGGAAACGGCACGCGCTGGGTGATGGCTCTCGTCGCGCCGAAGCGCGGCGATGCGACCGTCGGGCCGAACCTGCTGCTGCTCGACGTGTCGTCGAGCGACGGCGTGCTGCTCGGCGAGCACGACTTCGGTCAGTCCGCCCCCGACGGGAAGCCGCCCGCACGGATCGGGCGTGCGCTGCTGATCGACGCAGCGTCACGCGACGAGCCCATGGTGCTCGCCGAGCTACTGCCGGCGGAGGGAACGGGCGGGCCGCTGCTCGGCGCGTGCGGCTGGTGGCTGCGCCGCCGCCGCAACATGTTCTCGTGCGCGCCGCGGCTCACGCCCACCTCGAAGCTGGACGTGCACGACGGTGAGCTCGTCGAGTCGTGGCAGGTGGATCCGCTGGGCGGCGGTGCCACCGGCAACGCGGGTCGCGTCAGCGGACGCGTGCTGCGCTTTGCCGATGGCCAGTGGCAGGAGAGCGACAACTTTCGGTGTCTCGGCACACCTCTCGATCAGGCGTGGAAGCAGGCTGGCCGGCAGACGCTCTCGACGTGGCAGCAGGAGACGGTGCGAACGCTGACGCGATCGGCGACGCACGCGGCGGGAGGTCTCGAGACCGAAGCAGCGTCCGCTCGCTTGCGAGACGCGCTGGTGATCGACGGCTGCGCACCGGAGACGTGGCGACTGCTCGGCCGGCTCGAGTTCGAGGCGGGAAAGCCGGACGCGGCGCGTACACTCGCGATCGCGCTCGCGCTGGCGCCGCGCGACGACGGTGTGCTGCTGGATCTCGCCGACAGCCTCGCCGTGTTGCGTCCCGAAGTTCCGGCGCAGAGAGAGTCTTGGCACGACGTGGTCGCGGTGTTGGGCGGCCGTCCGACGACGCGGTCGTGGGTCGACGGAGCTGCCGGCCGAAACCCACGCGCGCTCGCCCGCACGCTGTACGAGAGCTACCTCGCACGGACGTCTCCGGAGGACGAGTGGCTGCAGGCGCGTCGCCGTCGCGTCGAGGAGAAGCTCGCGGCGCTCGACGCGCCCGCCGCGCGTCGCTGACCCGGTCCCTGCCGCGTCGCGGCCGCTCGCTCACCAGCCGGGTGGCGCGATCGGTGGGACACCCGCGGCGGCCGCCGTATCCACGTACGCATCGTGCAGCGCTTGCACGACGTCACCGAGCGACGGCACGAGCGTCGCATCGGCGGTGATGCCCACCACCAGCTCGTGCTCTCGCGACGCGCCTGCCGCGAGGGCGAGACCCACCTGCCACGGCAGCGTGGCGAGCGGGATGCGCCGCGTCGCGGTGCGAACGCCGAGCGTCAAGGGCCGCTCCGGCTCCTGCTCGGCGAGCACGATGGTATTCGCCGCCTGATAGCAGAGTGATCCCAGCAACGATTGCAGCGGTCCGGGCAGCCGGTGCGACATGCGTGCGAGCTGCTCGACACCGGAGCCGCGCGCGGCGGCGAGCGGATGATGGCGGCTGCGCCGAATCTCCGCGTGACGCGCGCCCGGAGACATCTCGTCCACCGGCAGCGCGACCAGGCGCGCGGTCGCGTGCTGTGCGGCGGACGACAGGACGGCGGCGCCGTGGCCGTGCTCCTCACCGGGCACGTACGCGAGCAACGTGAGGCCGATCGTCGAGCGCCCGAGGTCGCGCAGATAGCGGCCGAGCGCATCGGCGACGATCGTCAGCCACGCGTCTTCCCAGTCTCCGCCCAGCATCTCCTCGATCCCCGCGAGCACGTCGCGCGACAGGGCGAGCCAGGCGACGGCACGCTCGCGGCCGAGGCCGGCATTCCACGGCGTCTCCGGTGCGGGAGACGACAGCAACGTTCCCGCCGACTCGAGGATGCGCCCGATCTCGCGCGTGCGCTCGAGCGCGACACCGGGTCGCAGCAGGGCTCTGACTTCGCCCGCGAGCGCGCGCGAGCGCCGCGCACCTTCCTCGGCCACTGCCGACGCGGTCTCGAGCAGGGCGGGCACGACGCCGGCCCTCCGGCGAGGCGTCGTGCGCGGCGGCGGTGCGGTCGCATCGAGCGGCGTACCGAGCACGATGTCGGTGAGCCCGGAGATCCCGAACGCGCGCAGCAGCGTCAGGTGCGCCTTCAGCAGCACCACAGCGCGGCCGCCGTTCCGGTCACTGAACACGATCACCTGCCAGGGCGGCCGCTGCCCCGGCAGCGGCTCGGACCATGCCATCGCGACCGCCCGACGGAGCGTCGACGAGTCACGCGTGTCGTCGAGCTCGACCACGTGCACCTGGCGGCTCGCGCGAAACGTCGCGTCGGGCACCCAGGCGAGCAGATCGGCTGCGAGCGGCACGCTCGACGGACGCTGGCGCAGCTCCGGGTGGACGACGGCGGCGCGTGCCACCGCTCGCACCACGTCGAGGCGCTCCAGCGGTCCGTCGAAGAACACCAGCGCGCCCCCGTGCAGCAACGAGCCGTCCTCGGCGGGTGCGTAGGACGTCACGGGATCGTCGAGCTCCGCCGCCGAGCGTCGTGCCCGGTCGCGGTCCGGCGCAACGCGAGATACCCGCTCCTGCGCGGGCTCGGGCCGTGGCGGCGCGCTGCTCAATCGAACAGCTCGAGGACCCGCTCCGACGGCCGCGCGATGATCGCGCGCCCGTCGTGGATCACGACCGGACGCTCCATCAGCTCGGGGTGCGCGAGCAGGATCTTCACGACGTCCTCGCGCGTCTGATAGTCGGCCTCGTCGAGGCCCAGCTCCTTGAAGCGCTTGTCTTTGCGCACGAGCTCGGCTGGCGCGCCGGGCAGCAGGTCGAGGAAGTGCTCCAGCGTCGCGCGATCGACCGGGCTCTTCAGGTACTCGATCACCTCGTGGTCGATGCCGCGCTCGCCGAGGATCTCGAGCGCGCCGCGCGACTTGCCGCACACCGGGTTGTGGTAGACCGTGACCTTCTTCGCCGTCGCCATGCCCGCTCGCTACCGGTGTCCGTCGCGCGACGCAACGGGCGCGCGAGCGTCAAGGATCGATGCGCCAGATGCGCAGCCGCGGGCCGGGCCGTGACATGCTCGAGGCATGCTGCAGCGGTGCGTAGAACGCATCGGCGAGATCGAACACCGGAGACGGTGCGCCGGGCTCGATCGGATCGAGGTCGAGCACGAGCGTGGCATTCTTCTCGAGCTCCGCGAGCTGCTCGGGCGTCGGGCCGTGCGAGTAGAACTCGAGCGGCGACGTGTCCGCGACGACGAAGCGGATGCCTTTCGTGCGCATGGTCGCGACGTCCTCGATCGGCGCCCAGGTGTAGTTCGGCGGCAGCTGCGGCTTGCCGTACGGTGTGCCGTGATCGCTCGCGGCGATCGTACCGCCGCCCGGCTGGTTCTGCTCGATCCATTCGCGTGCGATCGTGCGCGTGTCGCGTCGCGCGAGCAGGCGGTCGAGCTTCACGTCGCGGATCATCGACGGCACGAGCAACGCGAGCAGGGCCACCGCGACCGCCGCATACGCGCCGCGTTCGGGAATGCGCCGCGCGAGCGCTGCGGCGACGTCCGACACCAGGCGTCCCGTCAGCAGCACCAGGCCCGGCAGCGGCACCATGATGTAGCGGTAGAACGAGTAACGGCTGCCGGTCATGCCGAGGAAGGCGGCGAACACGAACGCGAGGATGGACAGCGTGCCGAGTCGCGGGCGGACGAGTCCCCAGACGAGACCCGCCGTGAGCAGCAGCGCCAGCGCGATCCCGAAGCTGTGCGGCATGACCTTGAGCGCGAGCCACGACCAGCCCCAGCCGGCCGCGGTGTTGTTGACGCCGTTCAAGACGAAGCCGCGCTGGTAGGTGAAGTCGTTCACCGTCTGCGTCCAGTCAAGAAAGAAATACGGTGTCCCGCAGACGAATGCGACCACGACCGCGTAGGCCGCGACGTACGGCCGCAGGTCGAGCACCGTGCGCCACAGCGTACGCCCTTCGCGCCAGCGAGCCTCGAAATGCGCGAGCCCGACGGCGGCGATCACCGCGCCCGACGGGTATTTGGTCGCGACCGCGTAGCCCGCGACCAGCCCTGCGAGCAGCGAGTCGCGCACCCGTCCGAGACGGATCACGCGCAGCACGAGCCACAGCACGATCGTGATCCAGAAGGTCGTCGCGGCATCGGTCGTCGCGTACTTCGACTCGCGCACGTGAATGGTCGAGAAGGTCACGATCGTCGCTGCGGCGAGCGCTGCGGGTGGGCCGAAGGCTTGCGCTGCAGCCAGGTACGTCATCGGGATCGTCGCCGTGCCGAATGCCACCGACGTCCGTCGCGCCACGAGGTACGCGAGCGACTGCTTGTCGGCCGCGTAGACCTCGCGAAAGCTGCGCTTGTAGCCGTGCACGAGCGCGTACGCGCGCAGCACGACGTGCTGCACGTACATGTGGGCCGCCGGATACACGGTGAAGTGCGGGTTCCAGTCGCGCTCGAAGCCGAGCGCGCGCGACAGCATGTACTCCTCGTCGGGCCGATACTTGTCGGGCAGCCCGAAGTCGGTGGCGTAGAAGCGCAGGCCGCCGCCCACGAGCGTGAGCAGCAGCAGCAGCGCGACGGCCCTGAGGCGCTTCACCGTGGGATGCGCACCGATGGTGGCGCCAGATAGCGCCAGACCAGCAGCAGGACGCCGACGACGACCAGCACGGCGACGCCCTTCGCGATCGGCAGCCCGCTCGCCCCCGCGCCGTCTCCGGCCGGCGCAGTACCGCCGAAGACGAACGGATCGCCCGCGCGCGGCGTCCCCGCCGCGACCACGGACAGGCCGCTGCACCAGCCGCGGCCGGTGTTGAGCGAGCTGTAGCCGCCGAGACGGCAGGCGACCTGCAGCGAGGTGTCGATCGAGCCGGTCTTCACCCAGAACGAGACCGGCTGCCACGGCGCCGTGCCGCGCAGATCACGCGAGTTGTAGAACGTGTCGAGCACCGAGAGGTAGACGCCCATCGCCTGCGCGCCGACGTCCTCCGCCCGGATCCACGCGCTCAGCAGATACCAGGTGTTGGGCGACACCGGCACGCTCTGCACCCAGCGCGCGTCGTTCGGCTTGTCGCTGTCGATCGCGAGGACACCCAGGCCGTTCGGATCGACGGTCCAGGTGAGCCGGCTCGCGTCGGCGGAGTAGGCGTCGCTGCGCCACTCCTTCGGCTTGCCCGCCTCGCCTTCGGTGAGAAGGCCGTTCTTGACCAGCTCCGTGGAGGCCCCGGCAACCGAGGCGAGCAGCAGCAGCGTCGCACAGGCAGCGGACAGCCGGCGGATCGATGGCAGTCGCGGCATGCTCAGATCCAGTTCATGAACTTCGAGCCCGAGATCCACATGCGGGCCTCCCAGGCGTGCTTGGTGACCGGTGTGCCCAGCCAGATCGGCAGGAAATACACCGCGACCGCGAGAATCGCGACACAGTACGCACCGACCGCGAGGCGTCCGACGCGCAGCTGATCCCGCTGTCCCGAGAACAGCATCCCCTCGTAGGCCAGCAGCAGCGCGAGGAACGCGAGCGGTCCCCAGCTGCCGAGCGTCGCGTTCGCGACCGGCAGGATGCTGGTGAGCAGCGCCGCGCCGAGCAGTCCGCGCTCGATGGTGCTGCCCTCGCCCTCCCAGACGCGGTCGAGCGCCCACGCGAGCGCGAGGAACGCGAACAGCAGCGACGGCAGGTAGTGGTAGAGGAACAGCGTGCGGCTGATGCCGACCCACGGCGCCAGGTGGATGACCCAGCCCGCGACCACGAACACCAGCGCGAGCCGCCGCTCCCGGACCGCGTGGTAGGCGCACATCACGAGCGCCGGAAGCGCCGCCCACCACACCGGCGGATTGCCCGAGCCCCAGATGCCGACGACCATTCCCGGCGACGGACCGGGATCCTTCCAGTAGTACCAGACCGGACGCAGCAGCAGCGGCCAGGTCCACCACTTCGAGCTGTACGGGTGCGTCGCGTCCTTCACCGCCGCCTGGTACTCGGGCACCTTGAAGACGATGTACTTGACGAGATCGAGCGGGGAGTGCCACCAGCCCCACCAGAAGTGCGGCGTGTAGGACGCCACGTACACGACGCTCGCGGTGAGGCCGACGACGAACACCGGCCAGAGTGCCACGCGCAGCGGCGCGAGGCCGCGCTGCCGCGCGTAGCTCCACGCGCAGATGCCGATCGTTCCCAGCACGAGCAGGAAGCTGAAGAACGGGATGTAGAGCTTCGCTGCGACGGACAAGCCCATGAGGGCGCCGGTCAGCAGCAGGCGCCACGTTCGCTCGAACTCGCGTCTACGCACGAGGTAGAGGGTGCTCACGTAGCCGGCCACACCCCACGTCACGTAGTGGATGTCGATCACGGCGATGCGCGAGTCGACCAGACAGAGGCCGTCGAACGCGACGAAGAACGCCGCGAACGCCGCGGCGAGACGACGGCGGAACAGGACGCGCCCGAGCAGGTACATGAGTGGTACGAGCGCCGTCCCGACCACGGCGTTCATGAGGCGCCAGCCCATCGGGGTGTCGCCGAACAGTGCGATGCTGAGGCCGATTGTGAGCTTCGCGATCGGCGGGTGCGGGTCCATGAAGTCCTTGCCTTGCAGGTAGTCGCGCCCCTGCTCGACGAAGTACACCTCGTCGAACACGAGATCCGTCGGCTGTGACAGGTCGTGCACCCGGAGCCCGAGCGACACCGCCGTCAAGACCAGCAGGAACGCGACCTCGACCCATCGCCACGCGGGGCCCGTGTCCTCGTCGGGGAGCCCGGTCACCGCGCTGCTGCGCTCCGGTACACGGGTCGCAGCAGCTGCACGCGCTGCTTCCAGCGATTCGCGCCACCGCGCGTCGTCCTCGTCCAGCGCCGCGGCTCCGGGCAGATCGTCGACCCGTGCCCCGAGGCGCCCGTAAAGCCAGACTGCGACCGGCACACAGACCACTCCGAGCGCCGACAGCGTCTGCCAGAGCCAGACCGGACCGGCGGTGGCATCCGCCTGGTAGAGGTACACCAGCAGCTCGTTCGCGAAGAACAGCGCCGACAGGGCCCAGTAGAGCGCGCCCCAGAGCCCGGTCACGCCGACCAGTCCCGCGAACACGAAGTACGGGTAGAGATAGCGCTCGTGCATGCGCGTCAAGCACATGAACGCGACCAGCGTCGCCGCCGCGATCAGCCCGGCGTGCAGGGAGCGCGTGCGACGCCGCAAGTAGGGTACGAGGAACAGGAGGCCGACCACGAGCCCGATCGCGAAGCCCCAGGTCTGTGCGGTCAGCCCGAGCGCGAGCACGGAGTCGTTGCCGCGCATGCCGAACAGCAGCGCGGGCAGGTTCATCGCGTTGACCGACGTCTCGGCGTAGTAGCCCGTCGTGCCGGTGTAGAGCTCGACGAGCCACGTCCACGGCCGCTCGCCGCGGAAGGGATCGGCGACGACGTACACCGTTGCCGCGATCGCGAGCAGCCCCGACAGCGGGCGTCCGCTCTTCCACCAGCCCCAGGGCCAGAGCACGAACAGCGGGACGAGCAAGAGCGCCTGCGGCTTGGTCAGCACGGCGAGGGCGGCGAGGCTCCAGGCGAGCTCGAAGCGTCGGTCGCCGAGGGCGAGAAACGCGAGCAGCGCGAGCAGGGCCAGCACCGAGTCGGTCTGTCCCCAGATCGTCGAGTTGAGCAGCAGCGCCGGATTGAGCGCGAAGGCCATCGCCGCGAGCCAGGCGACCTGCTTTCGTCCGGGGCGCAGGCGCGCGAAGATCAGCCGCGCCACCGCGAGGTCGGCGAGCAGCGCCGGCAGCTTCAAGAGCGCGACGAACCAGGTCGACTGCCAGCCGATGCGCAGCGCGCGACTCAGCAGGCCGACCGCCCAGAGCACGTACATGTAGCCGGGCGGATAGTCGGCGAAGTAGCCCGGCGCGTAGAAGCGCGCCGGGCCCTCGGCGGCGAGCTTCAGCGCCCATGCCGAGTACGAGCCGACGTCGACCTTGTACGAGAAGAAGGGCGCGACGAAGACCTTGGCGACGAGCAGCGCGACGAGCACGCCGTGCAGCGTGAGCCGCTCGCCGAGCGCAACCTCCGCCGGTAGCCGGCCGTACAGCCACAGCGCGATCGCGAGCAGCGCGACGATGCCGAGTGCCGCCGGGACGCCGACCGGCGTCGTCACCTCGTCGACGGGACCGTAGACGAAGTCGGCGTTCAGCGGCGGCGACGCGACCGCGGTCAGCTCGATGCCACTGCAGCGTGCCTCGCCGATCGCGATCTGACCGTAGTTTCCGAGCCGGCAGGCGACGGTGACCTGGTTTTGTCCGGCCTTGGTCTTGAACCACATCGCGACGTGCTGCCAGCCACTGTCGTCGCCCTTGATCTCGCGCGCCTGCTCGAATCCGCCCAGGATGCCGATGCTCGCGCCGTAGCCCTGCAGGACTCCGATCGCGCGGACGTTGCCCGACAGCCGGTACCAGGTCTCCGGCTGCACACGGACGTTCTGGATCCAGCGTCCGTCGTTGCCGACGGGGTTGCGGATGCTGACGACCCCGAGGCCCGCCTCGCCCTTCTGCCATCCGAACGCGGTGCCCATGGTGGGGCTCCACATTTCGGTGGTCCAGCCCTCCGGCTGATCGCCCTCGCCGTCGAGGAAGCCACCGTTGCGCACCAGGTTTTGCGCCTGTGCGAACGACGGCAGCAGCAGCATCAGCAGTCCCGCGAGCAGAATTCGCATGGCGCGATGGCCGCGTTGAAACACGGGGGGGTGGTGGGTAGAGTCGCCTGCTGTCATGAGCACGGCGCGTCGCTCCCCGGCAGCCCCGAAAGCGGCGCCCGACATCGGATTCCTCCCTACCCTGGCCATCATTCTAGCTGCCCTGGGCGCCGCCCTGAGCGTGGTGGTGCTCTATATCCATCATCAGCTTTCGAGTGGCCAGGGCGGCTACACGAGTTTTTGCGACGTCTCGGCGCACCTGTCGTGCGACGTGGTGCTCGCGAGCTCGTACGCGAAGGTCCTCGGCATCCCCGTGGCCGGTTGGGCTCTCGCCGCATACCTCGCGACGGGCGCGCTCGCATTCTCGCTGCGCCAGACGCGCAGCGAGGCGCGCGCACGGGCCGCGGCGACGCTCGCCGCCTTCACCGGCGCGATGCTCGTCGTGTCGCTGTATTTCTTCGCCATCTCGACGTTCGTCATCGGAGTCGCCTGTCCGCTCTGCCTGAGCCTGGACGCGGTGAACATCGCGCTCTTCGCGGTGGCCGTGGCGATCGTCCGCTCGCTGCACGTCGCGGCACCGCCGGGCTGGACCCCGACCCGCTTCTGGATCCCGACCGCCGCCGCCATCGCCGTGCTGGTGGTCGTGCTGACGGTGATCCAGATGCCGAGGAGCGGCGGCAGCCAGGTCCTCACCGTCGACGAGATCCGCGAGCGCGATCCACGCTTCTACGCCTGGTACATCTCGCAGCCCGTGATCGACCTCCAGCTCGACGAGAAGGACCGCGCCTCGGGCGATCAGATCGTGCTGGTCGAGTTCTCCGACTTCGAGTGTCCGGCGTGCGGCCGCGCCTTCCTCGATCTCACGCCGATCCTCGACGCGGCACGTGTGCCGGTCCGGCTCGTGCACCGGAACTTCCCCCTCAGCTCGGGGTGCAATCCGCAGGTGAAGCAGGAAGGCCACCCGCACGCCTGCCAGGCCGCAGTCGCCTACGAGTGCGCGGGCGCGCAGGGCAAGGCGAAGGAGTACTACCGCACGCTGTTCCAGAACCAGAGCGCGCTCGATACGCCGAGCCTGGTCGGGTACGCGGCACGCCTCGGCCTCGACCAGGGCGAGTTCGAGCGTTGCCTCGCGTCGCCGGCCGCTGCGGCGAAGGTCGCGGCGGACGTCGCCGCCGGTGCGGCGGTCGGGGTCGAGTCGACGCCGACCTTCTTCATCAACGGCCGCAAGGTTCCCGGCAGCCTTCGTCCCGAGCACTTCCAGTACGCGTTCGCCATCGAGCGCGCCCAGCGCGACGACGCGAGCAAGCCGACCGCGACCACGCCCTGACGCGGTCCCGGCGGTAGGCGCGACGAACTCCATGAGCGCCGCTTCGCTGCGTGGCGTGCTCGCGCGCTGGGTGCCGGTGGCGGCGTGGGCGGCGGTCATCTCGGTCCTGTCGAGCGACTCGTTCAGCGGCGCGCATACGGCGACGCTGCTCGAGCCGATCTTCGCGATCCTGCTTCCCGGTGCCGCCCCCGAGACCATCCACGCGACGCACGCCGTGGTGCGCAAGCTCGCGCATCTGACCGAGTACGCCGTGCTCGGCCTGCTGGTGTTCCGCGCGCTCGATCGCCCGGGCCGATCATCACGCGCGGTCGCGCTGCAGGCGCTCGTGCTGTGCGCGCTCTACGCCTCGCTCGACGAGCTCCACCAGAGCTTCGTGCCGAGCCGGGGCGCCGCGCCGCTGGACGTGGTGCTCGATACGACCGGTGCGGCGCTCGGTCTCGCCCTGCGGCTCGCGCTGTCGGCTCGCGTCAGCGCTGGTCGACGATCGCCAGCTTGATCGCGCGCAGCTGCTCGAGCTGCTCCGCCACGCCGGTGAGCGTCGCGATCAGACGGTCGACTTCGCCCTTGGCCCAGTCGAGCTCGCGCTGGCTCAGACGATCGAGCGCCTGGCGCAGCTGGATGTAGCGCTCGATGACGCCGTTGACGCCGCCGAGACCGCTCTCGACCATGCGGTTCTCCACCTCGCCGGAAAAGCGCAGCAGGGCCTCTGCCTGACGAAGCACATCGTCCATCTCGAAACTCCTCGAAGTCTGATCGCAGGTGGCCGGCGGCCGCGAAGCAGCCGGCATCGGTTCAGGTGAAGGTTTGCTCGCGAACTCTTCGGACGCGAGCAGGTACCACAAGCCCACGGACCCTGGATCGTGTCGGATGCGCACGCGGCGCGCAAACCATTCCTGCGCGCGCCTGCCTGCCGACGCCGGCGAGTCCGCGGCGGTCAGGACTCGGTCGCGGGCGGCGCGAACGGGTCGAACGCAGCCGCGCGGACGTCGAGGCGGGCGAGCTCGGCATGTAGGCTGCGCAGGCGTCGACCGGCGCGCAGCGCAACGCGGCGCAGGTCGCCGCGCTCCTCACGCAGCAAGGCGAGATAGTACTCGCGCAGGAGCTGGTCACGGCTCAGATTGGTCGGAACCGTTGCCGGCACCTCCTCGGTCGCTGCCGCCGCCGGGGGAGTGCGTGTGGCTTCACCGCGCGTCCGCTCCAGGACGCGCGGCGCTTGATAGACCTCGACGGTGCGCAGCGCGGGCCGCTCGTCGCCGCGGTCGAAGGCTCGTGCCACGTCGTCGCGCAGCTCGGTGAAGTTTCCGGGTCTGGTCTTCTGCAGCAGGCGCGCGCACCACGGCTCCTCGAGCTTCCGACTCGCGAGCTCCTTGCGCTCGCCCCACATGACGAACGAGAGCGCCTCGGAGAAGTAGTCGTACCCTTCGCGGTCGGGGTCGAGCTGCTCGCCGCGCCAGCTCTCGGCGACGTCACGGGCTTCGCTGCGCAGCTGCGCGAGGCGCTCGGCGGGCACGCGCAACAGATCGTAGAGCACGTCGCCGACGTAGAACGGCAGATCGCGCGGCTTGGCGCGCAGCGGCGGCAGGCGAACCTCGGTCTGGCTGACGCGCACGAACAGGTCGCGTCGCACGCCGTGGCGTGACACCAGCTCGCGCGGCTCGGCGGAGGTCGAGAAGATGAACAGCAGGTCGCGACGGCGGGCTTCGCCGTTGAGGAATGCCAGCAAGTCGTCCTGCGCGACCTCTTGGATCTGCTCGAGCTGCCCGACGAACACCGTGCCACGCTCCGGCATGAGCTGGCGGGTCGGTGGCGCACCGGGCCCACCGAGCTCTGCGCTGGCGAGCCGCACCAGCGCGCCGGGACGACCCGCGAGGACGTGCAGCAGGATCGCGAGCTGCTCCTTGCCGACGCCGCGCTCGCCCGCGATCAGCATCGATCGGGCGACCCGCACCTGATGCAGCGCACCGGGCAACGCCGCGAGCACGCTCGGCGGCGCCGGGGGAAAGTCGGGCACGACCATGCGCACGACCTGGTGCAGGTCTTGGAGCAGCAACCAGCGCATCTGGATGCCGAGACGTGCGGTCTGCTCGCTGGGTAGACCGTCGATCTCGAACGGGCTCTGCGCGAGGCGGAGCTCCGCTTGCCAGAGATCGAAGAAGGAACGCACCTGGCGGCGTTCGAACAGCTGCTTCAGGTACGTGCGCCGCTTGCTGACGCAGTACTTGAGGAACCGTTGTTCGCTCGGGAAACGCATCGCGAATCGGCGTGCATGGGCCGCGAGCGGCCAGACCGTGGCCCCGTTTAGCCGAGTCGGTCGCGCTGCGTCAATTCCTGTGCGGGATGCCGCGCCGTGACCGACGTCTCCCTCGGCCGTTGAACGTCCTCCGCGATCTAGTAAGGGCAAACCATGCTCGCACGCATTTCGCTCTGTCTGGGTCTCATCGCGGGCTTCGTGCTCGGGGGCTGCGACCGCGGCGGTCCGCCGCCGGCGCCGCCTGCAGCACCGCAAGCGCAAGGCGCCCCCGCAGCGCCACCGGGCGCGGCCAAGAAGACCGGCGAGGTGGTGGCGCGCTACGGCGACGGGCAGCTCACGTCGGACGAGTTGATCGTCGAGCTGCAGCGTCTGCCCGCGCGCTCCCGCGCCACGATGGACGCCGATGCCCGCAAGCGCTTCATCGAGAACTACGTCCTGAACGACCTGCTCTACCAGGAGGGCGTCAAGCAGGGGCTCGCCGACGATCCCGACATCGAGCGCCAGGTGAGCGACCTGCGCCGTCGCCTGGTCGTGCAGCGCGTGGTGAAGAAGCTGCAGGACCTGCCCCCCGTCACCGACGAGCAGGTGAAGGCCTACTACGACGCCAATGGCGACAAGTACTCGAGCACCACGATCAAGGCGCGCCACATCCTCGTCAAGGACGAGGCCAAGGCGCGTGAGCTCCAGGCGCAGCTCAAGCAGGCCCCGGATCAGTTCGCGGACGTCGCCAAGGCCAACTCGGTGGACACTGCATCGGCCCGCAAAGGCGGTGACCTCGGCTTCTTCGGCCGCGGCCGCATGGTCCCGGAGTTCGAGGTCGCCGCGTTCGCGCTCAAGACGCCGAGCGAGGTCAGCGAAGTCGTCAAGACGCCGTACGGCTTCCACATCATCCAGCTCGAGGAGCGCCGCGACGGCGAGCAGAAGCCGTTCGATCAGGTCAAGGAACAGATTCGTGCCACGCTGCGCAACGAGGAGATGCAGGCCAAGACCAAGGAGTACTACGATCAGCTCAAGCAGTCGGCCAACCTGCAGATCGACGACGCGGCCGCGGAGCGGGTTGCGGCCTCGATCCCCGAGCCGAGCCCCGGTGCGGCGCCGGTGATGCCGGTGCACGGGGGGCATTGATTGAACGAGGGGTCTCGCGACCCCTCGCCCCGTCAAGCGAAGCTTGACGGGGCCCCACTCCCCGCGCTCCCTTCGGTCGGCCGCTCGGCTTCGCCTTCGCAGAGGGGGCGGTGCGGCGCGGGACGGTCCTCGCACGGTCGCCGTGCTTGACGGGGCCCACTCCCCGCGCTCCCTTCGGTCGGCCGCTCGGCTTCGCCTTCGCAGGGAGGGCGGTGCGGGGCGGGGCGGTCCTCGCACGGTCGCCGTGCTTGACGGGGCCCCACTCCCCCCGCTCCCTTCGGTCGGCCGCTCGGCTTCGCGTTCGCAGAGGGGCGGTGCGGGGCGGGACGGTCCTCGCACGGTCGCCGTGCTTGACGGGGCGCCACTCCCCGCGCTCCCTTCGGTCGGTCGCTCGGCTTCGCGTTCGCAGAGGGGCGGTGCGCCGCGGGACGGTCCTCGTACGGCCGCCGTGCTTGACGGGGCGCACTCCCCGCGCTCCCTTCGGTCGGCCGCTCGGCTTCGCCTTCGCAGAGGGGGCGGTGCGGGGGGGCGAAGCGGCGAGGTTGCTGACGAGAGCAACCGCGCTCCACTGAATCGGGCCGCTGGTGCTCGGTCGTCGAGGCCGTCGATCGTCGGTGTCAGCTCTTCCGGCGGCGGGCGTCGCCGATGCGCTCGGTGAGGCCTTCGGCGTCGAAGTGCTCGAGGAGTGCGAGGGCGTACTTGCGGCTCGAGCCGATGCGCGTTCGGTACTCGCCCATCGTCACCTCGGAAGTCTGTTCGAGCAGCTCGGTGAGCTGCGTGCGCGCCTTTTCGTAGGCGTCCCGTACAAAGGCGACTTCCGCACTGATGCGCACGGCGTCTCCGGTGTGGACGAGCTCGTCGACGATCGTCGCCACGCGCTGCGCATCGAGACCGGTCACGGCGGTGAGCTGGCGGAGGTCGGGCGGCGACATGCCGCCGGTCTCGAGCGCACGGCGGATGCGTGCGGTCGGATCGCCGGCGGGAGGTGGGGCGGCCTCCGTGGAGCGCGCTCGCGGCGCGCGCGGTGGCGGAGGCGCCACCGCAGGGCCGCGGCGATCCTGCGCCAACTTGACGACGTCATCCTCGCGCAGGAGCACGGAGTCCGCGACCAGGCGCGCGACCACCGCCTCGAGAAGGCGCGGCGGTACGGGCACCCGCAACCGCGAGCGCAGCGTCTCGGCGTCCATGCCGAGCTGCGCGGGATGCGCTCGATGATGCTGCCGCAGCACCTCTTCGACGTTCGCGACCAGCTTCGACCATCGCGCGCGAAGTGCGTACGCGTGGGCGTCCTCGCCGGGTAACGCGATCAGATCGGGGATGCCTGCGGCAGCGCGCCGAACCTCGTCGTCGGTGCAGCCGAGCGCTTGCGCAACGTAGGCGACGGGTGCCGCGATCTCCGGCAGCAGCTCGTGGAACGCCAGCACGCGGCCCGGGAGCGCGGGCACCCGCAGTCGCTCCAGACGCGCGCGCACGCCAGCCTCGCCGCTCGCGTGACGGACCGCGAATGGGTGAACGATCGTTCCGCCGGCGGTGGTTCGCGGGCCGCTCGCCGGACGCAGCACGAAACGATCCCCGTGCGCGAGGATCAGCTCGCGCTCGAGCGCGAGCTGACAGAACCCGGCCGATCCGGGTGCGAGCGCGTCGCCGGGCTCGAGGACGATCATGCTGCCGACCGTTTCGACGGTCCCGACGTCGATCTCGACGCGCTCGAACGAGCGCATCGGCTGGGGCGCGCTCGGTCTCACCTCGACCCAGCAATCGACGCGGTCGGTGGTGAACTCGACACGCGCATCGGCGAGCACGACGCCGCGTCGCACGATCTTGCGCTCCGCTTCTGCGAGGCGGACGGCGACGCGCTGTCCGACGGTCGCCTCGACGACGCTCTGTCCGTGCACCTGCAGCCCCGCCACCGAGCCGGCAGCGCCGCCGGGACGGAACGCCACCGAAAGCCCGCTGCGCACGCTCCCCGCGAGCACGGTTCCGGTGACGGTGAGACCACGTTCGGCGAGGTGAAAGCTGCGATCGACGAACATGCGAAACCAGCCGTGAGACGGACGCGGCGGCGGCTGTGCCGCGCGGCGCAGCACCTCGGCACGAAGCTCGGTGATGCCTGCTCCGGTGACGTTCGAAACGGCGACGACGGGCGCACGACCAAAGCGCGAGCTGCTCGCGAGCTGTGCGACCTGCGAGCGAACCTGCTGCGCGCGAGCCTCGTCGACGAGGTCGGTGCGGGTCAGCACGAACACGACGTCGCGTGCTTCGAGCAGGTGCAGGATGTCGAGACACTCCTCGGTTTGCGGGACCACCCCGACGTCCGACGCGACCACCAGCAAGAAGAGATCGATGCCGTGCGTGTCCGCGATCAAGCTGCGCACCAGGCGTGCGGTTCCGGGAAGATCCACGATGCCGAAGCGTCGGCCGGCGATGTCCGCGAAGTGGAAGCCGAGGTCGACGGCGGCCGTCGTGGTGGCTGCATCGTCGCCCACCGGCAGCCCCGACAGAGCGCGCACCAGCGCGGTCTTGCCGTGTCCGGCGGGACCCGCGGTGCCGATGGTGGCCGGCAGCATTCGTTTCGCCTAGCAGAGACCGCACGCGTTCGCCGTGCCCCACGGAAGAACCCTGCGACCTTCGGAAGCCGTGGCGACGTGGCGGCGGCGATGGATCGCAACCCGCGCCGGATGCGCATAGAGTTCGCTGCAATGGAGCGACCCGGCGAGACCGGCAGACGAGCGACCGCGCTGCGCGCCGCGACGGGCAACGTGCGCGGCACCCCGCTGCGCGACGTCGGGACCACGCTGTGGCTTGCCCTGTTCGCGCTGCTCTTCCTGGCGCTCGTGGCGCGCAACTTCGTGCTCGGCTCGAGCGAGATCGGCATCGTGCGCGTCGGGCCGATCGTGCTGGCGCCGTTCGGGCCGCTGGTCTCGCTCGGCGTCCTGTTCGGCATCCACCTGATGCGCGTCTGGGCGCAGCGCTTCGCGCTGGCCTGGGAGGACGTGTTCGCGGCGGTCGGCTGGATGCTGGTCGTCGGATTCGTCGGCTCGCACGTCCTCGACGTCGCGCTGTACCGACCGCAGCAGCTCTTCGAGCCGGGTGTGCTGCTCGACTTCCGCAGCGATTACTCGTCGTTCGGTGGCTTCGTCTGTGGCGGGGTGACGGCCGCGATCGCCTTCCGACGCTACGGCGTCCCGCTGCTGCGCGGCATGGAGTGCACGCTGTACGGCTTCATCGGCGGCTGGCTCTTCGGCCGCCTCGCCTGCTTTTCCGTGCACGACCATCCGGGGCGGGAAACGACCTTTCCGCTCGGCGTGCCGATGGGCGGCGTCGTGCGGCACGATCTCGGCCTCTACGAGCTGCTCTACACGATCGGTCTGTTCGCGGTGGTGCAGGGCGGGGCGCGTTCGCGCCGTCCCGACGGCTGGGTCGTCGCGGTCGCCGCGACGAGCTATGCGCCCGTGCGCTTCGCGCTCGACTTCCTGCGCGTCCGCGATGCGACCTACGCCGGGCTCACGCCGGCGCAGTGGGCCTGCATTCCGCTCTTCGTTCTGGGGATCGTGTTCGTCGCCCGCGTGCGCGCCGCGCGCAGCTGAGCGAGCCGCAGCCGGGTGGGCGCGCGCCGAGAGATCGCACCCCCGGGTCGCGCACGGGCGCGACGGTCGTACACGCGGTCGTCGCACGCGCGGTAGGTCGCCGTGCACCAGCGCGGCGCGCGCCATCCGATGCCCCGCAGCGCGGCGTCAAGCACCTCGGGCGTGGCTCTGCAGCCGGCTTCGCACCGCACCGAGCTCGCCGGCTTCGATCGGCACGCCGCGCTGGAACGCGATCACCTGTCCGCTGGTGGCGGGAACCCGAGCACCCGGCGTCAGGATTCCGACCAGATTCAGCGGGTCGGCAGAAGCGATCAGCACGATCTCGCCATCGTCCGCCAGACGCCGCACCGCACGTAGCGCTTCGACCGCCTCGGGCAGTGCGAACTGCTCGCCGATGAGGCCCGACACGAAGCGACCACCGCGGATCTCGCCGCGCGCCTCCATGCGGCGTAACGCCACCAGGAGGTGGCGCCACGGCGGTGCGAGCGGCTCGCGCACCGTCAGCTCGCGCAGCACCACGCCGTAACGGCGGAGCAGCACCCGCGCCATCGCTTCGGCGTTCTCCTCCACCTGCTGCTCGAAGCGCGGATCACGCGGGTCGTGCTTCGCGAGCTCGAGGTCCGCGCCGCGCGGCCGCAGCAAGGCCCAGCGTCCGACCGGCAACGAGCGGGCGGGCGCGCGGCCGCCGCGCAACGCCCGGAGACGCCGCTCGGGCCGACGCTTCTCGTCCGGAGTGAGGAGCGTGCGCAACCCGGCGAAGCCGTCACCGGTGACGAGACCGCGCGCGACCAGCTCCCAGAGCGCCTCCTCCGCGGCCGAGGGCAGGAGGCCCGATGCCCGGGCGACGTCGCCGAGGAACGATGCGCCGTCGCGCCGCAGGACATCGAGCACGTCGCGTGCGGCGCGTGACAGCCGGCTCGTCACCGCCATCTCGGGCTCGCGCAGCGCGGCCGCGGTCCGCAAGACCTCCAGCTCCTCGCGGAGCGCGACCGCGAGCGGTGCATTGCGCGTCGGTGCCGTCCGGCGACGTCGTTGACCCGCGATGACCGCGCCCTCGCTCGCGGGCGGTGAGAAGCGCCCCCAGACCGCGATCCCCGAGAAGCACAGGTCGTCGAGCAGGCCCGGTGCATACTCGTGGACCCGCAGCGGGAAGACGCTCCGCTCCCAGGCCGGCGCCGGCAGCTCGAGTCCGTGCAGCTGCGTGATGATCGTCGTGAGCCCATCGCGCCCGTGCAGCTGGCTGCCGGACGCCACGTGCTGCCAGCGGAACAGGTAGCGCGTGAAGTCGGCGATCGAGACCGGGTCGATCTCCCGGCGCAGGCGTCCCAGAGTCAAGCGATGGATCCGCGCCAGGAGTCGGCGCTCGCACCACTCCTCCTCGCTCGCGCCCGGCGTGAAGCGACCGCGCAGGGCGCAGCCGTCGAGCTCGCAGCGCGCGAGGGCCGCTTCCACCGCGGTCGTCCGGATGCCGAGCCGCTGCGCGAGCTGCGCGGTGCTGATCGGGCCGGTGCACTGGATCCAGCCGCGTACCGCGAGATCGAGCGCCTGCTCGTCGTCGACCGGATCGGGCGAGCCGCGTGGTGCCTCGATGGCCGTCTCGAAGGCGACTTCGGGTAGGGCGCGCCGCGCGACCAGGCTGCGCTCGGCGCTGACCACCGCGACGTGCGTCGCACCGTCGGGTGCCGTCCACCGTGCGATCGTCGCCCGACGCGTCGCGATCAGCTCGTCGAGCCAGCCCCGCCATTCGACAAGTACGTCCGCGAGCGGCAGCCAGCCGAACCCTTCGAGCGCATCGTGCAGCTCGTCGGCGTCCCGCACGTCGGGCCACGCCTGCTCGCGCACCTCGTCGATCGCCGCCTGGTCGAGCGCGCCGATCCCCTGCGCGAGGCTCGCGTCCGTCCTACGCAGCGTCACGGCACGCGCGCGGCGCTCCTCGAGCGGAGCGTCGTCGAGGAACGCGTACGGGTAGGCGTTCAGCAGCTCGTGCGCCATCTGCGACGGTGCGGGCGTCTCCACCGCGACCGTGCGGATCTCGCCGGCATCGATGCGCTCGAGGATCCGGCGCAAGCCCTCGGTGTCCATCGCCTCGTGCAGGCAGTTGTCGAGCGTCTCGTTGACCAGCGGATGGTCGACCGGCTCGATCGGCCCCGTCCGGTTGTCGCCGCAGCCGAGCTGGGCGGGGAACACCGCGGCGAGCAGGTCCTCCGCCCGCATGCGCTGGATGTTCATCGGGACCTTCTTTCCGCCCTGATGGCGCAGCAGCGCCAGCGCGCGGCTCGCGTTCCAGCGCCAGCGCGTGCCGAACATCGGTGCCTGCAGAACGGCCTGAATCAGATCGTCCTCGAGACGATGGCGGCGGACCATGCCGAACACGCCGTCGAGCGGGAAGCTGTGCTGCTCGCCGAGCGACAGCACGATGCCGTCATCGGTCGCGGCCGCTTGCAGCTCGAAGTCGAAGCCGACGCAGAACGACTTGCGCAGCGCGAGGCCGAACGCGCGGTTGATCGCGCCGCCGAACGGCGCGTGCAGGACGAGCTGCATGCCGCCGCTCTCGTCGAAGAAGCGCTCGGCGACGACGCGCTCGCAGGTCGGAACCGTTCCGAGCACCGCCACGGTCGCGGCGACGTACGCGACGAGCTGCTGTGCGCCGCTCGCGTCCATGCCGCATTCCTCGACGAGAAACGCGATCGCAGCGGGCGGATCGGATAGCCGATCGAGGATCGCCTGCCGGAGATCGGACACGGCCTGAGAGAGCTCACGCGTTCGCGCGGGCGCCTCGCCCATCCAGAACGGGATGGTCGGCGGCGTCTGTCCCGCGTCCTCGACGCGGACTTTTCCCGCCTCCACGCGGCGGATGCGCCACGAGTGGTTGCCGAGCAGGAAGATGTCGCCGCGCATGCTCTCGATCGCGAAGTCTTCATTGACCTTGCCGACGCGCGCCTCGGTCGGATCCTCGATCACGTCGTAGTCTGCGGTCTCGGGGATGGCGCCGCCGCTGGTGATCGCGGCGAGGCGTGCACCGCGTCGTCCGCGAACGCGCTCCTGCACGCGATCGTGATGCAGATGGGCCGAGCGTCGCCCGCGGCGCGTGCTGACGCCTTCGGCGAGCATCTCGAGGACCTCCTCGAACGCCTCTCGCGTCAAGCGCCGGAACGGCCATGCCCGGCGCACGAGCGTGAACAGGTCGTCGGTGGAGATCTCCTCCGAGGCCGCAGTCGCGACCATCTGCTGCGCAAGGATGTCGAGCGGGCTCTCCGGCATCAGGATGCGGTCGAGCTCGCCCTGGCGGATCGCGCGCACGGCCGCCGCGGTCTGCATCAGCTCGTCGCGCGTGAACGGGAAGAAGATGCCCTTGGGGACGCTGCCGAGCCAGTGTCCGGAGCGCCCCACGCGCTGCAAGAGCGTCGCGAGCGCACGCGGCGCGCCGAGGTGGCAGACCAGATCGACGTGGCCGACGTCGATGCCGAGCTCGAGCGACGCCGTCGCGACCACGACGGGAACCTCGCCCGACTTGAGCTTCTGCTCCGCCGCGAGCCGGATGCGGCGCGACAGGCTGCCGTGGTGCGCGACCACGCGCTCCGCGCCGAGGCGCTCGCCGAGCGCATGCGCGACGCGCTCGACCAAGCGTCTGGTATTGACGAAGACGATCGTCGTGCGGTGCTGTCCGACGAGCTCCACGACCCGGTCGTAGACGGTGGCGCGCAGCTCGTGCGAGGCGATCGCTCCGAGCTCGAGATCAGTGGTCTCGACCGACAGCTCCATCGCGCGCTTGTGGCCGGTGTCGACGATCGCACAGTCGGGTGTGCCGTCGTCTCCCACGCGATCCTCGCCGACGAGCAATGCCGCGATCTCCTCGATCGGCTTCTGCGTCGCCGAGAGGCCGATGCGCTGCAGACGGCGCCCGACGAGCCGGTCGAGCCGTGCCAGCGTGAGCGCCAGGTGCGCGCCGCGCTTGTCGCCCGCGACGGCGTGGATCTCGTCGACGATCACGGTGCGCGCCGAGCGCAGCATCTCGCGGCTCTTCTCGGCGGTGAGCAGGATGTAGAGCGACTCGGGCGTGGTGATCAGCACGTGCGGCGGATGCTTCAGCATCGCCTGCCGTTCGGCCTGCGGCGTATCGCCGCTGCGTACCGCGACGCGAATGTCCTGCAGATCGACGCCGGCTGCGGCCGCGCGCTCGCGGATCGCGGCGAGCGGCACCGCGAGGTTCTTCTCGATGTCGTTCCCGAGCGCCTTCAGGGGTGAGACGTAGACCACGGCGGTCGCGTCCGCGAGCTTGCCCGCACGGGCCTCGCGCACCAGCTCGTCGATCGCCCACAGGAACGCCGCGAGCGTCTTGCCGGAGCCGGTCGGTGCCGCGATCAGCGTGTCGTGCCGGGCAGCGATGCGGCGCCAGCCCGCCTCCTGCGGCGGCGTGGCGCCGGTGAACGTCTCCGTGAACCAGCTCGCGACCAGGGGATCGAAGAGGACGTCCGTCGTCTCGGCATCGTGGCGCACGGGCCCAACCTAACGTCGTGCGCCGGCTCGAGCGAGCCCCGCCGCGCTTGGTGTGCGCGTGCACGAGCGCATCGGGCAGGGCGCACCAAGGCAACGAAAATTGCGTCCCCGGGACGTGCGTGCGACGATCCGCGCGTGCAGCGAGACGTCGCGTCGCCGGCCGAGGGCAGCCCATCCCGCGGCGCCGCGTTCCGCACGCGCGCGCGGGCGCTCGCCGTCGTGCGCCGGCT
>JAIEPK010000618.1 GCA_019749875.1 Candidatus Binatia bacterium | reverse complement strand
GCGTCACGCTCTCTCGCCATCATCCAACCGGTCCGAAACGGACCCTCAGGACGCGAAAGAGCGTGAGCGGCTACACATCGGGAGCGCCCCGTTCGGCATGGCATGGACCGCGACGGGAGAGCTGGTACCGGTAGACGACGAGATCGAGACCGTAGAACTCGTACGTCAACTGCGCGACGAGGGCCTGTCCCTGCGCGAGATCGCAGACCGCCTCACCGCTGACGGTCGGAGGACGAAGAGGGGTGGCCGCTGGTATCCGTCTACCATCAGGAACGTTCTTGGCCGGGCCGCATGACCCCGGAGGATTTGTGCCCACGAGGAAGATGTCGAAGAAGCCCGCGACGACTGACCGTGGATTCCGGTCGCCTCCTTGGCGTGTCAGTCACGATGTCGTCGAGAGGGTCGTCAAATTGAGCGAGACGCTGCCGATGACGGCGAGCGAGGTTGCTCGTCAGGCACTGGCACTTGGCCTCGACGAAATCGACAAGATCGTCGCCGGTGCTGGGTCCGGGATCGCAGCCGCCGCTCGGGTCGGCATGGTCTCCACGCGCCAGCGCCGATCGAAGGCGCGCACGTGAGCTGGGGAGAGGTCATTCGAGTGGCGCCGTGGGCCTGGTGACCGGCGCGTTCGCGTCTCGACTACTGGTCGACCCCCGCGCTGACCTACTCAAGCTGCAGGGCGAGATCGCCGAGGCGCTGCTGCTCTACGCGCCGCTCTACTCAAACGTGGGCAACGCACGACCTGACGACCGCCTGGAGGCGACACAGCGAGTTCGTGCTCTCGCTGCTCGACTCGTCGGCGCCTGCACCGGGCTACCCGGCTTCGATGCGTGGGCGCGGCTGGGGCTCGTCCCGACGGCCGAGGCAATTCGAGACGTTCACCATGCCTTGATCGGCCTCTCGAACGGGATGTCGCCCGAGAGCCACGAGGAGACGGAGCAGAACCGCGATCGTCGGCGGATCATCTTCGAGAGCTTCGGCACTGATCGCTTCTGCAAGGTGCTCTGAGTGGCTGACTAGTGGCGGGCGGCCCCTGCTCTTCTCTCAGATCGCAAGGCCGTGACATGACCTGGCTGCCCGGGACCGCGTACGCAGGCGTGCGCATGAGGCTGCGCCAGATCGCGGGTACTTCGTGGGGCACTGCTGCTGCGGCCAACTCCACAAGCCCCGCGCTCGTGAGATCGGCCCCTGTCGAGCGCGCGCTCTACATCACAAAGCGCGATCGCGGCAGCGTCCAGCTCCTTGATGGTGTCCCGCTCCTTCGCGTCGCCGAGCCCCACGGCAATCTCACGTAGAGATCTGGACTACCAGAGCAGCATGATCGCAGAGCGGCTCGCTCTGCCGTTCGTCCTGCTGTTGCCAGCCTGCGCACACGCAGATCCGACGCTGGAGTACACCGAGACGCTGAAGGAGCCCGAAGTGCTGCATCGCCTGCACCACCAAGGCGCTGGCACCATCGCCGACTGCAGCGCTCCCTCTCTGATCGGACACCAACGCGAGCCTGACCCGCTGCTTGGCGGTGCAGGATTCTGCCCTCATCCTCAGCCACAGCCCTGGAGCACCGTGAGCAGCAGATCATCGCCGCGCAACAGCAGCTCGCGCAGAAGGTCGACGCCAAGAAGGACGGCAAGAAGTGAAGAAGGGCCGGAAGGCGAACAAGAAGCCGCCCGCGGCACCGAAGCTGTCACCCTAGGTACAGCTGGAGCTGTTCCTCCGGACCATGCCCAACCACTTGCAACCGTTGTCGCCGCCTACCGTGTACGTGATGACGTTCCGGAACTGCTGATCGGCTAGCTAGAGCCTCGGGGGATTCCACGGTACGACGCGGGGATGGTCGATGAGGAAACCGAACCTGCGGAGCGGCGAGCCGAGCCGACGCCAGCCGACGACTGGAAGAAGCCTTGGTGGCTGGAGTACGTCGGCGCGGCCGGCGTCGCCGTCGCTCTGTGCACTGCGATCTACAACGGCTGCAACACTCGACAGCAGCTAGCACTCACCCGGAAGAGCTTGGCGCTCTCGCAACGCCCCTGGGTCGTCATGGACCGGCTGGTCGGCGATGCTGCGATCGACCTCACCCGAGAGGTCAAGTTGAACGGCGACTGGACCAACGTCGGGCAAGGCCCCGCGAGGTACGTGCGAACCTTCATTCTCCCGGTGCGGTCTGGAGCGAACGCCCCATTCCCCAACGTGTGGGACTACAGCCCCGCCAGCGAACGCGAGTGGAAGAGCGTCAACGGCATCCTCGGGCCACGCAGCCGGATAGCAAGTCCCGCCAACTTTCAACTCAGCGACGAAGAGCGCGACTCGATCATGTCCGGCGCCGAGCTTCTGCGAATCATCGGCTTCGCGTACTACGCGGACGTGTTCGGCAGCAGACACTGGACAACGACGTGCTGGGTCTACAGAACGACCTGGAATCGCTTCGACCTCTGCGAGGCCGGCAACGACACCGACGACTGACGCGCAGACCTCCGCATGTTGACCCAGTTGCGAGAACCTGATCTGCAAGGACCTGGTCGGGTGAGAGCCCGACCAGGCGTGGTCTTGAGAGAGACCTAGAACAGCCCGAGTCAGGGCAAGGAGACTTTTCCATGGGGTTCGACAGAACTTCGGGGACGTACCGCGAGCGCATGAAGCGCATCGCGCGCAAGGCGGAGGTGCTCAACGACGCCTGCGACGAGATGACCGCAGACATCGAGGTCGTCGAAGGCGACCTCGCATCCGCGAAGGTGGGAGTCGAAGTCGAGATGGAGCACCCGTTCTACTCGAACACGATCGACAACCCGAACAGGCCGAACACACCGCTCGATCGTGAGTGGAAGCTCGGCTACGCCAAGGTCGAAGGGACCTGGCACATCGTGGTCAACAAGTACGAGATCTCGCTGGATGAGGGTGGCAATCGCTTCGTCGTCCCTAAGGGGCCGCAGCCGCTCGCGAAGGCGAGTCGGCTCCTCCGCATGGAGGCACACCCGCAGATCAACGGCCTGCTGGAGCTGATCGACGCAACCTTGTCGATGAAGGCCGACTACCAGAACTAAGCGAGCGAGCATCCTGACCACGCCGAGGCCCCGGGGGATAGTCCTCTGGGGCCTCTTTGCTTTGCTTGAACTCGCCTTCCTGCTGACTGCTCGCCGTTGTGCTCCGGGGTGGTGTACGACGGGCGGATGCGGTGCTCGATCCTCGCGCTCCTGGTCCTACCGCTCCTCGTCGTCATGGCCGACGCCGCGAAGCGTCCACCCCCTCCAAGGAGCACTCCCACGCCGACCGTAGCGTCGACACCGTCGGCGACTGCGATACCCCATCCGAGTCCGACGCAGAGACCGACACCAACCGAGATACCGAGACCGACGCCGATGCCGAGCGCCGCGCCGATGCCGACAGCAACTCCGGGGTCAGTTCTGCTGGAGCGATTCAAGGCCTTGCTGCCCAAGTCGGAAGCGGTCGCGCTCTTCAGCATGATCGCGGCGATCGCGAGCGCCATCGCGGCCATCGGGGTCGCCACTTCGACCAGGAGGCTGGAGCGTCCGTGGGTGATCGTAATCCCGGCGAGCCCACCGGAGCAGGAGATGCCTCCGACGGCCACGGCCCCAGCGATCCTCGCGATGCCCTACTCGCTGTCGAACATCGGCCGCAGCCCAGGCTGGATCCGCGACGACTTCGTCAAGGCAGAGGTTGTGCCGTGGCCCGACGTACCCGAGGACAAGGCGCTTTCGAAGGTGAGCAACGGGCCGATGACGATCCCGATCGCGCGCGACAAGAATGCGATACCGAGTCGGTACCCAACGGTCGCGCTCGATGCACAGCAGCGTCAAGACATCATGGACGGCAAGGCCGGGATCCTCGTGCACGGCCAGATCCACTACCGCGACGTCTTCTGGAAGACGCGAGTGCATGCGTTCGGCTGGGTCTACACGAGGGCCGACGACAGCCTTCCGCTGCACGATCGCGTCTGGCCGGAGAAGTGGGGGCCTATTGCCGAGGCCGACATGTGGGTGATCCACCAGGCGCCCGATCGCTACTCGAAGAACAGCACGTAGCTGTTCGAGCGTAAGCCCGATTCGTTGTACGACCCTGGGATGGTAGACACCCCCAGGAGTCACTGGGCGGACCGCATCACGGCGGCCGTCGCGTTGATCGCTCTCGGAGCGTCGTTCTGGAGCACCCAGGCGCAGCTCGACTTGACGCGCCAGACACTGCAGCTCGGGCAGCGACCGTTGCTCACGATCAAGCCGCCCACGATCGAGTGGAGGAACGACGAACAGCCAGTGATCACGTTCACGTGGAGGAACTCTGGTTTGGGACCAGCGAGGAGCGTGGTCGTTCACTACTGGATGCCGGTTCCAGTAGAGGCTGACGCCGACACGTACTCGTTACAGCTTTCAATGCAGCACGGCTACGGGCTGAGCACGCCTGAGTTCGACGCTGGACCGGTTGGGCCTGGCGAGGACATCATTCCGACACAGCAACTGCTTCCGTTCGGCGAAGTGTCCTTCTTCGACCCGGGAAGGCCTATTCTGATGACCGGGATGGCCACCTACTGGGACCTCTTCGGAAAGGTGTACTCGACCCGGTACTGCCTACGCTTCGAGCGTCGACAGATTACGTTCTGCAAAAACGGGAGCACCTCCGAAGAGCAACCTTCTGGAGAGCCGTTCACGCAGTACTGAGGAAGACCCCGGGGGATAGTCCCTCGTGGACCGTCTTGTTTGACCTCGACTTCGACTACTTGACCTGCGCCTACAACCCAGCGTCGGTGAAGAGGGCCGGGGCGGAACGCGCTCTCGGATCAGCGGGCTGGCGCAGAAGGCGATCGAGAGTGGCGACTATTCGCTGCAGCGTCTGGGCGCGACGTAGAGGTCGGCAGAACCTCGCAGGAGGCCGACATCGACCGGAACGGAAGCGCTCAGTCCGTCGCTCGCCTGCGAGATCTCAATCCGCTCACCAGTGGGTCTCGTCGCGGTGTCAGGAGACATCGATCAGGGCCTTGAGTCGGAACTCCCCCGGCCGTACCGCGTCGACATGCCGACCGACCACGAGCGCCTGCGCGAGATCGCCTGGTGGAAGGACGTACTCGCGCGCGTCGTCATGGACATGGACGACACCGTCAAACGCGAGGTCGACCCGACGCGGAAGTGCTGGTTTGAGAATCGCTCGCGCAGGATCCGCGAGCTGCTTGACGAGCCGGTACCGCCTGGTTGGTGATCGATGACGAGCACGATCGGTCGGCGACGGTGAAGGTTTCGAAGTCCGTCAAGTAGTTCTTCGACGCTTGACAGAATTCGCGGTCCTGTTCTAACCTTCCCTGCCAACGTCAACACGAGCCTGCGGTACCGATTCACAGCGGGTTAGAAAGAAGACGTCAGGGAAGCGGGGAAAGCAGTGGGGCATGGCCAGAGACTACTTGGTCTCGGTCGCATCCGGCGTCACCGCCGGGCTGATTCTGTATTGGCTGCTCGGCTAGGACGCCGACCTGTCGGAGCGGAGGTCCTGGGGTTGCCCAGGACCTCCGCTCCCTCCAACTACCGCTGGCACCCGGACATCCGGTCGATGATGTCCTGCACGCCGTGCGAGGGCACGGCCTGTTCGAGCACGCGAACTGCGGCGTCGATCACAGCCGACGGTCGCATCATCTCCTGCTGCCGGAGCTGGCGCTCGATCTCCTGCTGGACGGGCGTCAGCAGCTCGAAACTCATACGAAACCTAGGCGAGAGGTCGTCCATCGTCACGTCCTCCTTTCCACCACTTCACGACTGCCAGGCATCCTAGAAGATGGGATGTCCAGGGTCAATCGATTGACCCAATTTGTCAGCCGTTGTCCCGAAGCTCGCCCAGTACAACTGTTGGCCCTATACGCCGGTGCGTTCGAGTCGGGTCGGCTTCGAGTAGATCGCGTCGCGGACGCGATCTACTCGTTCAGCTCGTCGAGTGCCTTCTGCGCGTTGTCGCACAGGTTCTTGTAGTTGCCGGCTTGGAGCTTGGTCTGGTTTGCGCCACGCACGAACACCGTCGCGATCTCCGTGACGAAGCCCGCAGACTCAGCGACGGCGGTCTCAAACGCCCATGATGACTGCCGACGAGCCGTACCTCGTCTTGATGAACGGCGCGCGCGCGTCAGGCATGACTGCTTCACCGCGGGGAGCGATGCTTCTTTGCGTAGAGCTTCTGCTGCTCTCGCGTGTGCACTCTTCGAGTAGCCAGAGCGATACCTTCGCATCGCCCCGTCGCTGGAGTCGCAGGGACCTCGCCGAGCCGCCAGTCGTACCCGGAATCGGCTGGTCCGATATACCCAAGGCCTTCTTCACCTTCGTCGTCTCATCCGGGGCCGTGGTCTTGGTTACCGCAGACTCCAGCCGCGTCAGGAACACTCATCGACCACCGTCATGCCGTCGTTCTCCTTCGTGCTTCACGCCGCTCGCTTCCACATCTCGGCGAGCTTCACTGCCATCTGCTTGTCCCACTCCATGAACGACTCGCAGTCGTCGACCATCGAGCGCCTCAGCCACGCCTTGTAGGCCTCCCTCTGCTTCTTGATCCTGCGGTGCGTGGCAGATCTCTGTCGCCAGGCCTCTCGTACGCCCTCGATCCCGAGCTTCTTCAGCACCTCCTCGACGGTGCACCCCCCCATCACCAGCTCGATCACTCTCTCGCCCTGCCAGGTGAAGGCGGATGCGATCCCGCGACCCCGCAGTTCCCGCACGGCAAGGTGGGTTTCCCACCTGGAAGCCTTGCACGAGAAGGACTTGGAGAAGGTATGTACCTCCAGTTCACACCCCCCCATCTGCTCCTTGAGTAGGTAGCTCTGAGCTTCTGTATCCCCTGGTCCTCTCTTCGGACCTGTCTCCTGTATCAGCCCGAACTTCATCAGCTTGTACTTCGCCTTCGTCACGGCGTGGGGAGACAGGCCGGTACGACGCTGCAGCTCGTGATCACCAGGGTGAGCAACGACGCCCTCGACATCGAGCAGGACGTCCAGCACCGCCCTGGCACTCGGGGCCAACGGCAGGCTCTTCGACTTCTCGAAGATGGAGTCCTTGACCCTCTTCTGCTCGGACTCGCGGGTGACAATCTTCGCGTACGCCAACCGGAGGCGGTTGCGGCCAGCTTCGGCATTCCCGTCCTCGGTGCCACCCTTGTGCCGGTACGCGCACAGCCCGTCGTACAGCGGGATCAGCTCTGCGATCGCGTTCTCGACCCAGCCTCTCGCCTTGAGGCGCTTGACGATCTTGAACGCATGATGACTGCGGTCGCCGACCCGCGGCTTCATCTTCAACAGATCCATCGTCTTGTCGTCGATGTCGACCACCAGCCGCTGCTGCCGGACGGGCGAGAGCTGCACCACCTTCGCCTTCTGCGCCGGTAGCTCCTGCGGCTGGGCCTCGACACGAGAACGGTACACGGTCGGGTTCTTCTTGATCACGTATAGCTTGCCTGCGGGCTTCACCGGCTGGCGCTCCGCCTCGCGCCAGCGCTTGTCCATCTCGGCGACCTTCTCGGCGTACTCGACGAACACGGCGAGGTTGCCCGGCCGCCTGTACAGTGCATCCGTCGCCCTCTTGATCGACGCGTCCTTCATCATCCCGTCGTGCCGAAGGCCCTCCGCAGCACCCCAGGCCGGAATCAGGAAGGTGCAGGGTGCGAACCCGATGAGGCGGATCGGCTGAGCCTTGGCGATGCGCTCGCCCTTCTCGTTGAACTTGGCGCTGCGCACGGCGGCGTTGCCGATCTCGGCGACCAGGTACTCGGTCCATACGTGGTGATCCCACTTGGACTCCATGATGGCCCGGAGCTGCGCTCGCTCGGGCGCACGGTCGGGATCGATCTGCGAGTACATGTACCGCATGTCGGGCGGGATCACGGACGACTTCGTGACCACCACGTCGATGCCCTTCGAGCCCATCAGCCGGGCGATGCCGTCGAGCTTCTCGTACGAGCCCACAGCGTCACCGTCGACGACGATCTCGCAGTCCGGCGGGTAGGAGATGACGCACTTGTCGAGGTACTCGTCGGGCAGGACGTCGGCGTCGATGTACTTAAGCTGCGACTTCTGGTCGACGCGCTCCATGAAGCGGCCCATGGCGCCGACGGCGCTGAGCGACGAAGCGATCTGCGCGCGGTAGCGCTTCGTGTCCGCTGGACGAAGAAGTCCTTGCCTGTCGAGTTTGGGTCTGCGATCTTGCATGTGGTCCTTGTTCAAGCCCTCGCCGCGAATATTCCTGCCCAGGAACGCGGTGGGGGCTTTTCCTTGCCCGTTGACCGGCATTGTACTCCCGACCCGGGGAGCCTTCACAGGGTCGATCGGTCCGGTTGACAACATCGGCCGCGTGCAACGCAAGTTCGGGTATCACGTCGACGCGGCAGCGTGCCCCAGGTCTGCCGACTCCGCCGTCCCGAGTGCGACGAGGCTGTGAACGTCGATCGCGAGTGGACCGAGCGCGAAGGACGCGGCCTCACCCGTCGCCTCCAGCTTGCCCGGCTCCGCGATCGCACCGCGCGCATCGAGGACGTCGACTTTCAGCATCCGCGCAGCGTCGACGGCGCCGTACTGAGCCCATTGCGCTCAGGAGTGGATCAAGAAGCACCAGAACAAGCTGATCGCTGAGGCTGAGGTCTCGCCCCCTGCCTCCGACTTGGTGTCCGGGTTCGTCGGAACCCGCAACAAGCCTGTGCCATGAACAACTAGATCGGAGTTGGCGACGCGATCCCCGATGAAGATGGAGGAGACCGTCTTGGGCGCGCTCACGGGCACGAGCAAGGTGATTTCGGCTCGGCCAATAGAGCGCGGGCGCCGCAACGGCTTACAGTGATACAGGGCCTCCTACCTTGTTCACATTGCCGCCATCACCATCATGCCCACGCTCCGGTCGCCCAGTACACCTTCTTGCCCCGACGAAGCTTCCGCAGGTCGGGCTCCCAGATCTTCAGCAAATGCCGCACGACCTTCGACTGCATCTCACCACGCTTGGCGATCTGCTCGGCGGTGCGAAACTCATCAGTCAGAGCCCCTTTCTCATCGAGCCAGTAGAACACCTCCTCCGGGCTGACCGCTTCGGCGGCTGCATCCCCAGGGTGCGATTCACGGTACTTCACGATCCCCTTGTCACTGATCGCCACCATGAAGCCGGTCTCTACCCAGTCAGACAGAAACTGCCGAACCGTGTCCAACGACAGGCCCGACAACTCCGCGATGTCGTCTGCTGTCCGGGCGTAGCGCTGTGATATGACATCGAACAGCCTGCTCTCGATCTTCTTCACACTGTCCTCCTTCGTTGAGCGGACATCGAACACCACTCCACGGCCGGGATGCTAGATCAGGTTGGAGTTGCTTGCGAGTTTAGATTGACGGAGGCATCGAGCCGAGGTCCTCAGGCTCGCGTGAGCACCCTCTCGCAGTTGCCTTGCGGTGCAGCTTCAGCACCCGGGCCTGGGCCGGCGGGTTGGCCACCATCTCGGCCAGCTCGACGATGCGGCGGCGCAGTTCGTCCGCCAGGTCGAACAGCTGCGACAGCTGCTCGTTCATCATGATGCGCTCCGTTTCGTGCCTGCCGTGGTCCTCTGCCTCTCGCACCGTGGCTGTCGAGGCTGCAGAGATCAGTTCTGGCGGTCGATACGGTCAACAGACTGAGGTCCCAGCGGCCCGCGCGGTGCGCAGCAGCTCATCCGAGCGCACCGCGGAGTAGTCAGCCAGGTCCTCGGCCGTGCACTTTGCCGGGCCCTCCTCGGAGTCGATCGCGTGCAGGATGTCGCTGATCGTCGCCCACAGAGCGTGACGATGCCCACGAGGCGGCTCTGGTGGTCGTTGGCCGTCATGGTCGGTCCTGGTCAGTGACGACGCCGTCGCCGTTCTTCCAGGTGGGGAGCGAGTTGCCGCTGCCCCAGGTGCCAGGTCAGGCACGCGAGGCGAGGTTTCGGGCGAGTCAGGATGCTTAGGCAGCACAACAGCTATCCAGGGTGCTGGACGGCCACCAGGAGCAGCAGACGGCCATGATTACATGAAGAACGCGCTGGGTGGGCTGCCACGGTATACGAACTTCGCCAGCAGGACCTCGCGGACGGTGCCGTCGTCGGCTCGAAGCCCGTCAGTATCGCGGTCAAGCGTGGCGACCGCGCGTGTTCCGGCAGAAGTCGACCCCGATTCCGGCGCGAGCCGATCGCGGATTCCCGTCTGGAGAGGGCGGGCTGATCGCGTCGGCGCGCTTGATGGTCGCGGCCGAACGTGGACAGCACCGACAGCCCCAATCCCGTCGCGTCGCCCACGCAGAGCGCCGCCCTCAGACTGGGTGTCTTCGGACCACGAGCGTGTCCAGCCGTGCGCTGCCGAAGGGTCCACTGGTTCGTGACCGCAGTCGCCCCGGTCACGGCGCGAGAAGCAGTCATCCGTGAGCCCCAAGCTCAAGTCGACAAGATCACGCAGCCCCCTTCCAAGAGCCAGTCCGCAGCTCCTCCCTCGTCGCCCGCAGCAGAGCGGCCACGGTAGTGCGCTGCCGGTGGCGGGCAAGCTTGCCCCTGAGCTGCGCGAGCTTCATGTCGATTCTGTCCAGCTCGTCTCGCAGAAAGCGGATCTGGGTCCACCTTGTCGCCCGTTTCAGCTCCAGGTCGCTCGACCCCAGCAAGATTTGCCCAGCTGAGCAGCCCGACATCAGCCTCTCGAACACCGTCGCTTGCGACTCCGCGCTCCACAGGAGAGGGAGCCGCGCAGATCGCAGCCGTGCCGTGTCTTCGAGGAGGGAGTCACACCCCATCAAGAAGGTCAGCTGTTTACCTGCTCCCACGTTGGAAGGCTGGACAATCCTGAACTGCTGCGGGTTCGGATTGCCGGGCTTCCTCCTGGGACCGATCCTCTCGATCAGGTTGGCCCCCAGGAGGTCATCGATCGCCAGCTTGATGGTCCTGAGCGAGCAGCCGACGGCACGGGCGATTCTGCGGTACCCCGGCTCGGGGCACGCCGGCATCGAGCACAGCGTTGCGAAGGTCACCAGCGCTCGTGTCCTCAAGTTCTTCTGGAGTGCGTACCCGAATGCAGCCGCGTTGCCGCGTAGGAGACCGGGGACCGTCTCGATGACCTTGCCGACATCGTGGTCGAAGCGGTCTGGGTTCTCGCGGTAGTACAAGAAGCCAACGTGACCGCCGTCGAAGACCAAGTCCCGCATCTGCTGACGAGTCCACTGCCTCCAGCGGAGCAGAAGCAGGGCGGTGAATGCGACCTGCGCTGGTGGAGAATCAGCCAGCCCACCCGGGGCGTCGCGGTCCGTGATGAGCTGAAGCACCTTCTTCGGGATGGACTGCTCCCTCGCGGTCCAGCCGGACGCGTCAAGGCTCCGCTCGCGATCGACTCGCTCCGCGGCCCAGTCGGCCTCCACCCGCCGATTACGCTGCTCGCGGCGTTCGGGCCAGAGGGAGAAGACCTCGTCGATCTCCTCGGCCCAGGCAAGGATCGTGTTGAGAGCATCTGACTGCGCGTACCAGTCCTCCGAGGCGCGGTGGATGCTCTTGTCGCGCATCATCCCGTCGCGACGCCTCCCCTTAGCCTTTCCTTCCGCGTCGACCAGATAGGTTCCACAGCTGAAGCCAGGCAGAAGCATCCGCCTGCTCACGACACCGAGGAACACATCGTCAGTGAGCATGCAGTCGTAGTACTGGACGTCGTTGAACATCGGGTCCAGCAGGTGGCGGTACCGCTTGGCAAGGTCGATCTGCCAGCGCATCAGGGTCAACTCGTCGGGGGCAATCGCATACAGGTTGATCCCGAACTTGGGCATTCCGGCGTACCGGTACTCCTTGTCGGCGCGCACAATGCCTTCGATCGCGGGCAGGACGATGAAACCGGCTGCCGTCAGTTGGCGCTGGAGATTGCGAATCTCCTCGTCTGACACCTTCTTGTGCGCGAACTCCAGGCCGAGAACTGCCGGGTGCAGATCCGCCACGACCGGGCCGAACCAGTTCTTCGTCGCGGTGAAGTTGGTACCAGGAGCGGAGACGAGCTTCGCGATCCGCTGTCGTGCGGATCGCATCCACGCCCGAACGCGGCGCAGCTCAGCTCTCGGCGATGGTGATCGACCACCTGTCGTGCTACGGTTCACTCGTTCTGTCCTCAAGCCCCTGCGTCACCCTTGCCGGAGTTCGACGCGGGGGCTTCTTCTTTGGCGTCTCCCAGAACCCTACTCCCACTTCCGAGGGCATTACTAGGGTCGAACTCCGTGAAGGGCGTCGTCGAGCGAGACGACTCAGAAGCACGGCTGCAGCACGTCGATTGAGCGGACCTGCGACCTGACTCGCTGCTGCTCTGCCGTTCGCTAAGGGGCGCCTGGACCGATTGGGGCGATGCAGCGCGAGAACGTCGTCCGCCAACTCGTAGTGCGCGATGTTGTGCAGCCCGTGGTTGTCAGCGCACTCGCACCATCCGAACCCGATGCCGTAGTCGGCCGTCGTCCGTCTGGTTGCTCAGTGCAGCACCCGAGCAGGCGCATGTATCAGAACCAGGCGGTGCTCGTGCTTGACATCGTCTGTTGCAGCAGACGGACGCCGCCTCGCTGCCTGGCGGTGCCTGACACCCGCAGCCCCCGACGCGTTGAGCGTTCACCAGATTACGAAAGCTCACAGCGGTTGGGGAGATTTCGCGACGAGCAGGAGGAGGGCGCTCAGCCGCACGCGGGTGCGCTCGCGACCGTGAGCACGGCTCGATTTCGAAGTTGGGCCACGTACTTGCAGCCTCAGCGCGTTGCACAAAGGGGGCGCTGACGGTGCATCGTCGGAACCCCTCCGTCATCGGGCAGCAAGACGCTGGAGCCTCCGCACCCTGAGTTTACTGGGCTTTTGCGCGCGACATCGCGTCCGAAACCCCATACCAACTTGGATGAATTGTATAATTGACAATCTTGGCGCAGCATGGTTTACCGAGACCCGCTCAGCCGGACCGACAGCCCATGCGCGTCGACCTACACCCGGCTCGAAAGGAGTGATGATGAACAACGTGGACATCCGGACCGTGATCGCCGATCGCCTGGAGCATCAGGCGCAATGGCGCTCGGAGAAGGCGCTGGAGTACCCGGACGACTACAGGAACGTGCGGGCAGCGAACGCCATGATCAGCACGGCCAAGTTCATCCGCGCTCTCCCAGACGATGATGCGCGCCTCGTCTTCCTCGGTGCCGTCCTCGACGAGAACACCGGTGGCAGTTCCGCCGACTACCTGGAGCGCCTGCTCGGTCCCCTGAAGTCCAACCCGACCGCCTGGCACGAGTTCATGGCAGACGAGCGGGAGATGTGGGCTCGAATCGGCTTCGACGATCAGGGCTCACCGGTTGAGCATCTGGACACGATCGTGGCGTTCTACCCGGGCGTCATCGACTGCGATGAGCAAGCGACCGGATCGCGCGGCTGACGGACACTTCATTGTCTGGCGCTGCCGCGATCGCGACCTGTTGAGCCTCGACCTCTCCAGCAAGCAGGTAGATGCCTCGCGAGAGTGGCGGGCAGCATGCCGAGGTCGGCCGGCTCCGAGAACGACACCGCACCAGAATCTCGCGAGAGACCTGGTAGCCCGCGTGACCGCACTCTGACAGCTGGCTGCGATCGGTCACGCAGGATCAAAAAAGTTCCAAACTTTCCCGTGCAGTCCCCCCCTTGCGGACGTGAAAGTCGAAATTCGCGGGGTACCCTTCCGTCACAATGAAAGCTGGTCTTGCTGCCTTGTGGACTCCGAAGCCGGAAGGCTTCGCCGCATCACACTCAACCAACCATCGGCGAAGGTGCAGCAGGGAGAGCCACTAGTCGCCGTGGGAGTCGGACGCGGCCCTCTGTTGATGCAGCAAGCTGTCAGCGATCTGCGAGCCCACAAGCGAGCCGACACCAAGAGAACGTGACCATCCTGGTCAACCGGCAGCATGTGACAGCCGGCAACACTACCAACCGGCGCGTGCGCCCTCCCATTCGAAGGCACGATGCGAGCGAGGAAGTGACCAAGCAGGAAGAGACGAAGGAACCGTACCCTTACCCGTGGGAACGCGGGAAGCTGTTCGCCTCGCTGGGCGGTGGCGGCATCGGCGAGGAGAACAACCCCTCCGAGGAGATCTACGAGTTCAACGACGGCACCTTCGAGTTCATCTCGTGGGACTACGAGACGAACGAGGTGCGGAGCTGGAGGATCATCTCGAAGGCGCGCGTCAAGACGCTGCTGTTCAAGTGGGTCGCGAACTCGCACAAGATGGGATCGGACGGGTCCGGAAGCAAATTCTTCCGCCCGACCGACATCCAAGAACGTCGCTCGCAGCTGCGACTTGTGCGCGGCCGGAAGGCGCGCGCGAACTGAAGATCAGGATGACCGGACCCAGCAGCGCCTGCCGTTCAGCGGCCAGCTCGCGGCAGTCCGGTCGCCGGAGCCCGGGAGCCTCGCGCTCCCGGGCTACCGGAACCACAGCTTGACGATCCCTAACGAACTAACCGGCGCTGCTTCACGCGCGCCGGGAGCACGAGGAAGGATGATGTAGATGGGTTTCACGGTGACCAAGGACGCGCTCATCAAGCGCGTCAATCGCAGGCTCGCACCCGAGTGTCTCATGCTCCGCGTGGCGCGCGGCGACGGGATGGTGTTGCGCGAGTACGGGCGACACTACGTGGTCGACCTCTGCCGGAACCAGGTAGAGCGAGCCGACGTCGACGTCGAGGAGTACGCGCGCGAGCTGGGTGTAATGAAGGACTGGGAGCAGATGCGCGAGGATGAGGCGGCGTGAAGATGGCTGCCGCGACGATGAAGCCCGCCCCGGGTTCGATCGAGATCGTCGAGGTCCCGCGGAAGCGGCCGGCCCCCTCCTGGTCCAAGTGGGCCACCAAGACGAAACCGCGTCGCCGCACTTCAACATTGGTGAACCCCACAACAGAGCGGACTGTTACGCGTAGTGCGACCGACAGCCTGTACCGGCACGCACGGCAGCAGTGGATGGGCCGTCTCGGCAACACCGGCAGCAAGACGAGCGAGGTGTCGGACGACGAGCTGATCCGCGAGGCTCGCGAGTGGGTCGACTGGCGGCTGACCAAGTACCGTCAGTTCCGCGCGGCGATGGTGAGCGACCGGAGGGCCATGGACGACTGCGTCTGCATCACGCAGAGCGAGCCGCCCGACAGCTCGCGCAAGAACTACGAGACGCAATGCCAGGAACTGATCGATGCCGTCGCCGCCCGCCGGAAGACAATCTCCGTCCAGGAGGAGCGATGAGTCCCGCAGCAGACGACATCGCTCGCGAGCTACGAGACGCAGTTGATCTGGTGATCGGGGTTGGCGGACTGCGCTCCGAGCACCCAGGAACGCTCGCGATCCACCGGGCTCGCGACATCGCAGCCGACGATCTCGGTCGCTTCGCGTCGCCGAATGGCATGATCGAGCGGCTCTGTGCACGAGCGCGGGCGTGCTGCGATGCCTGCCGCGCCGCCGAGCGGCTCCTCGTCGCAGGTAGGGGCCGAGAGGACATGCGTCTGCAGCGGATTGGCACCGCGTACGAGTACCTCGGCGACCGGCCGGGAGTTCGCGAGCGCATCGGCCGCGTTGAGCAGCTACTAGATGAGGAGCGCCAGCGTGGAGCAGCCGCGACGGCAGAACAGCGCGGGCACCAGCTCGCCGAGGCACGCCTCGCGCAGCAGCAGGAGATGCTGCGCTGGCAGACCTCAGCCACCCGCGAGACTAGCTTCGCAACCCTCGCAGACGCGCGTCGTGCTGGGTGGCACGATGCCCACCCCGATGAGTACGGCGGTGAGCAGACCTGGGTGCGAAGCAGGTCCGGGCGCGTCGTGCGCATGCTGCGCAGAACCGAGCGGGCGCTGTCCCGGACCGAGTGGGGACGCCGCGGGTATCACGTGCTCGACGAAGCTGTTCCTCACGCGGAAGCGCGAGGTCGAGTCGGTGGCAGCTCCGGCAAGGCGATGCGGTGGCCCGTCTATCGCGCAGACCAGGTCCGACCGCGCGTGGCAAGCACTCGTACTTGACAGACCTGACGACGGCCGCTGCTACGACCTCTTGGTCGGTCAGCACGAAGCCGATCCGCCGGACGCGACAGACCGCCAGGATCTCGGGCGTCAGCCTGGGCAACCTGCACCAGCGCGTGCATCGCAACCTCGTGCCGGTCGAGCGGGCAGGCAGGACGCTGCTGTTCAGCACGAAGGCCATCGAATCGAGAAGCTGGCCTACACAGAACGAGACCAGGCCAGGGCTGACGCCGAACAAGCAGCCGAGGCCGAAGTCCAAGAAGGCGAACAAGAAGTGATCAGGCCCAGCAGCGCCTACCGATCTGAGGCCAGCTCGCGGCAGCCTGGCAAGCGGCAGCCCGAGGCGCTCGCGCTCCTCTGGGTAACCGGCAACTGAGGCGGTCGATCAGTCAGCCCACACACCCTGCCGGGCATAAGGTTCTTCGCCGGACTCCGGCCGGAACCGGCAATGCTGCGTGCATGTGTGCCTGCGGATCCCGGCCACGCCCAGAGTCCCGGCGATTCCGGCGGGGCAGGCGCACCGGGACGCCTTCCGCGGTGGTGACGGCGCGACACCGCGCTCCAGCGGTTCTCTCAGCCATGGCTCAGCCCTTGGTGTCGCCGGGATACGACGGGCTGGGCCTGCGCCGGGTCTTGGGCTCCGGTGGCGGGCGCGTCGGGTACGCGGCAAGCGGGCGTCGGGCTTTGACGGCCCCGGGGGCGGCGTTGGACGGTTTCGCCGTGCCCTCTGCGTGCCCTTCGCGAGCTGAGGAACGCGTCGGCGGCCTCAAAGAGCGCGCGAAATCGGAGTTATCTCAATTGCTTACGGAGTGGTCGCACCGTGATTCGAACACGGGACCTCTTGCATGTGAGGCAAGCGCTCTAACCAACTGAGCTATGCGACCTTGAGACGACACCCCGTGCTAACAGCCGCCCCCGGGGCCGTCAAAAGCCCGACGCGCCCCGGAGCCGTCGGTGCGCCGTGCGGCCGACAGGCCCGCCAGCGCGTGCTACCCCGACCGCGTGGCCGGAACCGCAGCACGCCTTCCCGACGTCACGCTCGCGACCTTGCAGGGCGAGCCGGCCGTCCTCCGCGACCCGGCCGCGACCGCGCGCCTGGTCGTCGTCTACCGCCCCGCTTGCCCGTTCAGCCACGAGGTCCTGCCGGTCATCGAGCGCGTCACGCGCGCCTTCCACGGCAAGCGCCTCCTGACCCTCGGCCTCTCGCTCGGCACCGAGGACGACACCCTCGACGCGATCATCGAGCACGGCCTCTGCTTCCCGCAGGCGCTCGACGCCGGCGCGAGTGTCGCGCGCGCGCTCGGCGTCACGCTCACGCCGACCGTCCTCCTCGCCGCCGCCGACGGCACGATCGTCGCGCGCTGCGACGGGCGCGACCGCGCGGCCCTGCTCGACGTCCTCGGGCATGCGGCGCGCCTGTCGGAAGCGGACGAGTCGGAAGTCCGCCGCGCCGCGGAGAGCTTCCCGCTGCCGCACGCGCGCGCGGGCACGCCGCTCGACTGAGATACCGCGTGCGCGCGCCACGGCGACGCGAACGCGGCGCATCAAGCACAAGCCGCTACGCGAACAGGCTCCACACCGAGAGCACGACGGCGGGCACCGCGACCAGCAGCAGCCCGACCGCATCCGCGCCCGTGATCGCCGGCTGCACCTGGCCGAGCGTCGCGAGCCGCCGCTCGCGCATCAGCATGAACAGCGGGAACGTCACGCTGATCGCGATCAGGAAGCCGCCGACGATGTACAGCCAGACGTACGGCATCCCGAGCCGCCGCGCCTCGAGCACCATCCAGATCGCCGCCGCGAGGACGAAGAGCCCGATGTCCAGCGTGATGGACGCGGCCGCAGGGTTCGCGAAGGTGTCCTTCCAGAACGCCACGAACGCGCCACCGGGCGCCGCGGCGCCACCGCCGAAGTAGTGCAGGTTCTGGTGCCAGGTCGCGAGCAGCGCCAGGAACGCGACCAGACCGTAGACGAACGCGAGACGGCTCCGCGGGATGACCATGCCCGGCAGTTACGTCCCTTCGCGGGCGACGCGCAAGGCCATGTCATGTATTGGCAAACATTGCCACGCGATCTATCGCTGTGCCATGGCGACCACGACGATGAACATCTCGCTCACCGAAGGGCTCAAGGACTTCGTCGACGCGGAGGTCCGAGCCGGCGGCTACTCGAGCGCCAGCGAGTACATCCGCGAGCTGCTGCGTGAACGCATGAACCGGCAGAGCGTTGATCAGCGGCTCCTCGCGGCGATCAGAAGCGAGGACCTCGGCGAGCTGACGCCGGAGTTCTTCGAGACGCTGCGCGATCGCGTCCGCAGGGGGACGAAGAAGAAGGCACCGGCGAAGGGCGGCACGTGATCGTCCCGATCCGTCGACGGCGACAAGCGCAGGATGAGCTCCTCGCGTACGTCGACAGGATCGCCGATGACGACCCGGATGTGGCCATCCGCTTCATCGAAGCATTCGAACGCCTCTGCACAACTCTCGCCCGGCACCCGGAGTCTGGCCGGACGTACGAGCCAGCCGATCCGGCCCTGAAGCGCCGGCGCATACGCAGGGCTCCGATCCCAGGATTCCCGCGCTACCTGGTCTTCTACACCTTCGATGGAGAAACGGTGGAGATTCTCCACGTGCTCCACGCGCGGCTCGACCACCGACGCCGGCTCCGCCCGAGCTGAACCGGCTCTGCCACGCTCCCGCGACGCGCTCCTTCAGCTCCGACGCCGGCTCCCGTAATCCCCGAACGGATCGTCCCGCTCCCGCACCGCGTCGCGGAACCCCACCTCCTGCGCGCGATCGACGAAGTCGAGCCCTTCCTGCGTGTGCCGCGCGATGCCGTCGAACAGCGTGCCGAGCATGCGGCTCGACGCGAAGCCCATGTTCTCGACGGTTTGATTGACGAGCAGCTTGAGCATCACGAGCTGGTTCAGCGGCAGCCGCGCCATGCGCTCGGCGTACGCGGTCGCGTGCGCGAGCAGATCAGAGGCGGACACGACCTCGAGGATCAACCCGATCTCCGCCGCGCGACGGGCAGGGATCTCGTCCCCCGTCAGCAGGTATCGCTTCGCGAGCTCGGCACCGAGGCGATACACCCACATCGCGGTCGTCGGCGTGCCCCAGACGCGCGCCGGCGGGTAGCCGAAGCTCGCGTCGTCGGCGGCGATGATCTGGTCCGCGCACAGCACCATGTCGGTGCCGCCGCCGATGCACCAGCCCTGCACCGCCGCGATGGTCGGCTTCTTCGCGTACCAGAGCTTCATGTACGTCTCGACGAAGCGGCCCATCATGCGGAGGTCGGCGACGGAGTCCCACGCGCGCTTGCCGGCGGGCGCGTTGCCGGGGATCCACGGCGCCTTGGCCTGCGCGGCGCCGCTGCGACCGGCCTCGGACGCGTCCGGCGACACGACCTCCTGCGCCTGCGCGGCGGTCGACCAGTCGAGGCCGTAGCCGGCGCAGAACGCGCGGCCCTCGGCGCGCAGCAGGATCACGCGCACGTCGCGATCGGCGTCTGCGTCGTCGATCGCCTGCGCCAGCTCGTCGCGCAGCTCCGGCGTGATCGTGTTGTACTCCGACGCGCGGCACAGGATCACGTGCCGCACGCCGTTCGCGGTCTCGGTGCGGAGCGTCCTCACTGCATCACGCCGCGATCGTCGCCGCCGCGTTCGACAGCACGACCTCGCCGCGCTCCTTGGTCTTCGCCTGCACGATCACGCGCGTCGGGCTCTCGCGCCACATCTCCGTCACGATCGTCTCCCCCGGGTACACGACACCCGAGAAGCGAACCTCGAAGTCCTTGAACCGAGCGGGGTCCGAGCCGCAGAAGCGGTGCAGGATCGCGCGGCCGACGTGCCCGAACGTGCACAGCCCGTGCAGGATCGGCTTCGGGTAGCCGCCGAGCGCCGCCATGTCGGGATCGGCGTGCAGCGGGTTGGTGTCGCCGGACAGGCGATACAGCAGAGCCTGATGCTCGGCGGTCTTCATCTCCTCCACCGCGTCGGGCGCGCGCGACGGCGGCTCGTTCTTCGGGCCGGTCGGCCCGCGGTCGCCGCCGAAGCCGCCCTCGCCGCGCGCGAACACAGTGAACGTGTTCTTGAAGAGCACGGCGCCCTTCTCGTCACGCGTCTCGACCTCCGCCACCACCACGGCACCCTTGACCTTGTCGTAAAGCGCCACGACCTGCGGCTGGCTCACGACCTTGGCGCGCGTCGGGATCGGTCCGGCGAGCTCGATGCGCTGCTCGCCGTGCAGGATCATCATCGGGTTCACGTTCATCGCGCCGCCAATGGTGAACATGGCGGAGAACGGCGGCACGACGGCGAACGTCGGCAGGACCTTGAGATCGCGCTCGTAGCAGAACGGCAGCGAGGTCTCGCCGACGCCGAGCGCATACAGCATGACGTCCTTCTCGTTCCACTCGCCGGGGATCGGCTCGAGCTTGCGGCCGACGATGCTCGGATCGATGGGCATGGGGCGTTCTTGCCCTTTGCCCGCTCGTTCGCAAGGGTGTCCGGTCATGGCACGAACGGCGAATCTGGCGGTGCTCTCGGTCATTGGACGCGATCAGAAGGGCGTGGTGGCCCGCGTCTCGACCTATCTCGCGGGTCTCGGCATCAACATCGAGGACATCGTCCAGCGCGTGGTCGAGGGCCTCTTCGTCATGACGATGAAGATCGACGTCGGCGAGATGACGGCATCGCTCGACGAGCTGGTGCTGGGCCTGAAGGCCATCGGCAGCGAGATCAACATGGAGGTCTCGCTGCGGCTCCTGGCGGAGCGTCCGCGCCGCCGCGTCGCGATCCTGGTCAGCAAGGAGCCGCACTGCCTCGAAGCCCTGATCCGCGAGCGCGACCGCGGCACGATTCCCGCCGAGTACGTCACGGTGGTCTCGAACCACGAGGTGCTGCGTCCGCTCGCCGAGGAGCACGGGCTGCCGTTCGTGTGGTCGCCGTCGACCGACAAGGCGGCGCACTTCCGCTTCGTCCTCGACGAGCTCGCGAAAGCCCAGCCGGACCTGGTCGTCCTTGCACGCTACATGCAGGTCCTGCCGCCGGAGCTGGTCGACCGCTACCCGAGCCGGATCATCAACATCCACCCGTCGCTGCTGCCCTACTACCCGGGCGCCAATGCCTACCGGCAGGCGTTCGAGGAGGGCGTGCGCGTCTGTGGCTGCACGGCGCACTTCGTCACCGAGCAGCTCGACCAGGGTCCGGTGATCCTCCAGGACGTGTTCCACATCCGCGTCGGCGAGGACACGCTGGAAGACGTCAAGTCGCGCGGCAAGGCGCTCGAGAGCGAAGTGCTGGCGCGTGCGGTGCAGCTCTTCGTGACCGACCAGCTCGTCGTCAAGGACAAGAAGGTCATCTTCCGGCCGGGCATGAGCCCGGCGTCCTGACGAGCGACTTTTCCTTTTTACAAGCGGCGCCGCAAAAGCGGTTCAGAAGCCGAGCAACTTCTTCCGTAGGTTGGGCGTCGGCGTCGGCCCGGTCACCGGCTCGCCTTCCTCCACCGTCTCCACGAGGACGTACTGCGAGCCCCACTGCGTCCAGCCGGTGATGCGCAGCAGCTGGTTGGGCTTCGCGTCGGCCAGATGCTGAATGAGCTTTGGATCGCCGGTGAAGATGAAGTTGGGCTTGATCGGCAGCATCTGGTCGACGATGTCCGTGCCCATCGGCCCGCCGCCCATGAGCGACACGACGTTCGTGAGCGCAAAGCTCTGCATGGGCCGCTCGCCCACGCGCACCTGCAGCTCCTCGAAGGCGTCGGTCTCCTTCTGGGTCGCGCCGAGGTAGCCGTCGAAGCGCACCTGCAGCTGGCGAACCTCGGGTCCACCGACCAGCAGCGCCGAGAGCAGGATCGCGAGCCATGGCATGCTTCGACCATGCCGCAGTACCTGGCGCGCCTCAACGCCCCGCGGACGGTCAAGCGCCGCGTCGCGTCATCTGACCGCGGTCATCAAGCACACGCGGCGCCGTGAAGCTTGACGCTCGTCAAACCATTCCAGTTGCTTGACTCGCAGCTCGGATTTGGATACCGGAGAAGAGTCCCCTTCCGAGCATCAGGGAACCCTCGGCGGTCATGGAAAGCGGGGACGGCGCGTGGCACCGGGCATGGGGCGCGGGGCGCGCGAGCGGTGGATGGTGAGGAGGCGCTGCGGCGTGGCGGCGGAACCGGGCGACGGTCTTCTCTGTCGAGGAGACGCGCCAGCCGGGATCCGAAGGAGCCGCGCGGGCAGCCTGGTTCCCGGAAAGAGAGACAGCGATGCAGAAGGACGAGTCGCAGATCAGCCGCCAGGCACGCTGGCAGCGCAAGCATCGTGCGATGGGGCTGTGCGTGCTCTGCAGCCGTCCGGCCTTCAAGGGCTGGCGCTGCAAGAAGCATTACGAGCAGCACAAGATCACGATGCGTCTGCGCTACATCCCGAAGGTCCGCGGCCGCTACAAGGTGAGTGGCTCGACGACCGAGACCGCCACCAAGCGCAAGGCCGCGAAGCCGGCCGCGAAGAAGACCGCCGCGAAGAAGACCGCGACGACGCGCACCGCGACGCGGACCACGGCGAAGAAGACCGCCGCGAAGAAGACGACCGCGCGCAAGACCACGGCGCGCAAGACGACCGCCCGCAAGGCCGCTCCGAAGCGCGCCGCGAAGGGCTGACGTACCCGGCTCGGAGCAGCCTCCCGGCTGCTCCGAGCGCTCTCCCCGTGCCGTCGTGTCGTGACGACGCCGACGCGCCCCGGAGATCCGCCATCGTCGGTTTGACTGCGGCAGCGCGCCGGACGAAACACCAGCCATGGCAAAGACGATGCGCGCGGCTGCGTGCCGGGAGCCCGGCAAGGTCTTCGTCCAGGACGTGCCCGTCCCGGAGCCCGGTCCCGACGAGGTTCTCCTGAAGGTCAGCCGCTGTGGGATCTGCGGCTCGGACCTGCACTGGTACCACGGCGGGATTCCGATCCCGAACGTCTGCCCGGGACACGAGATCAGCGCCGTCGTCGCCGACGTCGGGCCCGGCGTGACCACCGTCAAGGCCGGCGACCGGGTCGCGGTCGAGGGCATCCGCGTGTGCGGCACGTGCGACTACTGCCGCAGCAGCGACTACCAGCGCTGTCGCATGAACCAGATGATCGGCTTGACGGTTCCGGGCGGCTTCGCCGAGTACCTGGTGACGACGCCGCGCCACGCGTTTCCGATCCCGAAGCTGGTCGACGACGAGACCGCCCAGCTCACCGAGCCGCTCGCGGTGTCGGTGCACGCGCTCCGCCTCGCCGGGCTCGAGATGGGCCAGCGCGTGCTGGTGCTCGGAGCGGGGACGATCGGCCTCACCGCGATCGCCGCGGCCAGGGCCGGCGGCGCGGGCGAGATCGTCTGCACCGCGCGCCGCCCGCAGCAGAAGACCGCGGCCATGGCGCTCGGCGCCTCCCTGGTCTTCGACCCCGCAAACGCAGGCGAGCTGACGTCCTGGTGCTTCGAGCACCCCGTCGACGTCGTGGTCGAGACCGTCGGCGATCCGGCGTCGTCGCTCGGCGATGCCGTCAACTGCGTCCGTCCGGGCGGCACCATCGCCGTCCTCGGCGTGTTCATGCAGCAGCCGCAGCTGAACGCCCTCTTCCTGATGATGAAGGAGGTCAAGATCGTCGGCTCGCTGTGCTACGGCGCATCCGGCTCGCGGGCCGACTTCGAGATCGCGCTCGACATCCTCGCTCGGCACGGCGAGCTGATGCGCGAGCAGATGATCACCCACCGCTTCCCGCTCGAGCAGATCGGCGACGGCTTCGCGGCCGCCAACGACAAGGCCAGCGGGTCGATCAAGGTGAGCATCGCTCCGGCGTAAGTCGACGCCGTTTCCGGCGTCGATTGCGCGGAGATGATGAGGCATGAGCTTTCGGCCGCGGGAGCGCTTTCGATCGCCCTGCCCGCGCCCGCCCTCGGCGGACGGCGCCGGCGGAGCGTCCTGGTGAAGCGGCCCGCCGCCCCGACCACCGACGGACCGGCCGAGGCCGGTGCCAGCGCCGCGCCGCGCGACGACTCCGCCTGGCAGCGCGGGCAGGACTTCATCCAGCGCTGCATCGCCGGGGCGCCGGGCACGCGCGACGAGTTCGTCGTCGAGTACAGCGGGCTCATCCGCTTCGCGATCGCGGCCGTGCTGCGGCATCGCGGCATCACGCTGCTGCGCGAGGAGATCGACGACCTGACGCACAACGTGATCGTGTCGCTCTTCGATCGCGACTGCCGCAAGCTCAAGATGTACGAGGGCCGCAATCAAGCCTCGTTCGCGACGTTCGTCCGCGTGTGCGCGACGCGCCTCACGCTCGACCACCTGCGCTACCGCTCGCGGCGGCCGCAGATCGCGCCCGACCTGCAGAGCGGCGACGACGTGCGCGACGTGCTGGCCGACACCCCCGACGCAAGCCTCGGCCCCGAGGAGCACGCCTCGCTCTCGGAGGACCTCGACACGCTCAAGCGTCTGGTCGCGGCGCTCTCGCCTCGCGAGCAGCTTCTGGTACGGCTTCACTTCGTGGACGGCCTCGACATCCCCGACGTGGCACGCGCGCTCGGCGTCTCCGAGAACGCGACGCACGTCCTGAAATCCCGCCTGCGTGCCAAGCTGCGCGGCCAGATGCGCGCGGAGGCCGGCGAGGATGCGTAAGCCGATGCCGCAGGACGACGCCTTCGCGCGTTCGCTGCGCGCCGCGCTCGACCGGCCGCACGCCGACGACGCGCACCCGGACGAGGGGCGCATCGCCGCGTACGTCGCGCACGAGCTCGACGAGGCGGCGACCGAGCGCCTCGAGGCGCACCTCGCGACCTGCGAGCGCTGCGCCGCCG
>JAIEPK010000160.1 GCA_019749875.1 Candidatus Binatia bacterium | reverse complement strand
ATTGCCCGGGGCGCGCGACGCCGCGCGGGACCGCACGCCGCGCGCCCGCTCGCGCACGCGGGCCGCGAGGTCGTCGAGGATGCCGTAGAAGACCGGCGTCACGACCAGCGTCAGCAGCAGCGACAGCGTCTGCCCGCCGATCACCACGATCGCGATCGTGCGACGCTCCTCCGCGCCCGGCCCGGTGCCGATCGCGAGCGGCAGCATGCCCGCGACCAGCGCCAGCGTCGTCATGAGGATCGGCCGCAGGCGGTCGCGGCTGCCCTGCAGGATCGCGGCGCCGCGCTCCATGCCCTCGGCGCGCAGCTGCTTGATGTGGTCGATCTGCAGGATCGAGTTCTTCTTGACGACGCCGAACAGGACGAGGATGCCGAGCGCCGAGTACAGGTTCAGCGTGTCGTGGAAGAGCCAGATCGACAGCAGTGCGAACGGCACCGCGAGCGGCAGCGACAGCAGGATCGTGATCGGGTCGACCAGGCTCTCGTACTGCGCTGCGAGGATCATGTACATGAAGACGATCGACAGCAGGAACGCGAACAGGAACTCGCGGAACGCACGCTCGAGCTCCTTGCCTCGCCCCGACACCTGCGTCGTGTAGCCCGGGGGCAGGCCGATCTTCTCGACCGCCGCCTGCATCGCCTCGAGCCGGTCGCCGAGCGCATAGCCCGGCGCGACGGTCGCCCGCACGGCCGCGATGCGCTGCCGATCGAGCCGGTCGATGCGCGATGCCGCCGTCCCGGGCTCGAGCCGCGCGAGCGTGTCGAGGCGGACGATCCCGCCACCCGGACCCGGTGGGCGCGATGTCGCCTTCGGTCCACGCTCGACCCAGAGCCGCGCGATCGTCGCCGGGTCGTTGCGGTCGCCGTCTTCCAGGCGCACCTGCACGTCGTAGTCCTCGTTGACCGAGGGATCGATGAAGCGCGACACGCGCTCGTCGCCGCCGACCATGAGGCGCATCGCCATCGCCACGTCCTCGACGTCCACGCCCAGATCCGCCGCGCGATCGCGGTCGATCACCACGCGCAGCTCGGGCTTGTCGAGCTTGAGCGTCGTGTCGGCGTCGGCGATGCCGCCCATCGCGAGCGCCTCCTCGCGCAGGCGCTCGGAGAGCTTCGCGAGCGTCTCGAGGTCGGGGCCGCGGATGTTGAAGTCGATGTCGACCGACGCGCCGCCGAGGTTGAAGGCCGGCGCGTTGCGCACCGAGATGCGCAGGTCGCGGAACTTCTTGAGGCGCGCGCGCAGCTCCTGCATGACGTCGCGCTGCGTGTAGTTGCCGCGGAACGAGCCCAGCGGGTCGAGGTGCACGAGGCTCGACGCGAAGCGGCCGAGCGACCACGTCCGCTCCTCGTGCGGCGCGATCTTGACGTAGGCGCGACCGTTGTTGGTCGCGTCGAGGAAGCCGCCGCCGACGGTGGAGAGCACCGTCTTCACGCCGCGCGTCGCCGCGATCTCGCGGCTCACCGCGCGCATCGCATCGTCCATCGCCGCGATGCTGGTACCTTCCGGCGCGTTGACGTTGACCTCGAACTCGGCCTCGTCGACGTCGCTCGGCACGTACTCCTGCTTGATGAGCCCGTAGAGCGGCACCGCCGACAAGATCACGCCGGCGCCGATCGCGGCGACCAGGGCGGGACGCGCGAGCGCCCACGACAGCGCCGCCGCGTACCAGGCGTCGAGGCGCGCGTAGAAGCCGCCGCGCGAGTCGGCGGCCTCGCCCTCGTGCCGGCGCAGCAGGCGCGCGCTCATCATCGGCGTCAAGGAGAACGACACCAGCATGCTGACCAGGATCGCGACCGCCGCGGTGATGCCGAACTGGTACAGGAACCGCCCCGAGATGCTCGACATGAACGACACCGGGACGAACACTACGACGAGGCTCAGTGTGGTCGCGAGCACCGCGAGCCCGATCTCGGCGGTCGCCGCGCGCGCCGCCTCCATCGGCGGCAGGCCCTTCTCCTCGACGAAGCGGAACACGTTCTCGAGCACGACGATCGCGTCGTCGATGACCACGCCGACCATCAGCACCAGCGCCAGCATGGTCACGCCGTTGAGCGTGAAGTCGAGCAGCCACATGAAGCCGAAGGTCGCGACCGTCGACGCCGGGATCGCGACGCTCGCGATCAGCGTCGAGCGCCAGCTGCGCATGAACGCGAGCACCACCAGCGACGCGAGGATCGCGCCGAGCACCAGGTGCAGCGTGATCTCGTGCAGCGCCGCGTGGATGTAGCCCGACTGGTCGCGGATCACCTCGAGCCGCACGTCGGGCGGCAGCTGCGACGCGACCTCGGCCATCGCACGCTTGACGGCGTCGATGACCTCCACGGTGTTGGCGCCGGTCTGGCGACGCACCTCGAGCACGACGGTCGGCACGTCGTCGAGGCGCGCGATCGTGCGCTGCTCCTTGGTGCCGTCCTCGGCCCGGCCGACGTCGCGCACGCGGATCGGCACGCCGTCGCGCGTCGCGAGGACCAGGTCGTCGAACGCCGCCGGATCGGCGAGCCGCCCGATCGTGCGCAGGTTGCTCTCGACCGTCGGCGTGGTCACGTTGCCGCCCGGCGTCTGGCTGTTCTGGCGCAGGATCGCATCGCGGACCGCCGTGATCGGCAGCCCGAGCGCCGCGACCCGATCGGCGTCGACCCAGACGTTGATGGCGCGCTCGAGCCCGCCGACCACGCGCACCTCGCCGACGCCGCGCGCACGCTCGAGCTGGCGCTTGACGGTGCGCTCGGCGAGATCGGTCAGCTCGCGCAGCGGGCGGTCGGCGGACACGGCGATCGACAGGATCGGGCTCGACTCGTTGTCGAACTTCGCGACCGTGGGCGGGTCCATCTCGCGCGGCAGCTGGTTCAGGACCGCCGACACGCGGTCGCGCACGTCCTGCGCCGCGACGTCGGTGTCGCGCGCGAGCTCGAAGTTGGCGACGACGTTGGCGGTCGAGTTGCCGGTGATCGAGCGCAGCTCGTCGAGGCCCTCGACGGTGTTGACCGCCTCCTCCAGGCGCTGCGCGACCTCGGTCTCCATGTCCTGCGGCGCGGCGCCGGGCAAGGTCGCGCGGACGCGCACCTGCGGGATGTCGACCGCGGGGTAGCGGTCGATGCCGAGCTGGAAGTACGCGGTCGCGCCGACCACGACCAGCGCGAGGATCAGCATCGCCGCGAACACGGGACGACGGATGCAGACCTCGGCGAGCCGTTGCATGCGGGTGCGCTAGCCCTGCGTCCCCGGAGCGACCGCCTGCCCCGCGGTCAGGTTGCCGGGCTCGAGGATCACCGGCTCGCCCGCCGCGATGCCGTCGAGGATCTCGACGCGATCGCCCGCGCGACGTCCGACGCGGACGCGCTTCTCGACCACGCGTCCGTCCGCGACGCCGAGGACCTTGCTCACACCGGCAAACGTCACCACGCTGCTCGACGGCACCAGCACGGCCGGCGCGTTCGCGTCGACGACGATCTCGGCATTGGCGAACGCACCCGGGCGGAGCGCGTCCTGCTCGTTCGGGACCTCGGCCTCGATCATCACGGTGCGCGTCGCCTCGTCGACCGCGGGGCTGAGGCGCGCCACGGTTCCGCGCGCGCTCGCGGGTCCGCCCTCGACCCGGACCTCGACCGTCTGTCCGACCGCGACCCGTGCCGCGTCGCGCTCGGGCACCGCGAGGCGCAGCCGCAGCGGGTGCATCTTGACGATGGTCAGCACCGGCGCGCCGACGTCGAGGTAGCCGCCGACGGAGAGGTGCCGCTCACGCACCGCGCCGTCGAACGGCGCGCGCAGCGTCGCGTCGGCGAGCTGCTGCTCCGCGATGCGCAGCTGCGTGCGGCGCTCGGCGACCAGCGCGGCGCGTCCACGGACTTCTTCGAGCGCCTCGTTGTAGCGCGCCTCGGCGACCCGGTAGTCGGCCTCGGCGGTGTCGAGCTCCGAGCGCGCGACGATGCCGTCGCGGTGCAGCTCGCTCATGCGGCCGCGCGTGAGGCGTGCCTGCTCGAGCACGGCCTTTGCTTGACGCACGAGGGACGCGTCCTCGGTCTTCACCTGATCGCCGGTGTCGGCGGCCGGCAGGCCGAGCCGCGCCCGCGCCTGCGCCAGCGCCGTCCGCGTCTGCTCGACGCGCAGCTCGAAGTCCTTCAGATCGAGCACCGCGACCACCTGCCCCGCGTGCACGATCGAGCCGAGGTCGACCGGCAGGTCACGCAGGCGGCCCGCGACCTTGGTGTTCAGCACCACCTGGTCTTCCGCGGCGAGCGTCCCGGTCGCGGTCACGGTCACCGGCAGGGTCCCCGCGACGGCGTCCGCGAGGCGGACCGGGCGCGCCTCGTCGCGGGCGTTCGGTGCGCTGGCGCCGGCCTTGCCGTCGTCGCAGCCGGGGGCGAGGCCGCCGGTCGCGAGGAGCAGCGCGCAGAGCAGGAGCCGGTGCGTCGGCGACGGCCGCATGGTCTCGTTAGACCACGAAGTCGTACGACGTGCGACTTCGACATCGCCGATTGATCCGGCCGCGCGGTTCTGGGAGGGTCTCCCGATGCGCATCGGAATCGGCATCGGCGAGATCAGCGGCAACCCGGCGACCCTCGACGACCTGGTCGCCCAGGCCCAGGCGGCGGAGCGCGACGGCTTCGCTTCGGGATGGTTCGCGAACATCTTCGGCATCGACGCGATCCTCGCAGCCGCGATCTGCGGACGCGAGACCAGCACCCTCGAGGTCGGGACGGCGGTCACGCCGACCTACCCGCGACATCCCACGGCCATGGCCCAGCAGGCGCTGTCGGCCAGCGCGGCGGCCCGTGGCCGCTTCACGCTCGGCATCGGGCTGTCGCACCAGGTGGTGATCGAGAACATGCTCGGCATGTCGTTCGCGAAGCCCTTCACGCACATGAAGGAGTACATGGCGGTGCTCGGACCACTGGTGCGGAGCGGCAGCGTCGACTTCCAGGGCAGCGAGTTCCGCGTGCAGGCGACGATGGCCGTGACCGGTGCGACGCCGCCGCCGATCCTGATCGCCGCGCTCGCGCCGAAGATGCTGGCACTCGCCGGCGCCGAGGCCGACGGCACGATCACCTGGATGACCGGACCGAAGACGCTGCGCGAGCACACCGTGCCGTCGATCAACGAGGCGGCGTCGAAGGCCGGCCGCAAGCAGCCGCGCGTCGTCGTCGGCCTGCCGATCTGCGTCACCGACGAGCCTGCCGCGGCGCGCGAGAAGGCCGGCAACGCGTTCTCGGTGTACGGCTTCCTGCCGTCGTATCGGGCGATGCTCGACCGCGAGGGTGCGGCCGGGCCGGCGGACGTCGCGGTGGTCGGCGACGAGAGCGCGGTCGGCGAGCAGCTCACGCGCCTATCGGAGGCGGGTGTCACCGACTTTCTCGCCGCGATCTTCCCCTCGGGTTCCGATGCGCAGGCGTCGATCGCGCGCACGCGGAGCTTCCTGGTGGGCTCGCTGAAGAAGTTCTGACCCGCCAGCGGTCGAGCGGCGCGGCAGGCGCCGGGCAGAGAAGCGCGGCGCCTCACCCGCCGCGCGGGAGGACGACATGAGCGACGGGCTCACGCTCGAGACCATCGACATCGTCGGCAACCGCACCTACGGGGCGCACGGCTATCCGCACGAGGCGTGGGCGCTGCTGCGTCGCGAGGCGCCGCTCTACTGGTACGACCGTCCGGAGGCGCGCCCGCCGTTCTGGGCCGTCACCAAGCACGCCGACATCATCACCATCTCGCGGCAGCCGAAGCTCTTCCTGAACGCGCCGCGCCTGGCGGTGTTTCCCGAGATCCCCGAGATGGATCCCGACGACCGGCCCGCGCGCCACCTGCTCAACATGGACCCGCCCGATCATGCGAAGTTCAGGAAGCTCGCCAGCGCGCGCTTCACGCCGCGCGCCGTGCAGTCGCTGCGGCCGTCGATCGAGAGGATCGCCGACGACCTGCTCGACGGGCTGATCGCCGATGGCGACGTGCACGAGTGCGACTTCGTCGAGGCCGTGTCGGCGCGCCTGCCGCTCGAGGTCCTCGCCGATCTGCTCGGCGTGCCGCGCAGCGACTGGAACCTGCTCTTCCAGTGGACCAACGAGACCATCGGCGCGAGCGATCCCGAGTACCAGCACGGTGCGACGCCGCAGGAGACCGCGATGCAGGCGCGGCTCTCGCTGTTCCAGTACTTCATGGGAATGGTCGAGGAGCGCCGCAAGCGCCCCACCGACGACATCACCAGCCTGCTCGCGCACGCGCACCTCGACGGAGCCGAGATCCCGGCGTTCGAGCTGCTGTCGTACTACTTCCTGCTGGTCGTCGCCGGTAACGAGACCACGCGCAACGCGACCTCGGGCGGGCTCGTCGCGCTGATCGAGAATCCCGGCGAGCTCGTCAAGCTCAAGCGCGATCCGTCGCTGATCGACTCCGCGGTCGAGGAGATCGTGCGCTGGACCACACCCGTGATCCAGTTCTGCCGCACCGCCGCCGAGGACACCGAGGTCCGCGGGCAGAAGATCGCGAAGGGCGAGTCGCTGTGCCTCTTCTACCCGTCCGCGAACCGCGACGAGGAGGTCTTCGAGGAGCCGTTCGCCTTCCGCGTCGACCGCAACCCGAACCCGCACCTGGCCTTCGGCATCGGGGAGCACTTCTGCATGGGCGCCAATCTCGCGCGCCTCGAGCTGCGCGTCGCGTTCGCGAAGCTCGTCGAGCGCATCGCGGAGATCGAGCTCGCGGGGCCGGTCGCACGGCTGCACTCGAGCTTCGTCGGCGGGATCAAGCGGGTGCCGATCCGCTACCGGCTCGAGCGGCGCGCGGCCTGACGAGCACCAGCCGGATCGTCAGAGTCAATTTTTACAAAATCGCGGCGACTACCAACCGTGGACCAGCGATGCCCTGCGCTGCCGGCAGAGTCCCGGCAACGCGCAAGCGTCCCGGAGGACGCGCGGGCGCGGCACCGGAAACGATCATCCGTTCCGGCAGGCCGGAATGCGCGCACCGACAGATCACCAACCTCCGGAACGGACACAGCGTTCTCACCAGTCATCGCACGAGGCAGGTTGGCTCCCCTTCGCCGCGTCGGGTAACTCCCCCGAAGGCCTGTCGGCACGAAGTACGCATCACCTCGACAGCAACCGCCTTTCGAACGGCGGCGTCGCTGCACGCGTCGTGCAGACCGCAACCTCCTGAGGGCGTCACGTGACGGTGAGCACCCCCCACGACCGGCGAGTCCCGGACGCCCCGAGCGCAGACGCCACGTCGAGCCGCTCGGCGGGCCCGGAAGAGGTCGTGGTCACCGGTCGCTTCGACCGCGTGTTCTGGCGTCGGCTGTGGGCGCTCGGGCGGCCGATGTGGGTCTCCGACCAGAAGTGGACCCCGCTCGGCCTGCTCGCGGGGTCGCTGCTTCTGACCGGCTCCGTCAAGTGCGGCAGCATCGTCATGAGCTACGTGAACCGCGACATGATGACCGCGCTCACGGGTGGACAGGCGCCGGTCTTCTTCCACAACGTGATGCTGATCGTGGCCTACAGCCTCGTCGCCGCGCCGATCACCGCGATCGACGGCTACGTGCAAGGCCGGCTGATGATCTACTGGCGACAGTGGCTGACCGAGCGCTTTCTCGATCACGGCTTCCACGATCGGATCTTCTACCGCATCAGCTCCGACCCGAGCATCGACAACCCGGACCAGCGCATCAGCGAGGACCTGAATGCCTTCCCGGGCCTCGCGCTGTCGTTCGTGCTGCAGGTGCTCTGGGGGATCGTCACGGGCGCCTCGTTCCTCGTCGTGCTCTGGCTGATCTCGCCGAGCCTGGTCGCCATTCTCGGCCTCTGCATCGGCGTGGGCTCGCTGCTGACGGTCCTCATCGGACGCCCGCTGATCGGCATCAACTTCATGCAGCGACGCCGCGAGGCGGACTTCCGCCACAGCCTCGTCCGTCTGCGCGACAATGCCGAGGCGATCGCGCTCTACGCCGGCGAGCGGCGCGAGGAGCGCGAGCTGGTGCGGCGGCTGTACGCGGTGATCCAGAACTCGACCCTGATGGTCCGCTGGCAACGCAACGTCGCGTTCCTCACCTACTCGTACGACCTGCTGCTGGCGCTGGTGCCCGTCGTCGCCCTCGCGCCGTCGTACTTCGCGGGCGAGATCGCGTTCGGCCAGATCACGCAGGCGAGCGCGGCATTCCTGACGTTGCGCACCGCGCTCTCGATCATCGTCGACCAGTTCAACTCGCTGAGCAGCTTCGCCGCGGTCGTGGAGCGACTCGGCAGCTATCTCGAAGCGGGCGGCGTCCGGCGGCCGCTCCTGGTCGCCGAGGTCGCGTCTTCTCCTCCTGCGGCCTCCAGGATCGAGACGGTCGAGAGCGCGCGGGTCTCCTGCGAGGCGCTGACCATCCAGACCCCGGACGCCCGCAAGACGCTGCTACGCGACCTCACCTTCGCCGTCGACGTGGGCGAGCGCTTGCTGATCGTCGGCGAGAGCGGCGTCGGCAAGACGTCGCTGCTGCGAGCCATCGCGGGACTCTGGCGAACCGGCAGCGGCCGCGTCCTGCGGCCGCCCCTCCCGTCGATCATGTTCCTGCCGCAGCGACCGTACATGGTCCTGGGCTCGCTCCGCGAGCAGCTCTGCTACCCGCGCGCGGCGGACGTCGGCGACGAGGAGCTGGTGTCCGTGCTCCAGCGCGTCGGCCTGGCGGACCTGCCGTCGCAGGTCGGCGGGCTCGATGCCGCGCCCAAGTGGAAGGACCTGCTGTCGCTGGGAGAACAGCAGAAGGTCGCCTTCGCGCGGCTGCTGCTCGATCGACCGGATTGCGCCTTCCTGGACGAAGCGACGAGTGCGCTCGATCCGGCCAGCGAGACCCTGCTCCTCCAGCAGCTCGCCGCCACCGGGATGACCGTCGTGAGCGTGCGGACACGGGTCGAGCTGCTCGAGCTCCACGACGTGCTGCTCGAGCTCCTCGGCGACGGGGCATGGCGACTGAGCAGGGCAGGATCTGCCCCGCTCGAGCTCGGGCGCGCACGCTCGACACCGAAGGCCGCGAGCGACCCCTGACGCCGGGCTCCGAGCCGGCACGGTCGTTGCTCCCCTCGAGCGGCAGATCATCACGAGGAGGGACAGCCAATGACCAGCGGGAAATCGGACGAGCTGAAGGGTCGCGTCAAGGAAGCAGCCGGAGCCCTGACCGGCAACAAGAAGCTCAAGCGGGAGGGCAAGGCCGATCAGGTCGTCGGCAAGGTCAAGCAGACGGTCGAGAAGGTCGTCGACAAGGTCAAGGAGGCCATCGACTGATCGGGTCGTCAGATCGCTTCGGCAGGTGAAGCGCATCGAAGAAAGGAGACCACGATGTCACTGGTACTTCTGATCGTTCTCTTGCTGCTCGTCTTCGGCGGGCTGCCCACGTGGGGCTACCACAACTACGGGTATGGCCCGTCCGGGATTCTCGGAATCCTTCTCATCATCGTCCTCATCCTGTTCCTGACCGGACGACTGTAGGATGGAGCGAGCCAGCGGGGCTGGCTCGTCCGGAGATGGATCGACTGCGGCGGACACCACCCGCCGCAGTCAATACGACGCGCGGCCGACCGCGCGGGAAAGGACAGGCCGTCATGGCACCGAACGCACCGAAGAAGCCGGCGAAAGCCGTGCGATCGCCTCGTCGAGCACAGAAAGCAGCACCACACCGCGCGCAGAAGGCACCCCCTGCTCGGCGCGCCGGCAAGGCGACCGCGCACGAGGCGCGCGCCGCGTACGGCGAGATCCAGCAGGCCGTACGGCACCTCGAGAAGTCGATCGCCGAGATCCAGCAGGGCTTGCGCAAGGCGGAGCGGAAGCTCGAGGCCGAGGCGCGCGCGCGGATCCGCGCGTTGCGCCGGGACGCGCGCGGCCAGCTGGCGGTGCTGAAGTCGAAGCAGCGCGAGGCGGCGGTCACGATGAAGCGCGTGTCCGCGGCCGCCGGCGGGTCGTGGGCGGACGTCAGGGAGATGGTCGACTCCGTCCTCGCCGACGTCCGGGCGACCGCCGCTGCGGCCGTCAAGCGTTTCCGCACCGCGCTCGGCGCCTGAAGGGGCGGGTCGAGCGCGCGAGAGCACTCCCGTGCGCGATCAGCTCGCGACGGGGGAGCGTCTCGTAGCTGCAACCAGCGGCAGCTCGAGCGTGAACTGCGCACCGCGGCCCTGCCCCTCGCTGTGCACCGACACGCTGCCGCCGTGCAGGTCCGCGATCTGACGGACGATGGAGAGTCCGAGCCCCAGTCCGCCGAGCTGGTTCGACCGGAGCGCGTCCGCCTGTGTGAAGCGATCGAAGACCCGGGGCAGGAGCGCCGGAGGGATGCCTTGCCCGTTGTCGGCGACGACGATGCGCATCGCCTTTCCCTCGGGCTTCGTGATGCGCGCCAGGCGAACCCAGATGGAGCCCTCCTTCGGCGTGAACTTGACGGCATTGCCCAGCAGATTCAGCACCGCCTGGTTCAGCCGGGCCGGATCGGCCACGATCTCGAACGCGCTGGTACCGCCGTCGGGCTCGGTGGCCACGTCGATGGCCAGCCCCTTGGCCGCACCGGTGGGCCGCACCGTGTCCACTGCCGCGCGCACCAGGGCCTCGACGTCGAAGGACTTGCAGTCGAGCTCGAACTTGCCGGAAGCGATCCGGGCCACGTCGAGCACGTCCTCGATCAGCTTCGCCTGGGCCCGCGCGTTGCACTCGATCACCTCGAGCCCATGGTCGAGCGCGGCATCGATCGCCGGACGTCCCTTCGGTGGCTTGCGGAGCAAGCTCGTCCAACCAAGGATTGCGCCCAGCGGAGTGCGCAGCTCGTGCGCGAGCGTGGCGAGGAAGATCTCCTTGCCCTGGTTTGCGGCCTGGGCCTCCAGGAGAGCGCCGTGCTCCCGGGCCTCACTCTGCCGCAACGCCGCATTGAGCTCCGTGGCCTCGTCCATCAGCTCGTGGAGACGGACGCTCGACTCCACGAGGGCCTCGTTGATCGCCACCGATTCGCGCCGGAATTTCGCGATGACGGTTGCGTCGGTCACCTGGATCATGACCCCGACCGGCTCCGATTCCCGGCCTTCAGGCGGACCGAGAATCGCCCACGCCAGATACGACCAGTAGGAGAACGGCGCATGCCCTCCCTGATCGGCGTTCGGACCGTGCGGCTGCTCGTCGAGCGCCTCGGCGATCCCGGTGCGAAACACCCGTTCCAGCATCGCGGCACACCCGTTGGCCATGCCTTCGGGGACGGCCTCGGCGAAGGGCCGGCCGATGAGGTGCTCGGGCTCGCTGCCGAGCAACCTGCGAAACGCCGGATTCGCGTAGCGCACGATCTGCGTGCCCCCCTCGACGGCCACCATCGGCTGCGGCGACAGCTCGGCGAGGAACGCGCAGAGCTGCGGGAACTCCATTGCCGGCGAGCTCGAACGGATCATCGCATGGGTCCTCATGTTCTTGGCTTCGAGCGCGCGACTTCCCGCCGCCCCCCGTCCGACGCGTCCCGATCGCTCCACGGCCCCGGGATGCCCGTGGTCAGAGCGCGGTAGCCCTGGAGACGCTCGCCGACGACGATTCCCGTGTCGGTGACCTCGTACTCCCGCATGTCGACGCTGTGCCGGCCGCCACGCATCTTGACGACGATCAGCATGCGCCGCAGCTGCCCGGCGATGGACACGTAGCGGAGGCGAAGGATGTCGTCGCTGAGAAACGAGATCGCGAAGTTGGACAGCCCGAGCGAGGTGAAGTTCTCCTCGATCTCGACCGTCGAGACGATCGTGACCCCCAGTCGCGTGAGCGCGCCGATCATCCGGTACAGCGACTCACGGAAGTCGGTACGGAAGCCCGGCGCCAGCGCGAGCTCGAAGCCGACGAGCGAGTCGATCACGAGCCGCCTGGCGCCCGTGCGCTTCACGGCGGACACGATCTCGTTCAGCGTCTCGTCCACCGAGAGGTCCAGCGGGCGCAGGTAGAGGATCTCCAGCGAGCCGTCTTCCCGGCTCCGGTCGAGATTCATCCCCAACTTGGCCGCGCGGCTCGCGTACTCGTCGGGGAGCTCCTCGAACACGGCCACGATCCCCGGCTCCCCGTTGCGCAGCCCTTCCGCGATGAAGTGCGTGCCCAGGATCGACTTGCCTGCACCGGAAGGACCCGCGAGCAGCACGCTGTGTCCCGAAGGCACCCCGCCGCCCATCATGGCGTCGAGATCGGGCACGCCGAACCCGAGCCGCCGCGTGCCCTTCTCCTCGTCGGCGGGCCCGGTGAGACCGAACGTCCGCGGGAACACCTGCACGCCCGCCGACGTGATGCGAAACGTGTGCAGACCGGGAACCGACTCCTGGCCGCGCAGCTTCATCACCTGCATCTTGCGCACGACCGAGTTTCGCTCGACCGACTGGTAGAGCCAGAAAAGCCCGTCGGCGACGGTGAAGACCGGATTGTTGCGCACCTCCGCCTCGGCATACTCGCCGATCAGGAAGGTCGTCGCCTGCCACGTGGTCAGGTGCAGGGCCAGGCGCTGCACGAAGCCCTGCAGCTCCATCTCGCCCGACTCCCCCTGCGCCTTGCGCACCACGGTCCGGAACGAATCCACCACCACGATCCCTGGGCTGGTCGCCTCCACCCGCTTCACGATCTCGGCCAACACGGCGTCGAGATCCTTCTCCAGCACGATCTCGCTCAGGTTGACGAACCGCACCGAGCTCTCGAGCTTGGGCTGGTCGAAGAACGCGAACTGCTGCTGGTAGCGCAGCATCTTGATCGCCGGCTCGCCGAGCACGGTGAAGTAGAGAGCGGGGCGGTCCGCCGTGGCAGCCGCGAACATGATCTGGTGGGCCAGTGTCGTCTTGCCGCACCCGGGCGCTCCCGCGATGACGTTGAAGGAGTACTCCGGCAACCCCCCGCCGAGGACCTCGTCGAGCCCCGGCACGCCAGTCGCGAGCTTCTCGATCACCACCGTCTTCTGCTCGTTCATGTCGTGCTGCTTCCCGTCCCGGGTGCGCCGGAGGACACTTCGGGCCAATCGGCGCGCAACAGCTGCAGCAGCAGCGCCAGGCCGATGAAGGTGATGACGAGGTCCAGTATCTGCGCCACGAGGGCCTCGGCGGCCGCAGTCCCAGCGGCCGCGCTGCCTTCGTCGATCCCCGACAGCGATCCATCGTCGAGCACCCGGACGTCGGCCAGCGCCGCATCGTGCGCCGTTGCGAGCGTCAACGCCCGGGCGAGGAGCGTGCGAAACCCGGTCGTGCCCACCAACGCACCGAGCATCGTCCGCAACTTCGCGCAGACGCGCACCAGCGGAATCGCCGACCCGCCACCGCGCTCGGCGACCCTGCCCGCGGTCACGCCGCCGCCCGTGGGCCGCTCCTGACCGCCCTCGAGGGCCAGCAGCCGGCAGGCTAGATCGACGGAATCGCGGGATACGGGCAAGGTTCTCGATCATACGCCTTCGCGAGCCCATGTCGATCGATCACGGATCTGACCGGACGCGCTGGAGAGTCGCGAATTCGAGAGAAACGGCGCCCCCTTCGATGCGTACACTCGACTTCGCGTCCGGGCGAGCTCGTCAAGCTCAAGCGCGACCCGTCGCTCATCGACTCGGCGGTCGAGTCGCTCGTGATCTTGCCTGCTGCGCTCCTCCGCGCGATTTGACACGACACGCGCCGTATCGGACATCGCGTAGCGCACCCCGCTCCGCCAAGCGTCCGCCGCGCACCCAGCACCCGAGAATCTGCCGACGGAGCGGTGACCAGACCGCGGCTGGCCTCCTCGAACGTACGATCCAACGCAACACGGGCGGCCGAACATGAGGGACGTGAACAAATCCAACCACGAGCCTCCGGTGGGCGATTCGATCGCGGCCGAGAACGCCCGCTGGACGTTCGGCGGCGGCGTGCCCGAGCATTTCGACGAGCACGTCGCCCGATCGGTTCCGTACTATCGAGACAGCCACGAGCTGATCGCCAGCCTCTCGGACTTCTTCCTGCGCAACGGAGGCCTGGCCTACGATCTCGGATGCTCGACGGGCTCGCTGAGCAAGACGATCGCCCTGCGTGCCGCGGATCGCGGGGTGCGGGTGGTGGGAGTCGATCGCGAGCCCGAGATGGTCGAGGCTGCTCGCCACAACTGCCGCGACCTCCCTCAGGTCGACATCCAGGAGGGCTCGATCGTCGAGCTCTCGTTCGAGCCAGCCGACATGATCGTGTCGTTCTACACGATCCAGTTCGTACCGCCGCGACATCGGCAGCAGGTGTTCGACAGGATCTACCAGGCACTCAACTGGGGCGGCGGCTTCTTCCTGTTCGAGAAGGTCCGTGCACCGGATGCGCGCTTCCAGGACATGATGACCGCCCAGTATGCCGACTACAAGCGCAGTCAGGGCTTCGACGACGTCGAGATCGCCAACAAGGCCCGGAGCCTCAAGGGCGTGCTGGAGCCGTTCTCGACCCAAGGCAATCTCGATCTCCTCAGGAGAGCCGGCTTCGTCGATGTCATGTCCGTGTTCAAGTACGTGTGCTTCGAAGGCTTCTTGGCGATCAAGTAAGACGCGCCATGACGGTCGATGATCCACGCCTGAAGATCTATCACTCGACCTATCATCATAAGAAAAACATCGGCTCCCTGCGCGCCGCGCGCACGATCCTGCCGATGCTGCTCGACAGCTTCGAGGTGCGCTCGGTCATCGACTTCGGCTGCGGCGCCGGCACCTGGCTGGCGGCCGCGAAGGAGCTCGGAGTGACCGACCTCACCGGGGTCGAAGGGCCCTGGGCGGCAGAGTGGACCGACGACTCGATCATCGCCCGATCGGACTTCTCCTTGATGCTGCAGAGCCTGGAAGAGCCGGTTCGGTTGACTCGACGCTTCGACCTGGCCGTGTCCCTCGAAACCGCCGAGCACCTCACGGCGGCACGTGCAAGCACGTTCGTCCGCGAGCTCTGCGCCGCGTCGACCAGGATCCTGTTCGCGGCTGCGATCCCGGGACAAGGCGGCAACAACCACTTCAACGAACGATGGCCCAGCTACTGGGCGTCCATCTTCGCTCGTTCGCGTTACGTGCCCGTCGACTACATCCGGTTCCGGATCTGGCACCTCGGCGAGATTCCCTGGTGGTATCGGCAGAACTGCATCCTCTACGTGGAGGAGAACGAGCTGGCGCGGATCGAGTCGGAGTCCGGTCGGCCCCTGCCGCGCGCTTCGGGGCCGCTGGACAGGATTCATCCGGACCTGTTCGCCAGCAGATCCCGAGCCGGTGCCGTCAAGACGCTCGTCAAGATGGCGCGACACCCCGTCACGCTCGTCCGCGCACTCCGGGCGGACGGAAGGCCCCCGTTCACAACTTGACGTGCCGGCCAGGTGATCGGGCAGTCTCGCCGCGCTCGTCACGCGACGATCCCGAACTCGTTTGCGAGCATCGACGCGATCGTGTCGGCCCAGCGCCGTCGCAAGTCGGGGTCCGAGGAGGTGCTCGTGAGCGACTCCGCGACGCTCGAGACCACCGTGACGATGACGGAGGCTGCGAACGGCAGGTCGCGCTTCTTTCGCCGCGTCGTGCTCTCCAGGAAGCGCAGCACCACCTCGAAGATCCGTGCGCGCGCGGCGGTCAGCTCCGGCGAGTCGCGCAACCAGACCTCGGCATCCTGGAGCGAGTGCCGCAAGCGTGCTTCCGCGGCTTCGGTCTCGAAGAAGCCGCGGACCGCCTCGACGACGCGCCGGCGCGGAGACCAGGATTCCTCGGCGAGGATGCCTTCGAGCATCGCGGTGGTCGTCCGGATCTCTCTTTCCTGGAGCGCGAACAGCAGGGCGACCTTGTTGGGGTAGTACTGGTACAGCGAGCCGACGCTGACCCCGGCCCTCTCGGCCACCCGGTTGGTGTTGAAGCCGGCCGCTCCGTCGCGCTCCAGAACGCGAGTCGCCGCATCGAGGATGGCGGCATCGGTCTGTTCGGAGCGCGCGATGTCCGCGATTCGCGATCCCATCTCCGTCATTCCCGACCACCGTGTGCGCGACCTGCTCGCGGAGCTTCATCGCGCGGCCGAGCGCGACGAGCGCTGGTTGATGCTGCGCGGCCTCGACCAGCTCCCGCGGCTGCTCACCGGACGCGGCATCTCCTGGGAGAGGTTCGGTCCCCGCCTCGCGGAGAGCGCCATCTGCATCGATCGCAGCCAAGGAGCTCTCTGCTACCTCCTCGCCAGGGCGATCGGAGCGCGCACCATCGTCGAGTTCGGCACCTCGTTCGGAATCTCGACGATCTGGCTCGCGATGGCGGTGCGCGCGAATGGCGGCGGGCGCGTCATCGGAACCGAGCTCGTGTCGTCGAAGGCGGCGCGGGCCCGCGAGAACCTTCGTGCCGCCGGCCTGGACGATCTCGTCGAGATCCGCGAGGGTGACGCGACCGAGAGCCTGCGCGACCTCGACGAATCGATGGACTTCTTCCTCAACGACGGCTTTCCGCCGGCGATGCTCGCGGTGGCCCGGCTCGTCTGCCCGCGCATGCGCAAGGGCGCGATCCTCGTCTCGGACAACGTGGGCGCCTTCTGGGCCGACCACGACGACGATCTCGCATGGCTTCGCGGGCCCGAGAGCGGCTTCGAGACGTCGCTGATCGCGCTGAACGAGGGGACGGAGATCTCGGTCAAGTCCTAGCGGCGCGAGCACCGCCTCCGTGTCCTCGCGGATGCGCCCTGCGGGCTCCCGGCCTCGATCGGAGAGCCCGCGGGCACTCGTGCCACGTCTGCATGGAGTTCATCGCGATCCTCGTCCGGGCAGCGCCGAGCTCCGCTGTGCCGAGACACGACGTCGGATCGACGAAGGACGGCCATCGCGGCTCGCCCGTGCCGCTCAGGGCAGGGACGCGACGGCCGACGCGCTCTCGAGGTCGCGGTAGGCCGTCAGCAGACGGATGTGGTTCATCACCGTCACGTCCCAGCCGTAGTTGTCGATCGGCGTCGTGAGCCAGCCGATGTAGACACCCCACACGGCCGCGCGCCGGTATTCGAGGAAGGTCGTGTCGAGATCCGGGACGTCGCGCACGCCGGCCGCGCGCAGCGCGTCGAGGTAGTATGCGAGCAGCTCGCGCTCGTGCCGGCGCCGCTGCTCGACCGAGAGCCCGGTGATCAGCAGGTACGTGACGTCGTGCATGCGGAAGCCGCGCACGCAGAGCTGCCCGCGGCGGCGTCGCGCGGCCTCCCCGTCTCAGCGGGAACGCCGCAACGACACCAGCGTCGCCGGGCGCGTCCAGGTCCAGACGATCGCACCGGTCGCGCGGTCGAGCGCGCTCACCCGCCCCCGATAGGTGCCGGTGATCACGAGACCGTTGACGATCGCCAAGCCGAACGGATAGCCGCACACGATCACGCCGACACGACCGCTCCCGCGCCCTGCCCCTCGTCGACGAGCGAGCACGAGTACAGCGACCAGGCTGCGCAACGGCGTGCGCGCGTGCGGCTGGATCGAGGTCGCTGGCCGCTGCCCCTCCTGGAGCAGCAGCTCGGCGAGCCGCTCGACAACCACCGCCTCGGCCGCCTCGCGCTGTCGTCGATGCGGCGCCGCGCCTCGCAGGAGGTCGCGAGCACGATCCTGAACAAGGCCGCGGCCGGCGGGCGCGGGACCTCGCAGCGCTCGGTCGAGCCGTAGAGGCGCGCGCGCAGCTCGCACCGACCGACGTCGAGGCGCGCGCCGAGCGCGAGCGCTGGCGATGCGGTCACCGCCCGCTGAGACACGCTTCAGGCGGGCCACCCGAAGCGCCCCCGTTGGTCGTCGCGGCTCCGGCTCAGCGGGGACGCCGAAGCGTCGGCAGCGTCGCTGAAGCCGCCCCGATCGGCCATCGCAGCGGCAGGCCGTCTCCGTCCCCCGGGCGTGGGCATGCCACCGGCGGGGCGCGGACTGCTCACGGATCCGGATCGAGGCCGCGGATCACCCCCGTCGCATGCATCTGGCAGTTCCTCCGCATGCGCGAGAATTCGTTCATCCCTTGCGGAACACGCTTTCGGACGACATCCTGGATCGGGCCGGACTTGTCGATGACCCGCATCCCCATGGGATTGGCGTTGTCCATCACGCGATTGAGCATTCCGTCATGTTCCAGCGAGCCGACGCGCATGTACGACACCCGGAAGTTCGGCTTGGCCGCGATGTTCTTCAAGACGTTCTCGCGCGATAAGTACGCGCGGATCAGCACGCCGTCGTGCGTCAGCTCGTTCATGAAGACGCCGCCACCCGTGCCGAAGATCACGACGCCGTCATGGCCGGAGTAGCTGTGGTCGGTGAGGTAGCCGAGCCAGTGCGGCTGGGCGACGAGCTGCCGCTTCACGGCCTTGACGCTCGCCGTGAAGGCGCTGTCGTTCGGGGTGCGCGCGTAGGAGTTTACCAGCCGTGACCGGTAGACCTCCGTCAACGGCGCGCCGTCGAGGCGCTCCGCGACCTCCGCGGGCGACAGGTTGTAGGGTCGGAAGCCGAGCGAGGCGAAGCCGCGGATGTCGACGACGTCGCCGGCCGACAGCTCGAGGCTCTGATAGAAGGCACTCTTGTCGAAACGCCGGAAGCCGTGGCTGTACGCCCCGACGTCCGACTGCCCCACGCCGAGCACCGCCTGGGTGAAGGTCCGGCCGATGAAGGCGATCGAGCCGCCGACCGAGTCGACGCCGGGTGCGAAGTGCAGCGCGGTCTGCGCGACCATGCTCGCGACCATCAGCGCGCCCGCAGCACCGTAGTCGCTGGTGAAGCTGGTCTTCATCGACTGCCAGAACATCTTCGGCTCGGCGATCGCCTGCGTCGCGATGTAGGCCGGCCCGAGCAGCACGCGCTCGGTGGTGCCGGCCCCTGCGAACAGGTGCGTGAAGTCGTTCATGAAGCGCGCGCCGCCCGCGTTCCACGACTTCCAGCTGCGGCCGCTCGGATCGACCCGGTTGCGCGGGTTGCCGTCGCCGTAGCCGTAGCGGTTCAAATTCGGCAGCGGGTCGCGCGACAGGAAGGCCGGCACGCTCGGGGCGTACCAGCGCGCGCGCAGGTACACGCCACCCCACACCGGGTCGCGGTACTCGCCCGCGTACTGGAACGGGTTCTGGGTGAGATCGAGCGTGCCGTCACCGGGGTCGGACTCGGGCGCGCCCCACGCATCGGTCGGGTACGGCGCGAACGTGTTGCTCGCCGGGTCGTACAGGCCGGCGACGTCCTTGTCCGGCTGCACCCGCAGCTGGTCGCTGCCCGTGCTGCCGTTGGTGAGCGAGCGCAGCGGGCCGAGCTCGCGCGACGTGAGCCCGGCCTCGTCGGCCACGATGCTCGTCACCTGCGCGTCGGTGCTCTCGTCGTAGGAGTAGTGCCACGTCTCGCCACCGGCGCTGGTCGTCGCCAGCAGCGACACGGCGTCGTAGGTGTAGGTCACCGGCGGGGTGTCGGGTCCGCTCTGGCTCAGCAGGCGGTCGCGCTGGTCGTAGGTGTACGCGGTCGTCCAGTACGCGGCTCCGGGACGCGGCCCGGTGCCGCGCAGCGTGCCGGTGCCGCGCTGCACCGTGCCGGTGGCGGGCGCGCCCTCGGCGGGCACGAAGTCGTCGTAGGTGAAGTAGGTCACGACCGGCGTGCCGCCGGCGGGCGTCACCGTCGTCTGCGTCGGTGCGCCGTCGGCGTTGTAGACGTAAGCCGTCGTCGTGGTCGCGCTGGTGGCACCGGCGGCGCAGCCCCACACTTCGGTCTTGCCGTCGACCAGCGTGCCGCGCACGCACGGTGCCGCGTCGACCGGCAGGCGGCGCGCGCGGAACGTCAAGTCCAGATCATGGTAGCCGTCGCGGTTCGGGTGCTGCAGCAGGCGCGCGCGCAGCGGCTTCACGCCGCCGAGCCGTACGGTATCCGGATCGAGCTTCGCGAGGTCGACCGTCGCGCTGCCCGTGATCCGCACGCGCACCACACCGTGCGCGCGACCGTGCGGCCGTCGCACCGGCCACGGCCGCACCCGCACCGCGACCGACTGCGCACTGCCGCCCGCCTGCGTCTCCACCGTCGACGTCGGATTGCCGCGCGCGTCGTACGCGTACTGGCGCGACACCAGCAATCCACCGCTCTCGTCCGTCCGCGCGTCGCTGACCAGACGCATCAGGCCGTCGTACGCGTAGGTCGCGCTGTAGTTGCTCGCCGTCGTCTGATCGAGGTCCGACGTGTGCGTCTCGCTGATCACGTTGCCGTACGCGTCGTACGTGTAGCTCGTCTCGAGGATCGTCGCGCCGAGCGACGTCCGCGCCGTCACCGTGCACGGGCGGCGGTACGTGTCGTATTCCGTGGTCGTCTGCGTCATGAGCGTGCCCGTGCCCTCCTGGCAGCTGCCGCCCATGCACACGGTCTCGGTCTTCTGCAGGCCCGCAAACGCTCCCGTCACGTCCGTGCCGGCCGGCACCGACGCGCATGCACCCGTCGTGTCGACCGGCGTGTAGACGTCGTACTCGATGCAGCGCGGCGCCACGCTGCCGTCGGCCTGCGCGACCCCGCGGCAAACACGCTGCACCGTGCCGCGACGGTACGCATCACTGTCGGGCCAGTAGGTCGTCGCCGTCAGCAACGAGGAGCTTGACGGCGCCCAGCCCGTCGGCGTCGGCGACGCCGGGCAGTGCTGCCCTGCTGCCGTCGCGATCGCGTCGGCGAAGCAGGTCGGACGCTGGTAGGCGTCGTACGCCCATTCGAGCGTCGCACCGGGCGCGCCGTTGGCGCCGGCGTAGGTCTTGGTCGCGACCGCGCCGAAGCGTGTGTAGGTGTACGCGATCGTGCTCTCCGCCACGTCGCCGCAGCTGCCGCCCTGGCACGCGCTGCACGCGCCCGCGTTCGAGAAGTGCGTCACCTGCAGAATCGAGCCCGTCAGCGGGTCGCGCGCGTAGCTCTCGCCTGCTGAGCCACCTTGCGGAACCGCGTGGCAGTAGCGCGCCAACCGGTCGAGCGTGTCGTAGTAGTACGCGTGTACGGTTCCGGCGGTGTCCGTGCGCGTCGCCACCTGATCCGTCGCCGTGTACGTACGGTTTTCGGTCAACGGCGCACCGAGCGGGTTGGTCAGTGCCGTCGCGTTCGCGACGCCGTCGTACGTCACGGTGTCCGTCGTGGCACTGCCACCGTTCACGTTCAGCACGTACGCCAGCTGCGCGCCGTTCAGGTCCTGCGTCCACGACGCATTGCTCGTCACGTCGCCGCTGCCGTCCCCGGTCGTCCCCTGATGCGCATACGCCACGCGCAGCAGGTCGGCCGTGTACGTCGCCGCAGACGTCACCGACACCACCGACGCGCTGTCCGGCGGCGCCGTCGGGTCGTTCGTCGTCCGCGACAGCTCGACTCCCGCGCCGTCCACTGAAAAGTTGGTCTGGTACCCCGCCGCAGAGCACGCCGCCCCCGTGCTCGCCGACGCCACCGTCGGACACGCACCGCTCCCTGCCGCCACCGGCGCGCCGAGCGGGCAGTCTTCCTGCTCCGTCACGTGACCCGAGTCGTCGTACGTCGTCGCCGTGTCGCCGTGCCCATCGACCAGCGCCAGCGTCTGCTGCGCGACGTCATCGCGCACCACCTGATGCGCCACACCCCATGCGTCGCAGATCTGCGTCGGGCGATACTTCGGTCCGTACCCGTACGTGCTGGTGTAGATCAGCGGCGCAGACGTCCCGATCTGCTCCGTCGCACTCGTCGTCAGTCCGAGATCGTCGTACACCGCCGCGGTGCGCTGCTGCAGCGCCGTGTAGCTCGTGCCGCTCGCACCGACGTTGTCCTGCGTCAATGCAGGACGCCCGAGCCCGTCGAGCACCACGACCTGGGAGATCCCGTCCGCGTAGCTCGCGTTCGCGGCTCCCGTCTGCGGGTTGCTGCCCGCGTGCTGCGTCAGCGTCACGCAGCTCCGTCCCGCGGGGTCCGTCGGGCACGACGTCACGCCACTCGCCGGCGGGCACGTCGCCGTGCCGTCGGGCGCCGTCGGGCACGCGTAGGAGTACGCCGCCGTCGAAAACGTCCCGTTCGGCATCATCTGCTGCGTCGTCAGGCCGAGCGCGTCGTGCACGTACGTCGTCGTACGCCCCAGCGCGTCCGTCACCGACAGCGGGAAACCGTTCGCGATGCACACGCGCGTCGTCTGCGTGTGGCCGTTGTCGTCCGTCTCCACCTTCTGCAGCACCTGCGCGCACGACTGCTCGCCAGGCGCGCTCGCGGTCTGGGTGAACGCAAACGTCGTCGTGCGCTGCGTGATCCCGGGCGGCTTCGCGCCACCGCCGCCCCACGTGAGAATCTTGGACAGCACACGACCGACGCTGTCGTACGTGTAGGTCTGCACCTTCGGCGGTGCGATCGACGTGCTCCACGGCGGCGCGGCACATGCCGGCACCACACCGGGCGTCGTCGGCGGCGACGTGCTCGTCGCGAGCAGCCCGAAGGTCTCCGTCGTCACCGCGCGACCACTCGCATCAGGCGTCCCGCACGAGAGCGTCACGCGCACCGGCGTCGCGTCGCTGTCGTCCGGGTAGATGAATGCCTGTGCCGCCTGCAGCAGTCCGTACTTCCCGGCCGACGCGCCGAGCTGCAGGTATCCCTGCCCGTCGACCGTGCTCGGCGTGTCGTATGCAAAATACGCCTCGAATGCGCGCGGCAGACCGCTCGGGTCGAGCCGTCGCGCGCGGTCGCACGCACCGGCAGACATCACCGCACCGTCCGTCGTCCCCTGATACCGCCGCGTCTGCAGCAGCTCCCCGAAGCCGTCGTACGCTCGCGTCACCACCGACACCCGCGCACCTGCACTGTCCGTCGGACTGGACGCGAACACGCACGTCCCCGACGTCACCGCACTCTGATAGCTCGCCGGCAGCTGCCGGTAATCCGTGCTCGACGGCACCGGGCACCCGCTCGTCGGCGCAGCGCTCGTCACCTGGTAGCAGTGCGACGTCGCGCGCATCAGCACCGTCGCCGCGTCGCCGCCCGGCGGCGGGATGTACGACGCCTCCTCGCGCTCCAGGTGCAGGAAGTCGTACGTCCGCTCCACTCGCTGCGCCTCGCTCTGGTCCGCGTGACGCTTCACCACCGCCGTCGTGTACGTGAACGTCCCGTCGTTCGACGACATCAGCGCGTCGGCCGCGGGGTCCGTCGCCGCGTATGGCGAGTAGTACGGAAAGCCTGTGTAGTTGTTCCCCGTCGGCGCGCTGCTCGTGCCGCCGAGCTCGTACGTCAAGGTCAGCGAGTCCGCCGTCCCCACCGCGCACGGCGTGCCGCTCGGGCAGTCCACACGCGTCGCCACCACCGGCCAGGTGACCGTATCACTCGTGCACTGCGTCCCTTGCGTCGGCGCCGACGCGCACACCGACATGCACTGGTGCTGAAGCCGCGTCGCGGCTCCCGTCGGCATCGTCGCGTTCGACACCACCTGGTAACCGCACGACGTCTCCCACCCGAGCACCGTGATCTTCCCCTGCGCATCGAAGATCCGCGTCAGCACGCCGTCCTGCACCACCCATCCCACGCGCCGCCCGTCGGGCAAGGTCACCGTCACCGCACCTTGCTGCGCAGAGCCGTCGGGTGCCGTGCCGTACGTCAGCGTGATCGCCTGGCCCCACGAGTCGATCATCCCCGCGAGTCGCGCGTGCTCCGCCGGCTGGTCGGCCTCCCAGGTGTAGCTCACCTGGTTCCCCCAGCGGTCCTGCGACGCGAGCAGCACCCCGTTCGCCGACAGGTACCTCGCTCGACCGTCCAGCGACTGGATCACGGAGTGCGACGTGATCCCGCCCACCGTCACCGTGCCCGCATCGGCTCGGTACTGCACGTCGGCCTGGTTGTACTCCTTCAATCCTGTCTTGACCGGCGTCGCGCTCGACGCGCCCGCCGCCTGGAACTGCGTCGTCCACGTCGCGTCCAGCACGTACGTCTGCGCGCCGTCGACGTTCAGCTCCTGGTACGTGTCCCGGTTCGCCACGTACGACAGGTTCAGCGCCCAGCCGTACGGCAGACCGAATACCGTGTGCGTTTCGTCCGCGTCGCTGATCGCGTCCTCCTCCCGGTAGCTCAGCACCAGCGACGCCGCGCTGTCGGGCTGCACCCCCTCGAGCGAGAACAGCGCCACGTCGAGCGACGCCGCGCCCGTGCGCGGGTTCACCGCAAGCGCGCCGTCGCCGCCGTAGTTCGTCGCGTTCGAGCCGGCCATCGCCGGTGCCACCGCGAGCAGCACCACCAGCAATGCTGCGCCCGCGGCGGCTCGCAGGCGCTTCATCGCCGGGCTGCCTTCGCGGCGGCTCGCAGCTGGGCCACCGTCTGCGGCCGCGCGCAGCCGACGAACGGCGAACCCGTCAGCCGGGCGCCGTACACGCAGCTCAGCGCGTCGAGCGACGCGGGCTGCGTGGCATCGCGGCTCAGATCGAAGCGCAGATCCGCGAAGCCGTCCTTGTTCCGATCGCGCGCCTTGCCGCGCCAGAGGCCGCGCAGCGGCTGCATCCCGGCGAGGATCCGCAGCCGCGACAGGTCGAGGTCGCGGACGTCGAAGGTGGCACTGCCGCGCAGCCACAGGCGCACCAGGCGATTGCCGCGGCGCACCAGCTCGATCTGTGCGTGGGCCGCCGTGACGCCGACCGCGCCGGGCACGCAGTAGTCCGCGTTGTCCGGGTCGACGGCGCAGATGTCGAAGGTGAGCATCACGGCCCCCGACGTGCCGGCCGGCGATCCACCGGACGTGCCGTGCACCGGCGCGCCGGCATCGTCGAGGCTGGCCTCGCGTGCCCAGCTCCCGCCACCGCCGCCGCCGCAGCCGACGCCCGCGGTGCAGGCGTCACCGG